>NZ_CP130832.1:2445714-2751428 GCF_030549615.1 Stenotrophomonas sp. 610A2
ATGACCAGAACGGCGCGTGTGTGCTCTGGCAGCGTCGCCAGCAAGGTTTGTAGGTGCTGGCTGCGTTGTTCGCGTTCGGCGGCATCTTCCACGCATTCTCCGCTGGCCAGGTTTTGGGCCAGGCCGGTGATCTCTTCGATGGACAGCGTCGACCAACGTCGCCTCGTGGCTTGCTCGCGCGCGAGGTTCTGCGCGACGGTAAAAAGATACGCTTCCGGATTGGCGATCGGCTCACCCTTGCGTTCGTGTGCATGCAGCAGGCGCAGATAGGTTTCCTGCACAAGGTCCTCGGCATCCTGCCGCGCACCACGCCGCACGAAGAAACCGCGCAGCAATGGCGCGTGGTCTTCGAACATGCGCGCCAAGCGCCGTCTTGCCTGCTCGGCCACCTGCGTCGCCCTTACCCCTGAAGTGCGCGCAAGGTAGGCGGCGGATGTTACGAGCGCATGACCGACGGGCGCGCAATAGCTTCTTCCTCCTTGAAACGACGTCCGGTTGCATCATCTCAAGTACGCATGACGTCATGCCTTCGGCGGGGCGAAACCCGTCTGAGGGCATCAAGATCTGGACGATTCATGGAAGGATTTCGCTGCCGACGGTCTGCCGCAGCAATTGCCTCGTCAGCTGTAATCCGGTTTCGTCGCCTTAAGCCGCCCTTCGTCGCAATCTGTTTGCAAATTGAGCGACGGGTGTAACAAGGTGCGCCCCGGGGATGGGGCTGGCAGGCGGAACAGCTCCCCAGCGACACGGGCATATTCCACGGGGTTGATGCATGCACTTTGCAAACATTGCGGTTCACGTCGTGGCAGGCTCGATCGCGTTGGTGATAGGTTTCCTGATCCTGCTCAAGGAAAAGGGAACGGCAGGTCATCAGCGGCTTGGACTCGCGTTCTTATGGATGACGTTGCTGGTCTGTGCAACGGCTGCCATCGGAACGATCTTCTTCCGCTTCCTGCCTGCATTTGCCGTGCTGAGCCTGCTGGTCCCCTATCAGCTGTTCGGCGGCTGGCGTGCGGTGCGTACGCGGGAAAGAGGTCCAATGCGGATTGACGCGGGCGCGCTGCTGATTGCCCTGTTGCTCGCCTTGCCCTTGACCATGGAGGTACTCGGGCACGGCCGTCGGTTGACGGCCGTTGACTACTCGGCTGTAGGAGCGCTGGGCTTGATCCTGGCCTACGACGCCGCCAAATGGACGTTTCCCCGAAGCTGGCACGGCGCGATCTGGCGGTATGAGCACAGCTACAAAATGACGGCTTCGGTGTTTGCCATGCTTTCAGCGTTGATCGGCAACGTTGTCCGGATCGGCCAGCCGTGGTCGCAGTTGGCGCCTTCGGTGATCGGCTTGGTGGTGATCGCCGTATCGTTTGTTCGGTTGGGGCAACGGCAGATGTCTGGCAAGGAATCCCTATGAGCAGCCACCGTACCCATTGAAGGCACACTGCATTGGCTTTCAGTTGGCGCCGTTGGTCGCCACCTCAAGAATGTGGCGCGATTGGGGAAGTCCCCATCGCGCCACGTGGCAAGGGTGATGCTGGGCAAAACCTGACGGCGCTTACACCTGCGCCATACCACCATCCACAAAGAACTCGATGCTGTTGACGAAGCTGGCGTCTTCCGAGGCAAGGAAAGCCACCGCCTTGGCCACTTCCTGCGGCTCGCCCAACCGTCCCAACGGAACCTGTGCAGCCAGGTGATCGAACAACCCCTGCCTTGCCTCATCAGGCACCAGGTCACCCAGTCCAGGTGTACGGATCGGCCCCGGGCTCACCACATTGACCCGGATGTGGCGATCCTTCAGATCCAGCGCCCATGAGCGGGCAAAGTTGCGCACCGCAGCCTTGCTGGCGCTGTACACGCTGAAATTGGCAGTGCCCTGGACGGAAACCGTTGAGCCGGTGAGGATGACCGAAGCGCCATCAACCAGCAGCGGCAGCGCCTTCTGCACGGTGAACAGCACACCGCGTACATTGGTGGCGAAGATCCGGTCGAAGTGTTCCTCGGTGATCGCCCCCAAGGGCAGCATGTCGCCGCCGCCGGCGTTCGCGAACAGGATGTCCAGCTTCCCGGCGGCCTTGGCGATCTGGGCGTAGACCACGTCCAGGTCGCCAGGAAGCGATGCATCGGCACGAATGCCGCTGGCAGCCGGACCGATCGCGGTTACCGCCGCGTCCAGCTCAACCTGGCGACGGCCGGTAACAAACACGCGGGCACCAAGCGCAGCAAGGTGCTGGGCGGTGGCCAGGCCAATACCGGTGGTGCCGCCAGTGACCAGCGCTACCTTGCCGTTGAAACGATTGCTCATGACATTCTCCTGAGTGGCTGCCGGAAGGGGGTGGCAGCGGGTGGAAGAAGAATGGGCCAGTGCCAATCAGCGATAAATGCCACCTAATGACAATAACTATGCATGTGCATGCATAATCAATGTCATGAACCAACTCATCGCCATCCGTGCGTTTGCCCGCGTTGTCGAGGCCGGCAGCTTTACCCGTGCCGCTGACTCACTGGACATTCCCGTCACCACCTTGAGCAAGCTGGTGCGCGACCTGGAAGCGCACCTTGGCGTGCGCCTGCTGCAAAGGACCACCCGTCGGATAGCAATCACCGCAGAGGGCCAGTCGTACTACGAGAAGACCGGCCGCGTGCTACGCGACCTTGAAGACATCGACACCTCATTCGGCACCGCGCGCAGCGCGCCTCGCGGACTACTGCGCGTGGACATTGGCGGTTCTACTGCCCGCGATGTGTTGATACCGGCATTGCCGGACTTCATGGCGCGCTATCCGGACATCCGCATTGAACTGGGCGTCTCCGACCGCCAAGTAAACCTGATCGGCGAGAACGTGGACTGCGTTATACGTGGCGGTGCACTGGACGACTCCTCCCTGGTGGCCCGTCATCTGGGCGACACCCACCTGATAACCTGCGCGAGCCCGGGCTATCTGAAGGCGCACGGCGTACCGGCCTATCCCGACGAACTGCGTAACGGGCATCGTCTCGTCAGCTACCTGATGCCCTCCACCGGGCGTCCGGTACCGTTCCGTTTCCGGGGGGAAAATGGGGCTTTCGAGATCAAGCTCGATCATCGCATCGGCATCAACGAAAGCAACGCGCATCTCGCCGCTGCCATCGCCGGCATGGGGCTGGTGCAGACCTTCAGCTATGCAGCAGGCCCCGCGCTGCGGAACAACAGCCTGATAGAGGTGCTGCGGCCATGGCGACCGGCCGCATATCCATTCCATGTGGTGTACCCCACCAGCAGGCACGTAAGCCACCGCCTGCGGGTATTCCTGGATTGGTTGGCAGCCGTGATGCCACAACTGCTGGACGCGGATGGCGAGCTTGCCCCAGCGGACCAGCCAGCTCGTCGAGTCTGATCACAGGAGGTACTGCGGCGCAAATGCCGACTGTCCGCAAACGTGTTTCAGGCTTCTCTGAAAATGGATCGCAGTCGGCGTCCGCTGTCAGCCGGAAACAACGGTCCATACGCCAAATGTGCGTAGGCCTATCGGGCTTCCAGCTCCTTGAGAAGCTCGCGTATGCGCGTTTCGCCCGGCGCAAGTTCGCTGGCCCTCCGGTAACTGCTTATCGCCTGATCACGCTGCCCATTGGCAAGATAGGCTTCACCAAGACTGTCATGGACGTTCGCCGATTCCGGGTGTGCGTAGGCATTCCATTGGAACACCGTTACGGCTTCCGGCAGGCGCTTCATTCTCAACAGGCGATAGCCCAGTGAGTTCAAAGCTCTCTCGGAAACGTCGTACTCACTACTGGTGGCGCCCAATGCTTCATATGCACGCGTCATCCCAGGCACGCCCTGCGACAGCGCCACCGGCACCAGCAGGTCGCCCAGATTCTTCTTCGCCAGCGCAACTGGCTGGCCGTGGAGCACCGACATCAGCTCCTTGCCCAAGGTCGCCACCGTTTCGCCCTGCCAATAGTTGTCCAGGATGATCACCACTGACTGGTCCTGTTCAGCGCGGAGCCAATAACTCTGGTAGCCGGGAACGCTGCCTGTGTGCGATTCCACCTTGTAGGTGCCACCCGCAGGCAGCGACCAGTTTTCCACCTCCCAGCCGTATCCATAGCCTGAACGATGGTTTGTCCACATCACTTGCCGGGACTGCTCTGCCAATAGCAGATCGCCGTGCAACGCCTGATCCAGCCGGAACAGATCGTCAACCGTGGAATAGAGACCGGCTGCAGCGAACGAGACGCTGGGGTCGATCGGCATGGGCCGCGCCAGGCTGAGGTCGGGCCGGGTTTGGTAGCCGGTTGCCAAGCGCGGAACAAGTTCGCTGGCGTGATACAGCCCGCTCGCCGTCATCCCCGCCTTGCCCAGGATCCGCTGCTGCAGGTTCGCTTCGTAGCTGGCCCCGGTCACTTTCTCGATGATCAGGCCAAGCAGGAAGTATCCGTTGTTGTTGTACCGCCACTCTGCCCCCGGAGCGCTCACCAGCTTCCCGGGGATCCACGCCTTGGCGAAATCCTCTGGCTCGAACGAAAGCCGCGCTTGGGTGTTCCACCACGGGTCTTCGTAGCTGCGTGGAAGATCGGCGACGCCGGAAGTATGGTTCAGTAGCTGCGCAATGGTGACAGCGGCTGCAGGTGTGTTGGCGTATAGCGCCGGCAGGTACTCACCGAGTGTTCCATCCAGTCGCAAGCTGTTTTCCTGCACCAGTTGCATCACCAGGATCGCGGTGATCGGCTTGCTCAACGAGCCGATGCGAAAGACGCCGTCGCCCGTGTTTGCTACCTGCCATTCCCGGTTGGCCAGTCCGTATGCGCCGCGATACATGATGCGTCCGTGCTGGGCGACCAGCACAACGCCGTTAAAGCTGCGGTTCGCTGCATAGCTGTCCACCAACTGCTTCAGCTCAGCTGGGCCGGCCTGTGCCTTGGCCGTGCCAGCTGTGCCGGCAAACACTGCAAGAATGGTTGCTGCCAAGAGAATGGCCCGGCAAAAGCTTCGACTTCCCTTCACGGAAAACAGCAACATGGCGCCGGGCATCCCTGTATCTCGTCAGTAGAGACGGAGTTTAGCGGCCCAGAGCACGCGCCAGCTGGTCCAGGAGCCGTGACTAATGACCTATAGCTGCAATGCTCGAATGCTTGGCCATGGAAAGTTTCGTGGCATGCCAGACAAGCACTGTCGCATGCCCCGGCGCGCTGTCAGCACCGGGGCATGCGTTTCCTGCTGCCGATCAATATGTGCCGGTCAGGTTGAGGAACCAACCCTTGTGGTCGTAATCGAAGTCAGTCAGGTCATCGCTGAAGCGGGTGAAGTTGTATCCCGCACCGATGCGGAAGTGCTTGTTGATGTCACGGTCCACGCCGACCAGGAAGCCGTGCTTGGCACCGCCATCTTTCACATCCAGCCAACGGTACTCACCCAATGCATGCCACTGCGCACGAAGCTCGTAGCGCGCCTGGACCGCCGCGAAGGTGGTCGCCGAATCCAGCCACACCCCAGTGCCACGTCCCATCCGAACCTCACCTTCACGACGCGCCAGCTTGCCGGCGAATTCCCAGTGTTGGTCGTGCTTGTACACGCCCTCCAACGACACCACCTGCGAGCGCTGGTCATACTGTGCGCCGCCAAGCTGGCCCATGCTGGCCAGGTCGTAGAGGTAGGTGTAGCGGCCGAACAAGCCCCAGCGCTCGCTGTTCCACGGGCGATAGGCAAAGCCGAGGTTGCCCTCGATGAAGCGCGCGCCTTCCTGCGGGTTGCGGACGTCGTCGGTGTCGGCGTAGTTCAAACGTGCCGCAATCCGCCAGCTGTCGTTGATGCGGTGGGTCAGGCGGGTGGTGCTGACCCACTGCTCACGCTGCTCCGCACCGCTGTCCTCGCGCCACTCGATCTTGCTCTGCCAATCGGTCTCCGGAGACGTGTGGCCACCGGAGACGCTTATTGCGCGTCGGTCGACGATGCCGCCTGATCCAAGTTCCTGCAGCTCGCCCTCAGACAAGGTGAAACCGGTGTTCCAACCGCGTGCCGGGTAGAAATCCATGCCGAAGGTATGGGCAAGACCACTCTGTCCGCGCTCCTTCAGGAACTGGCTTTCGTTGAACACGTTGACCTGATTCGAGAGACGCCAACGCTGACCCAAGGTCCAGCCGTTCTGGCCCCCTGCGTTGAACAGAGAGTCATACTCGGTGGTATCGGTCGAATAGGTATAGCCACCGTATAGCGCGTGCTCCGGGCTCAGACGGTACTCGGCGTTCACCGTTGCCGCATGGCCGCGATCACCATCAGTGACCTCGGCGCCGACCGAAGAGTTGTCACCAAACAGATGCTTGGCACCAACGGTGAAGGCATCGTTGTCGGCATAGCGACCACCGTCATCATCGACGGTAAACTGCGCCACGCCGTAGAGCTCCAGCGTGGAGGCAATACGGTGCTGGTACTTCAACGCCGCCAACGTACCAACCGCATCTAAATAACTTCCTTCCTGGTTGACACGCCGCACTTCCAGCCCAAGCGTGCCGTCTTCACTGACGCGCCAATCCAAGGTCGCTTGCGCCTGGGTCAGCACGTCAGCGCCACGCTCGGCGCGGGTGTAGCGCGTGTAGATGCCAAGATCGGGTGTGAACTGGCCCAGCAGCTCGGCACCGTACTCCGTTACCGGCAAGCCATTGTCGTAGCGAGAGATCGAGTAGCCGGCATCGGTACGTCGCCACCACGCGCCCGCACTCCAGTCCTGCTCGGTCCAGCCCAGTTCCCTGAAATTGGCGCGTGCCTCGAGCGACTTCGCATCGCCTTCGCGGTTGAGCGCGGTGTTGTTCTGCTGGATGAAGCTCAGGCCACCATTGTCGGAGAAGAACGCCGGGACCCCGAAGGACTCGCTGCGTGCGTACTCAGCCTTCAGGTAAGTTCCCTTGCCGGCCTGCAGGGTGATATCGCCGCCCTTGAGCGTGTAGTCCTCTCCTGCCCTGTTTTCATCGATGTAGGTTGCACCAACGCCAACATGATCGCCGAACCAGTGTTTGCCGCGCAGGCCTACGGTCAATTCATCAGCATCGAAGCCAGAAGGAACCCACTCATAGTCCACCAGCAGGCGTTGTTCCAGTCCATCCAGCGGCGTGTCACGGGTCAATGTTGGGTTGTTGTCGCGGCTGATCTGGGCCAATGGCCGGGTCAGCAGGATGCGCCCCTGCAGTTCATCGACCTCATAGTCGGCGCCACGCTGCAGCACCACACGGTTCTCGGTACGTCCGGTGCTGCGGTCACGCGTTTCCAGCGTCACCACGTCCGAACCTGGCAGCAGATCGGTATGCCGCAGATAGTAGAGGCTGCCACCAGTACCGATGAATTCGTTATGTCCCGGCGCACTCTCCGGCTGCGACCCGAACACACGCAGTTCGCTGCCCGCATCACCCCAGCGGTTGCTCGCATTGGATCGCCAGTTCAGCGCCGCGCCGTACAGCGAACGCACGTATTGGCCGAATTCGGTACCAGTGAGCCCGGTGGCGTAGTTGCCCCATAGCGCCTGGTTCTTGTCCCAGTCCACGCGCAGGTAGAACCGCCCCATCGTGTCCACGTCACGATAGGTATTGGAATCGTCGCCATAGACCGGGTAGTACAGGTCTGGATCGAGGCGGCGGAACACATCCTGCGGATCAGCCTTGGTGAAACCATCGAACAGGCGCTCCAGGTCACGCTCGGTGGTATCGGCCTGGGCGGTCACGAGGTACTTGCCGCGTAGCTTGGCCTTGCCATAGAAAGCAAGCCGGCCATCGCTGATGACGTCATCCTGGTAGCGGCTGTCGCCCACGAAGGGCCGTGACGAACCACTGACCTTGTTCTGTGCGACGGTGACATCAGCCAGGCCGACACCAAAGAAGTAACGACCGGTTACATCCACGTCCAGCGTGTGCGCTGGCGCCGATGCTGCATCGCTGCCAGCGGCACCACCGAGCGTGATGTCAAAACGGTGACGTCCAACCGGCACAAGGTACTCGGCAACGAACTTGCGCTCCAGGTCGACCGGATAGCTCTGCCCGTTGATGTTCAACCCCGCGTCGGCCGGAATGTTGCGGCCCTGGATGCGCACCCGCGAACCGTATAGCGGTATGTTCTGCTGGCGCAGGCCGTTCTCGGTGAAGACGTCGTCGATCAGGCTTTGCGCCTGCGCCTGATCGCTGCTCATCGCGTTGCCCAGGCGGCGCTCGGTACTGTTGCGCAGCGCAGTGGCACCGCGCTCGGCCTCTTCCGGTGACACCAACTGCAGGCTGCGCGGCGAGGTTTCATCCACCTGCCCTTCGCCGCCGGTAGCCCGCACCACATACACCAAGGCGTCGCCCTTGCGGAAACGATACTTGGCAGGCAGCGTGCCATCCCACGCAACCTGGCTGACCGCGGCAACCTCCAGCGGTACCACCGCCAGCGGTTCGATCAGGTCAGCGTCATTGGCGCGATAGATACTGATTTCCAGCCGTTCGATGAACGCTGGATAGTTGCCGCGGACGTAAAACTGCACCGGCTTGAGGATGCGTGCACCGTCGAACGACACCACCGATGGCGCCGATACCGACAGCTCCGGCTGGCCAAGGGTTGGATCTTCTGTAGCCCAGATCACACCGCCACCTGGCAGGTCGATCGAGAACTTGCCGGTCACCACCGCCTTGTCCGCCGGCAGTGTCTCGATGCTCACGCGACGATCAGCCTGCAGCGCGGCCGAAGAGGAGCTCGCGCTGGTACCTTGGGAGACCGGGCTGTCATAGCTGCGGGTCCGCAGGCGGAACGATAGCCCGTCAGCTGCCCTGCAACCGTCGCTGTCACAGCTCACCTGCGCGGTGGTATCCGCACTTGCACTGGTGTCGCCGACAGTTGCAGCTTCCTGTGCCGCGGCGATCGGCGCCATGCCGGCCAGCAGCGAAATCAGGGTGTAATCCAGCAACTTCATCTTCATGTGCTTTTCCATGACCCGCCCCCCTTACTTGGTTGCGCCGGTTGGCGCACCCGGGTCGTTATCCAGTTCCACACGCAGTCCGCTCCGGGCCTGCGCACCAAGGCGCCCGGCGAGCGCGTCGAACACCGCCTTGGCCCGCTGCATACCCAGCGTCGCGTTGTAGGCATGGGCGCCGCGCGCGTCGGTGTGGCCCACCAGCAGCACGCTGCCCCCCTTCATCTGTTCCAGCGTCGCCGCCACGGTGTCTAGCAACGGAAAGAACTCCGGCCGGATCGTCGCCTTGGCGGTGTCGAACAGCACCGTGCCCAGCAACGCACCGTCGTGGCTTACACCTGCAACCATTGCGTCCTCACCTTCGGCCCGCGCCCGCGCAGTGACGACGAGCCCCTTGGCCGAAGTCTCATCGAGCTGCGACAGCAATGCGCCCTTGACGGCATTGGCGCGTTCCAGCGCCAGCGCCGCTTGCTCTGCGTCGGCCACGATCAGCACTTCGCCTCCATGGTGTGCGCGCACCTTGGCTGCCATCGCCTCCAGCAGCGGAGCATGGCCGGTCGGCAACATGGCGCTGCCGGGCGCGAAGAACACTTCGCCAAGCTCCATTTCCAGCTGCCCGCCTTCGGCCTGGATCAGCGCCTCGTCGTACTTCACGCCCCAATCGAAACGCACCGGCACGCCCGGCGTGAGCCGCCGCAGCAGCGGATTGTCAGTAGTGAACTGCGCTCCCGCCGGCAAGGTGGTCGGGTCGACCTTGAGAATGAAGTTGCGACCGCGTTCCCACGCGCCGCCGGAGATGCCAGCCAGGTGATAACGACCAAACTGGTCGGTCTCGATCAGCAGGCCTTCCACCGAGGCAATGCGGACGCCCGGAATACCACGCTCGTCGATGCCCAGGTTGCTGATCACGTAGTCCACCACGTAACCGTTCTCGCCCTGTGCGACCCTGCGTTCCACCACGGGCTGCGCTGCAGTCAGGCCCTTGGCAGCGTCTCCACTGGTTTCCACCGTGGTCACGCCATTGCGGTCCATCCGCACCGTTACGCCCTGTGCACTGGTCAGCACGAAATCGTCGGTGAACTCCAATGCGCGCAACGTCTGCCGCACCACCACCTGGTGATCACGCGCCGGATCGGCTGCCGACTGGCGGCCACTGATCGTGCCGACGTCAATACCATGCAACAACGGCGCGCTGGCATCGGCCTGCGGCTGCGGGCCGGCACCACGGTCCAGCGTGGTCGAGTTGGCCACGTAGACAGTCGCGGCAAAGCCGCCACGTACCTGCACACCGGCCAGTTGCGCGCTGTCCTGCCAACCATCGCCGTCGCGGTCATTGAAGACCGTACCAAACACCAGGCTGTCATCCAGCAGGGTATCGCCGACCACCGAAACTTCGGCGGTTGCGAGGTTGGACAGCACCGTACCGGTTGCCGACAACGCCTGCGCCTGGTTCACCTGGATGCCAACGCGGGTGCCAGCACCGACGCGCATCATGTAGACCAGCTTGGCGCTGCCACCAACCGCGATGTCCAGCCCTTCGAATCGCACCGGCGACTGGCCGGAGACGGTGGCGGCATTGTCACCATCGCTGACCACCAGCGAACCTTCCACGTAGCTGAAGCCTGCCGCCGGCGAGTCAACGATGCTGCCGTTGAGCAGCGGGCCGTCGCCGAGGTTCTCCACTGACAAGGTGTAGCGCACGAGGTCACCGATACGTGCTTCACGTGCGCCAGCGGTCTTGACCACGCGCAACAGTGCCTCGCCGCTCACCAGCACGATTGCATCGGCACTGTCGCAGTTGCTCGGGTTGAGCACTTCACAGATGGTGTACGGATAGCGATAGGTTGCAGGCGGCGTGCCCGCGGTGATGCGGATGCTGCCATCGGCATTCATCAGCAGGCCCGGGTGCGGGGCTGCGCCTGGAACCAGGGTCACCTGGCCAAGCTGTGCCGGATTGCCACCCAGGGTGTCGTTGCCGAGCACGCTGGGCGAGCTGCCACCACCGCCACTGCGTACCGGCAGCTGGGTGTCGTCTACCGCGCGGATGGTGGTCGCGCTTATCGTCAGCGTGACCGTGGCATCGTCGCAGTTGTCCGGGTTCAACGTCTCGCAGATGCGATAGCCGATGATGTAGGTGCCAGCTGGCGTACCCGCAGGAACGGAAACGATACCGGTAGCCGGATCCAGCAGCGGAACCAACCCACCATTGATCGCCACCGCCGGCACGGTCACGCTGCCGGTGATCTTCGCCGTATCAACCGGGCTGCCGTTGATCACGTCATTGTCATAGGCATTGCCGGCGACGGGCGTGCCGACGGAGCCATCCAGCGGAACAAGAACATCGTCGACCGCACCCAGCAAAGGCAGGATCGCCACGTCCACAGCACTGGAAGGGCTGTTCACCACGGGTGGCGCCGGCGTGCCTGGCGCGGTCGGCGGCTGACCAGCGGCCGTCGCACTGTTATGCACGGTGCCAGCCATCACGTCGGCGGCGGTCACGGTGTAGGTCGCTGTTGCAGTGGCCTTCTCAGCAGGCAGCAACTGGCCGCCTACACCCGGCCAGATGTAGGCCAGAGCGCTCAGCCCGGACAGCTGATCGTTGACCGAAACGCTGCTCAGGATGACGTTGCCGGTATTCTCGATCTCGAACGCGTAGGCGATGACGCTGCCCTCGCGATACGGACCGATCGAGGTGACGGACTTGCGCAAGGTCATCGACGGGACCTGCTCGGTGGCGGTATCCACCGAATCGGCGGGGCTGGTAACTGGCGGCGGTGTAGCGCCACCCGGTACGGTCGGGGGCTGACCAGTCGCGGTTGCACTGTTGTGCACGTGGCCTACAGCAACTTCTGCGGCGGTCACGGTGTGCACGCCGGTGCAGGTGGTATCCGCACCCGGCTGCAGCACGCTGCTTGTGCAGGCCGCTGCTGCATCCAACAACGGATCATTGACGACCACGCCAGTGAGGATCACATCGCCGGTGTTTGTCACCACGAACTGGTAACTGATCGCACCGCCAACGCTGTAAGGGCCGGTCGAAGTCACCGACTTGACGATGGACAGCGACGGGTTCTGGGCGGTAGCGGTATCCACCGAATCAGCCGGGCTGGTCACCTGCGGAGGCGTGGATGCGCCCGGTGCAGTCGGTGGTTGACCGGTTACGGTGGCGCTGTTGTGCACATAGCCCGCAGCGACTTCGGCCGCGGTCACGGTGTGCAGGCCAGCACAGGTGGTGTCTGCGCCTGGCTGCAGGGTAGTGACGGCACATACGGCGGGTGCATCCAGCAGCGGATCGTTGACCACGATGGCGGTCAACGTCACGTCGCCGGTGTTGCTCACCACGAATTGATAGCTGATTGCGCTGCCTACACCATACGGACCGGTCGAAACCACCGACTTGACGATCTCCAGCGACGGATTCTGCGCGGTAGCGGTATCCACCTGGCTCGGCGTACTGGTGATCGGCGACGGCGGTGTGCCTCCTGGCGGTGTCGGCGGCTGGCCAGACACGGTAGCGCTGTTGTGCACGTGACCCACTGCCACTTCAGCAGCAGTCACGGTATGCACACCTGTGCACGTCGTGCTTCCACCCGGCTGCAGCGTGGTTGCCAGGCAGATAGCCGGTGCGTCCAGCTGCGCGTCGTTGACCACGACGCCGGACAGGATCACATCACCGGTATTGGTGATGGCAAATGCATAGGTGATGGTGCTGCCAGCCCCATAGGGACCGCTGGATGTCACCGACTTGACCACGGTCATCGCCGGCGCCTGGTCGGTTGCGGTGTCTACCTCGCTCGGCACGCTGGTCACCACCGCCGGGGCTGGGCCACCAGGCGGGGTCGGCGGCTGGCCGGATACGGTCGCACTGTTATGCACGTTACCCACTGCGACTTCAGCAGCGGTCACCGTATGCACGCCCGTACAGATCGTGCTCGCACCAGGTTGAAGCGTCGTTACGGCGCAGCTGGCGGGCGCGTCAAGTCGTGCATCGTTGACGACTACCCCGCTCAGCGGCACGTTGCCGGTGTTCTCCAGCGCAAACTGATAGGTGACGCTGCTGCCGTTCGTGTACGGACCGGTCGAAGTAACCGTCTTGAGAATGGACAACGCAGCTGCCTGTGCGGCCACGCTGGTGGCCACCGGCGTGCTGTTGCAGCCGCTGATGCAGGCCGGGTCGCCACCACCAGTCACGCCGGCGGTGTTGTTGGCACTGCCGGCGGTCTTCGGCGTCACATTGATCGTGATGGTTTCCGATCCGCCGATCTGCAGCGCGGCCATCGCCACGCTGCAGCTGACGTTCTGGCCACTGATCACACAGTTCGGCGTGGCGGTGTTGATCGCCAGGTTGGCGGGTACCGCATCAGTCACGGTTGCATCAGCGGTAGCGTCAGCAGTACCGGTGTTGCTGACGATGATGGTGTAGTCGAACGGAACGGCGACCACAGCGGTTGCCGGACCGGTCTTGCTGATCTCAAGCCGCGGTGCGTTGATGGTGGTCGACACCGCGGTGCTGGCGCAGCCACTCGCGCAGGCAGCGTCGCCGCCACCAGTGACGGTGGCGGTATTGCTGACGTTGTTACCGGCAGCGGCGGTCGCAGTCACCGGAATGATGAAACTCGCCACGTTGCTGGGTGCGGTATTGGACAGACCAGCGGCAATGCTGCACACCACGGACTGGCTGCCGGCCGGAATCGCGGCGCAGCTGGCTGGGAGCGTACCTATGGTCAGGCCAGTTGGCACCAAGTCGGTGACGGTGGCCGCGACCGGGGTGGCGGCTTGGCCGACATTGCTCACATTGAGGGTGTAGTTGTATGGCACGCCGACCACGGCGGTGGCCGGGCCCGACTTGCTGATCTCCAGGCGTGCAGCGACAACCGGCGTATCTACCGCAGCGCTGCTGCAGCTACCGGCCGTTGCGCAGGCTGGATCACCACCACCGGTGACGGTCGCGGTATTGCTCAGCGTTGTGTTGTTGGTGATTCCCTGCGGCGTGACCGGAATGGTGATGGAGACAACGTTAGCCGGTGCCACATTCGACAGACCGGCGGCGATGCTGCACACCACGTTCTGGCTGCCGTTTGGACTGGTCGTGCAGATGGCCGGCAAGGTGCCGATGGTCAGACCGGTCGGCACCACGTCGGTAACGGTAGCAACGGCGGTGGTCGCAATGGCACCGGTATTGGTTACCGTCAGGGTGTAGTTGAACGATGCACCAACCACCGCGGACGCTGGTGCGGTGATGGATGCGCTCTTGCTGATCGCAAGCCGCGGCTGACCGGCAAACGCAACATGGAACGCACAATCCTCGTTCACCGGACTGATCGTGTATGTGTATGCGCCAGCCGTCGGACCGGTCAGCGTTCCTGGGCATGTGGCCGCGCCATTGGGAGTGGTCACCACCGGAACGTGGCCGGCAGTGCTGGGGGTGAGCGTGAAGCTGGTGCCCTGCCCGTCTTCGACTACCTGCGGCGAGGAATTGTTCAATGTGCCGCCGGCAACGCTTGGCGTCACCATCCACACCTTGGCGAACTCGGCGGTGACTTCGAGGTTCTGCGTGCCCATGCGTACATGGCATTCGCTGCCTGTTACGGTCGTGCAACCACCGGTCCAGGCCTTGAAGATCGAGCCATTGTCCGCCACGGCGGTCAGGTAGGCTTCCTGGGCCTCGCCCAGATTCGCCGAACTGCAGCCTGCGCGTGCACCACCCGAGGGGCAGGCGTAGACCGCAGGAATGGCATTGATACGGCCATCGCCAGCACCAATCGTATTGGCCGTAAGCCGGTGCTCTGCGCCGCTGACCGGCGTGCTGAGTCCGTCGGTGTTATTGCTGGAAACGCTGTCGGACATGCCTGCTGGTGGCGCGACGTTGACCACCGTCACAACTGGCGTGCCCGCTGCTGCAGCATTGAAACCGCTGACGGTGTAGGTCAACGACTGTCCGATAGGCAGATTGGCGGTAGTGGTCTGGATGGCGCCAACGCCGGAGCTGGTGGCTCCGCAGGTCGCCGTGCTGCCAGACGGCACCGCGCACGACCAGCTACCTGGGCCAGTGGTACCACTCACGGTCTGCGAAAGGCTTGCTCCGTTGGCGGCGACCGGACCATTGTTGGTCACCGTCACCGTGTAATTGATGCTGCCGTTGACCAGGTATGACGGGACATTCCCGTTGCTGACCTTGACATCAAGGTCGAGCAGCGAGGTGGAGGCAGTGAGGATGTTGGTTTTCACCAACGGACCGATGAACGGACTGACCGTATTGGCGCGGACGTCGTAGTCACCGTTGTTGATGACGTTGCTGGGGCTGGTGGTCGCTGCATCCGACGGCACAGTGAAAGTCACCGGGAAACTGCCACCGGCGCCCGCCACCAGGTCACCCACCGGGCAATCGATGTAGTCCGCGCGCGGCGACGTACCCGTGTGCGGCCCTGTGCAGGTGGCGGGCCAGGTTCCAGGCACGAACGCGAGCTTCTTACGGTCCTCCGTGATCGGCGCGGCAATGCGGACCACCGAGTTCAACGCGTACACACCGGTGTTGTTGACGTAGTTGTAGGTGTAAGTGACCTGCTGACCAGGCTTGCTCGTCGATGGACCGGTAGCGGCAACGCTCAGGCCTGGCATACGAGAGCCGAAGACGTCGATATAGAGCTGAGCGGTGTGGGAAGGGCCGCCATCCGCGCAGTTGGAGACGTAAATCTTCAGGCGCACCTGATCGCCCACGTCCAGCCTTCCATTACCTGGAGCGATGTCGAAACCCTGCCAGTTGGTGAACTGATAGTCGCCAAATGACTGCCAGGGAATGCCGGTCTGATTTGAGTAATTGAACGTATTGAAGAGCTGTGTATTGCCCTTGGTGAGGTTGATGACCTCAACAAAGAAGAACGGCTGGCGCTCGGCAGGATGGCCTGGATTGTTCAACACAGGCGCCATAGCGAAGCGGATGTGCACCTTGCCATCTACCGGATCGACATCGCTCAGAACCATCGTCGCGGTCTGTTCGAGCGCGTACGCCGCGTAGCCACCGTTGCCACCCAGAAGCGCGGAGGCAGCGCCTGAGAACGGATATTTGGCACCATTGCCGTTTGTCGACTCGGCTGTGCCCGGCGTGGTCAGGATCCTGACATTGTTGCTGAACGCGGACGCCATCGTATTGGTGCTTGGATAGGTTTCCAGCACACCACCCAAGGTCAACTGGCTACCCGAAGTTGGCGGAACGCTGGACAAGCCTACGTTCGAGCGCGTGTAGCGTTCCAGCTTCCACTCGGAGAAGTTCTGGGTCTCGAAACCACCGTTCTTGATCTGCGCCTGTGCTGCCGGTGCAACGCCAAACAGTCCGACCATGGCGAGCAACACGCCTGCAATCGAATGTCGACTGACGATAGAGTTCAAGGAATTGAGAAATGGAGCAACGATTTGCATGACGCGTTCCGTTGGGTTTGCGGAATGCTTGGAAGCCCGCGTGAATTGAGACGATGCTTCATGGGCAGCGGATGGGGGGCGTGCACCGAAAATCGGCGACACATCCACGATCTGTTCGCGGCGCCGCGGGCAATTGATCGGCTGTTTCAATGTGTGTGCTCCGCTGCGCGCTTGGCGTCATCCACCGTGTTGACGGTGATGCCGTTGGGCAAAACCATGTCTCCGGCGCGCTGTCCGGCCTTGCAGGTGCCCAACCAGCGGGCCTGGAACGGAACAGGCCCTGTGTTGCCCAGAGGAGCACCGGGCTTGCTGACGGTGTACGTACCGCCGTAGACATCCCGCATGTCGCCCCAGAGTTTCAGCTGCATGTCTGTTCGCTGGCCGTGGGTCGCGCAGACGGTAGCCACTTCGTGACCTGCACCGTTCGCATCACGTTTTACGGTGATGCTGCTGCACCCTTGCGGGGCCGGCAGCAGGAAGAACGGCACCACACGTTCGGCGTTGGCATCGGTGCACTGGAGCACGGTCAAAGCCTCCTGGCGGGGGCCACCAAGGCCACGCGGCGAATGTGCCTGCACGGTCACTTCCCACAGACCGGCTTGCCGCTGCGGCAAGCCGGTATAGGACGGCTTGCCTGCACTTGCGGCCAGCGCAAGTGGCGACCATGCCAGCAGCACAGCGATCACGGCATGCAACAAGCGTTCACCGATAGCTCGTAGCGCATATGCACGCACCGCGCCGCCAATCACGTGGGGCGTGCGTACGTCAGATACTGAATCCATAAACCCATCCAAGGTTTTGCGAGACATCCATTCACCGCCACCTCCTGTCCGCAGAAGCGCCGCTGATCGAAAAAAACACGTACGGAACCAGCGCCAGCTGCATTGCGGGCAGCGGTGCTAGTGCACAAAAACGACGGAATTAAGTTCAGAACTGCGAAACACACCCCTGCGCAGAACTGCACCCCGTCACAAGTTTAGCGGCCACCTTCACGAAATCTCAACAGGCAATATGCGTCACAAATTGCCCTTGGCCGCGCCAACATCGAACTACGGCAACCACGCAAGCCCTTCGCCGGCGACATGCAAGAACCGGGCCGCTTCACAAACACGGGCGCATCAGGTTGCACATGAAACGCGGAGAATTTCACTCACTATTTTTCACGGATGCGGTGAATATCGGTGCGTGCAATACACGAAGCCGATCAATAGATTCGGCCGCAGGATCACCGTCCCGCCACATGGGCCAACCGCAGCCGATCCAGTTGCGCCGCCCGAACCTGCATATGTTCGTATACCCAGTCAGAGCCGAAGAGCAGTCCCCCCATCCCGTGATCCACTTGACGGACTGGCCAGAGATCGCCACTTCCAGTGCAAACCACATGGAGAAGATCCTGGGTTCCGCACTTAGGTCGGAGATACGAAGAAGATTCCACGCAGGCATGACGGTTCCCTTGCCGCGGACCAAGCCCAGCAAGGGCATCAACATCAACCTGTCGGCGGGCGAGTCGCTCAAGGTGCTGGTGCACAATGAAATAGTGCGGAGCCAGATCACACATGAGGCGCTGGCCAGATCCTTGAGCATACCCACGCCATCATTGAAGCGGGCGCTGGACCTGCAACAGCCGGCTGACGTCGACCTTCTTTCCAGCATGGTGGCCGCCGTAGGCAAGCGACTGGTCGCCTACATCTCCTGACGCGATGGTGTTCGCGGACGGCGCAGATTGCCGACGCAGGCCTCCGGCTGATGGGCGGTGGCGCTCACCGGACGTTTTCGAACACGGCAACGTGAGAATCTGCCAGGTCGCTGGCAAAATGCATGGATACCGTCGTACCGATGCCCACGTCGCTCTGCGCGCTGACACTCCCGCCCGCGCGCACCAGCAGGTCGTGCACGACGGACAGACCAAGCCCGCTGCCCTGCCCCCTGGGCTTGGTGGTGAAGAAAGGCTCGAAAGCGCGTGCCAGTACCTCCGCCTCCATGCCCGTGCCGGTATCCGCCAGGTCCAGCACAAATCGACTGCCGTCCCTCCGTGCGCGCAGGGTGAAGTCACCCCCGCCAGGCATCACATGATCCGCGTTCGCGGCCACGTTGAGGACCATCAGGTCGAACTGCATCCGGTCGAAGAACACGGGCGGCAGATCATCATCCAGCTTGATATCAACGTTCACCCCCGGCCCCATCAACTGCCGCACCATGGGCAGGAGCAGTTTCAATGCTTCGCCGGGATCGAACCACTCCTCAACCCCATCCTCATGATGCACCAGGGACAGCAGCCGACGCGTCATCAGGTTGGCACGCGCCAGCGCCGAGTCCACGCCAATCAGGGACTCCCGCATCCTCGCTCCATCATCGCTGCGTAGGCCGCCCTGTACGTAGCCGCCTGCAACCGCCAGAACATTGCCGAAGTCATGGGCGACGCCACTTGCAAGCCTGCCGACGGCTTCCATCTTCTGCGCCTGGACCAGCTGTGCGAAGGTCCTTTCGCGCTCGGCCATCTCTTCGGTCAGGCGCTGGTTGGCCACATCGAGCGCATCTCCGCGTTGCCTTGCCTCAAGAAAGCTCTCACGCAGCGCTGCCGAGCTTCGGTCAAGCACGATCGTGATCATCAGGAACATCGCGGTGCTGAAAGCAGCGTCGCCCAGAAGCGCGGCTGCTTCACCCTGGCGGCCAATGTCGACCCAAATGCCAAGGAAGAAGGCGACGCTGATGCACAGGAACATCAACCACAGCGCCAACCGCCCGACAATCAAGGCCGCGATGGCCAGCCAGATCGCCAGTACGGGTTGATCGAAACGCTGCCCTCCAAAACCGGAGTTCAGGTATGCCGGAATCAAGGTCACGCTGAAGATGCCCAGCAGTACATATGCGGCGGCTTCAAACTTCCCCCTGCGAACGAGGAAGAAGCTCATTGCCGCAACGCAGATCACGGACAGGCTCAGCAACATGCTGGTTACTTCACCGGGCCGCCAGGGAATGTCCACCAGGAACGCCCGGTAACACCAGGCCGCCGCCGGCAATGCCGCCAGAAGAAAGGCGATCAGCTGGAGCATCGGCGCATTGCGCCGATTAACCGGATCGGCGATGGGCACGTCACGCAGCCATCCCAGCATGGCCCGCCATAGCCGCGGGCCGGCGCCCCACACGCTTTTGGCTGGCATCGACAGTTTGCTCTCCATCCCTGATCTCTCCGCCCTTCTATCCGTCCGACAATAGGATGAAACACTTGCCAACGACTCTGCAAAGGGCGCGGAGCCGAACCGGCGCTGGCATAGCTTGCTTACAGGAGCAGCAGATAGCCAACCCCGCGGACCGTGGTAAGCGGCAATTCGCTGCCGGTCGTAGCATGGATCTTGCGCCGTAGGCGATGGATCAGCATTTCAAGGCGATGCAGATCGAAGTCCTCCCCTTCGCTGCCCAGATGCTGCAGGACGAGGTCCCGCGCCACCACACCTCCATTGGCCCCTTCCAGCATAAGCAGGAACAGGCGCTCGCCCTCTGACAAGGCGACCTCTACCCCGGAAGGCGAGGAGAGGCGCCAGCCCTGTGCGATCAGACTCCACCCAGCCCTCGGTGGATCACGCAGAGCGGGCATCTGCGCGCCCGGCGAGGTCCGGCGCAGGACGCTGCGTACTGTGGCGACAAGCACGTCGATGTCCACTGGCTTGGCGAGATAGGCATCCGCCCCCTCCTCCAGCCCGCGGACGTGGTCCTCCGAACCACGCCGCCCGGTCAACATCACAATGCCGACGTTACCGAGCTTGCGCAGGTGCTGGGTGACCATGAAGCCGCTCTCGTCGGGCAGGCCGACATCCACGATGAACAGGTCATGGGAGCGGAAACTCAGTGCCCGGTACAAATCCATTGCGCAGCCCACGCCATGGACGTCAAAACCCTCCTGTCGCAACCCCGGGACAAGGAAGTTCTCGCGCAGTTCGTCCTCGTCCTCGACGACCATCACGGACAGTTTCTTCGGTTGCTCCTGCATGCCGTCTCTACACGGTGACAAGCGCGCATGATCGCACCTGTCGTTGGCCACGTCATTTCACCCCTAGCGCCGCAAGCTGCGCCACAACGGCCATCAGCCTTGGCTGCGGTAATGCTCAACCCATTCCACGGACTGGGCGACGCCGCCAAACGGGAAGATATGCAGGCTCACGGTTCCATGTGCTTCCGTCAGCCCGCTGGCCAGGCGATCAACAAACCGATCCGGCCCCGCCGTTCCAAACAGCTTGCCGATCGAGATGCCGTACTTGGACCAGATCGATGCGCTTGCACTGACGCCGCACATCGCCGCATAGCGTGCGAGCACCGCAACCCCTGCCGGGCCTGGCACACCCACGCGCACTGGGTGATTGATGCCGCGCTGGCGCAGCTCGGCCAGCCACGTCAACACGATGTCGGCATCAAACCCGAACTGGGTGACGATCAGTGGCACCATGCCACGGCGCTCGATGCTGTGGCACTTGCGCTCAAGCACTTCCCAGCGCTGGCTCTCATCCATCACCGGGTGACCTTCCGGATGCCCGCCCACGCCTATGCGCTTGATACCCGAGCGCTCGAACACACCCGTTTCGATCAGCGAGGCGCTATCGGCAAACGGCCCCTTGGGGCTTGCTGCGTCCCCGGCAATCACGAAGCAGCGGTCGACTCCGGCGGCGTCGACCGCGCGGGAAATAAACGACTCCACCTCGGCGAGCGAGGCGAAGCGTCGAGCCGGTACATGCAGCATGGGTTCAAAGCCCAATCCGCGAACTGCGACGGCTGCGGCCAGTCGCGCTGCGTTGTCTTCACCCGGCAGGTAGGGAATGAAGACGGTCGAGCCGGATGAGATCCGGGCTGCTGTTGCGGTCAATGCGGGAATGGCTTTGGCGCTCACTTCCAACGAGTAACCTGCGGTGATGTCGTTCGCGGACATGGGCATATCGGGATGATTCAAGGGTCTTACCGTAATGGCTTTCAAGTTAGCACCCCGCTCCGCTCTCTGATCCAGCGGGCGAAGCGCCGGTGAGCAGCTTGCTCGTGGTGTGTGTCAAACAGCGTCAACGGTGGTGTTCAACGGCGCGGCTTGTCTTCGGCCGCCGGTCCAATGGTCGAGGCGGCCACAGCGGTTGAGTTGCGTGCCAGCTCGATGAAGGCGCGCACATAGTCGATGCTGGTGTCCGTTTCACGCGCACCAAGGAAGATCTGTTTGGCGATGCCGCGCGCGCCCAGCCGCACCGGCACCACCTCCATCCTGCTTGCATATTCTTCCACCAACCAGCGCGGCAGTGCGGCTACGCCGCGGCCGCTGGCCACCATCTGCACCATGATGTCGGTGGTTTCGATGGCTTTGTGCCGCCGTGGCGTGACGCCCGCAGGCAGCAGGAACTGGCTGTAGATATCCAGGCGCTCGATATCCACCGGATAGCTGATCAGGACCTCGCGGGTCAGCTGCCGCGGTTTCACGTAGGTCGCCGAGGCCAGCGGATGGTCCTTGGCCACGACCAGCACCTGCTCATAGTCGAACACGGGCTCGAACTTCAGGCCTAGTTTGAACAGGGGGTCGGGGGTGACCAGCAGGTCGATCTCGTAACCGAACAGCGCCCCGATTCCGCCGAACTGGAACTTCTGCCTGACGTCCACGTCCACGTCGGGCCATGCCGCCAGATAGGGCGACACCACCTTGAGCAGCCACTGATAGCAGGGATGGCATTCCATGCCGATGCGCAGCGCGCCGCGCTCGCCCTGCGCGAACTGGCCCAGGCGCTCTTCGGCCAAGTCCAGCTGTGGCAACACCCGGTTCGCTACCGCCAACAGGTATTGCCCGGACTGGGTGAGCCGCAGGCTTCGGCCTTCGCGCAGCCAGATGTCGGTTCCCAGCTGCTGTTCGAGCTTGCGGATGCTGTGGCTCAACGCTGACTGGGTCAGGTTCAGCACGCCTGCCGCAGCGGTCAAGGAGCCCTGCTTCTCGACCTGCTGGACGATGCTCAGGTGGATGCGCTCAAGCATATGAATGAATTTTCTTCATGGAATGGTGAAATTAAACCATTTTACGTCATGGAAAACCGCAACTAGGATCGAAGCTCACCAGCCGCTCCATTCAGCTGGCTGACGATCCAGCCCCCAAGAAGGCAGAAATGACTCACCCTCCCCCACTTCGCGTCGTCTCGGTCTCCGGTGGGCTGCACCGCCCCTCCAAGGCCGCAGCCCTGGTCGAGCACCTGTCGAACCTGATTGCAGCCGAGGTTCACTGCGAAACCCAGCTTGTCGAGCTGGGCCAGCTCGCCCCGCACATGGCCGGCACCGTCAGACGCAGTGAACTCCCGGATACGGTGGAGCTCGGACTGGCAGCAGTCGAGCAGGCGGATGTGCTGGTGGTCGCCACGCCTGTCTACCGCGGCTCGTATACAGGGCTGTTCAAGCACTTCTTCGACTTTGTTGACCAGGACGCGCTGATCGACACACCGGTTCTATTGGCCGCCACAGGCGGCAGCGAGCGCCATGCGCTGATGATCGATCACCAGTTGCGACCACTTTTCAGTTTTTTCCAGGCGCGCACCTTGCCGCTGGGCGTGTATGCGACCGACAAGGACTTCGCCGGCCACACGTTGGACAACGCGGACCTGATCCAGCGCGCCAGGCTGGCGGTCGAGCGGGCATTGCCAGTGCTCGACTTGACCCGCCGCACGACAACAAACATCAGCCGAAACATCGCCGCAGCCTGACAGCGATTCCCCCTGCCGAATCAGCACGACGCTGTGCCGGCCCTCATCCGCAGAACCTACGGTAGCGCCCCGCCATGAAAGACAACTTCGAATTCAGCATCAAGCGCATCAGCTTCGATGAAAACTACCAGCCATTGGACAGTACGCGGCTGACGACCAACTTCGCCAACCTGGCCAGAGGCAATAGCCGCCAGGAAAACCTGCGCAATACGCTGAAAATGATCGACAACCGGTTCAACAGCCTTGCCGATTGGGACAACCCGATGGGCGACCGCTACGGCGTCGAGCTCGAGATCATCTCTGCCGAGATGGAGGTTTCCGGTGCAGGCCAGGCAGACGCCTTCCCGCTGATCGAGATACTGAAGACAACCATCGTAGACAGCCGGACCAAGGCGCGCATCGACGGAATCGTAGGGAACAACTTCTCTTCCTACGTGCGTGACTACGACTTCAGCGTGCTGTTGCCGGACTACAACAGCACCCGGACTGCGTTTGCAACGCCGGATGACTTTGGCGACCTGCACGGAAAGCTGTTCAAGCACTTCGTGAACTCGCGCGTCTACCAGGAGAACTTCAGCAAGCCGCCGGTGATCTGCATCAGCGCATCCAGCAGCAAGATCTACCACCGCACCGCCAATCAACACCCTGCTCTCGGCGTGGAGTATCTGCAGAACGAGCTGTCCTCAACCGACCAGTACTTCGCGAAGATGGGCATGCAGGTTCGCTTCTTCATGCCGCCGGACAGCGTTGCGCCGCTGGCGTTCTACTTTTTCGGCGACCTGCTGGGCGACTACACCGATCTCGAACTGATTGGCACCATCAGCACGATGGAGACCTTCCAGAAGATCTACCGGCCCGAGATCTACAACGCCAACTCGGCGGCAGGAAGTGTCTATCAGCCGAGCTTGAAACACCAGGACTACTCGCTGACGAAGATTGTCTATGACCGTGAGGAACGCAGTCAGTTGGCAATCAAGCAGGGACGCTTCACCGAAGAGAACTTCATCAAGCCTCACCGGCAGACGCTGGAACAGTGGGCCGCTGCCTGCGCGCTCTGATCACTCCAAGGATTACGAAACAACCCACCATGAAGAAATTGTTGCCTACCTCTACCGCCGGCAGTCTGCCCAAACCCGCCTGGCTTGCCCAACCCGAAAAACTCTGGTCGCCATGGAAGCTCCAGGACGAGGAGCTGCTTGAAGGCAAGCAGGACGCGCTGCGCCTGTCCCTGCACGAGCAGCAGCAGGCTGGCATCGACATCGTCAGCGATGGCGAGCAGACCCGCCAGCACTTCGTCACCACCTTCATCGAACACCTGGACGGCGTTGACTTCGAGAAGCGCGAGACCGTACGGATCCGCAACCGCTACGACGCCAGCGTGCCCACCGTCGTGGGCGCGGTCAGCCGGCAGAAGCCGGTGTTCATCGAGGACGCCAAGTTCCTGCGCCAGCAGACCAAGCAGCCGATCAAATGGGCGTTGCCCGGCCCGATGACGATGATCGACACGCTCTACGACGACCACTACAAGAGCCGCGAAAAGCTGGCCTGGGAGTTCGCCAGGATCCTCAATCAGGAGGCCAAGGAACTGGAGGCCGCAGGCGTCGACATCATCCAGTTCGACGAACCCGCCTTCAACGTCTTCTTCGATGAAGTCAACGATTGGGGTGTTGCCGCCCTTGAGCGTGCGATCGAGGGACTCAAGTGCGAGACCGCCGTGCACATCTGCTACGGCTACGGCATCAAGGCCAATACCGACTGGAAGAAGACGCTGGGCTCGGAATGGCGCCAGTACGAAGAGTCCTTCCCGAAACTGCAGCAGTCCAACATCGACATCATCTCGCTGGAATGCCAGAACTCGCATGTGCCGATTGACCTGATCGAGCTGGTACGTGGCAAGAAGGTGATGGTCGGTGCAATCGATGTGGCCAGTGACATCATTGAGACACCTGAGGATGTCGCCAATACCCTGCGCAAGGCACTGCATTTCGTGGATGCAGACAAGCTCTATCCATCCACCAACTGCGGCATGGCTCCGCTGTCTCGCCCGGTAGCCAGGGGCAAGCTGCATGCGCTCAGTGCTGGCGCTGAGATCGTTCGTCGCGAACTATTGACCTGAACTGCATGGCCCCGGAAAGCGAGCACCCGGGGTAAATGTTTGACAGGCACCGAAAGCAGGCCTTGAAGGTAAATCAGGGTGCCCATCAAATCGTGGATATCCTCCACTACAGCCGATTGTCAGCTGCACGCACGCCGGTAACGCACGGCAACCGCGCCGTTGCGCAACGGCGTCGACGAGATCAGCTCGAGATGCCGCGTCTTGGCCAACCCACGCTGATAGAGGGTTGGCCCGTGACCGGCGATCCTGGGGTGAATGAGGAACCTGTACTCGTCGATCAGATCCAGCCTGTCCAACTCGGTAGCGAGCCTGCCGCTACCGAGCAGCACGCCAGCCGGGGTCGCCTCCTTGAGTTCCTGCACGCGCGTGCGCAGGTCACCCCCGAGGCGGTGGCTGTTGGTCCAAGGGAAGTCCGTTCGCGTTGACGACACCACGTACTTCGGCTTGGTCTCCAGTTTGACGGCCCATTCACGCATGGCCGCTGTCGCTTCTTCGTCACCGCGGACGACAGCCGGCCAGTAGGCCTCCATCATCTCGTAGGTAACCCGGCCCCAAAGCATCGCCCTGGCCTCGTCCATAAGGCGACTGAAGAACGCATGTGTTTCATCGTCTGCGATACCCTCCTGGTGATCGACGCAACCGTCCAGGGTGAGATTCAGGCTTAAAGTCAGAAGTCCCATGTGAACCAGCTCGACGTTGGGGGTTCTAGCGGTTTGGCACCGGCCAGCATGAGCATTGCAGCACTGCCCAGGTATTCATGCCGTGATTAGCCAGCACCTGCATGTCCTGCAGCAACTGACAGCGCGAAAATTATCTGGGCCATATAGTAGAGCGGCAATCCCCATAGCCGGTTGATCGCTCCCGGCGCTACGAAACGATTGCGGGCGACCGCAACGTCGGAGATCGCAAACATCACCGCACCCAGCGCAGGCAGCCACATTCCGGAGGCTCCACTTGCTGCGATTGCCAAGGCGCACATGGCAACAATGGCTGTCACGTAAGCGCCAACGGCGCCGCGATAGAACGCCTTCAAGTAGTTCCAGAGCCATGCCATAACCGCGACTCCGACGCAGCCCATGGCGGCGAACCCCGCAAGCAACGCGGTGGCCGCAATGGGTCTTGATGCAAACGCAATGGCATAAGCCACATGCGCTAGCAGGAAGCTGGCCAGCCCAAACAGGAAGATTCGGCTTTTCTGAGACAGCAGGAAGACATCGCCCACCCAACTCAGCGCAAGCCCAAGCAGGATCCATTGGCCGTAGGACGAAGCCGTCGCGCCGAGCTGAAGCGCCAAAGCTAGGAATGCGGTACTTGCGGCAACTTTCAGCAGGGCTTTGCCTGCTTTCCAGCCGCGGTACTCGCAGAACAGCAGCGCAGCACAGGCGGCGAGGCAAGCGATTATTGTGCAACTTGTTGCAGTAGGCATGGTGATCGGCGTTTCCCCAACGCTGCAGTGATGTCAAGCTGAAAGTGCGGCGCGAAGGCGCGAACTATCGGCCATGGTTACGGTGACCAGAGGACGAACGGAATCGCAGCCAGCCTCTATACCAAGATTGCCTTGGCCGGTGCCGCCGGGGCAACAGGGTCGGTCCAGACCGGGAGATGGGCATTTATATGTCTGTTGCACCCGCGTGGCCGTACTCATCACAGGGTTGAGCTATTCTTCCCCCAAGAAGCGCATTCCAGTACTCCACATCGCTCAGCCAAGCCGACAGGTCGCCGCCCGCATGTCCAGAGTCGATCCAACTTCTGTTGACGAAAGACCACTTGGAGTCACCGCTCGACGCACCGTCCGCTGGTGCAAGGGCACACGGAGCGCCATTGTCGATAGCGTGGCCGAGGAAGTGCCCGTCGCGATGCGCTACAACGGCGAGCCCTTCTCGGTAATGATGGCCACACCGTCAGATCTCGAAGATCTGGCGTTGGGTTTCTCGCTGACCGAAGGGCTCATCACCGATGCCTCGGAGTTGATCGGGGTCGAAGTACGCCCGTGCATTGAGGGCATAGAGCTGCACATGCAGGTATCCCTTGCTGCACCTGCAGCTACGCTATCAGCGGCGTCCAGTCGGGCCTTGCCCGGCCGTAGCGGCTGCGGCTTATGCGGTGCACGATTGCTGGAAGACGTGGTGCGGCTGGCACCGCCGATTCAGGCGCCATCGACGTTTCCACTCGCCTCACTTCGGTTGGCTCTGTCCTCGCTTCCCGCAATGCAGCCCTTGAACCTCGCCTCGGGCTCCACCCATGCCGCGGCATGGGTGGAGTTGGACGGGCGAATCTCGCACGTTCGAGAGGATGTCGGTAGGCACAACGCATTGGACAAGCTGGTCGGCGGCCTGCGTCGCGGGTCCGTCTCTACCGAAGCGGGCCTCGCCCTTATTTCGAGCCGGGCCAGTTATGAAATGGTGAGCAAGGCCGCCCACGCTGGCATGGCCGTTGTTGCTGCCGTTTCTGCGCCCACGGCGCTTGCCATCGATCTGGCCAACGCAGCTGGCATCTGCCTGATCGGCTTCGCCCGGCGTGATCGATTCAACGTGTATTCGCACCCGGAACGGTTGCTGGGATTTGAAGATCCGAACAAGGAATGGTGAAGACCAGGAATCAGCCAGCGGAAAGCAACAGAGCGCCCGCGCCGTGAAATCACGTGGAAACAACATTCGCACGCTCAGTGTTGCAGTCGGATCTGGAGTTGCCCCGTCGTCTGGAGTGAGATCCTGGAGGCATCGCTTGGGAAACCCGCTTGACGATCACACCGTCCTGACTGGGTTTGAAGGTGCCGACCGGAAGCAGACGTTCGACAGCCCGTCGCAAGTGACAACGGCCGCCGGGAGCAGGTGTCGGGTTCGCCCTCCCCTTCTTCGATGTACCCCTGAGAGAGTGAGGCTTCAACATGACCGAGAAGGACATCCCCGGCATTCGCCAATACGATGCTCCGGCAGGCGGCTGGGGAGCGCTGCGGGCTACTGCGAAGGCAATCAGTGATCAGATGGCCGCCCCGGAGGCCGCGGTCACCTTGTTCCGGACCAACAAGCCGGAAGGCTTCGATTGTCCCGGCTGCGCGTGGCCTGACCGCAAGCACACTTCGACCTTCCAGTTCTGCGAGAACGGCGCGAAGGCGGTGACCTGGGAAGCCACCAGGAAGCGGGTCACCCCGGAGTTCTTCGCGGCAAACACCGTTTCCTCGCTTCTGGAAATGACGGATTTCCAGTTGGAGGATCAGGGGCGTCTGACCCATCCCTTGGCCTACAACCCGGAGAAGGACATCTATGAGGCCGTGGAATGGGATGACGCGCTCAGCCGGATCGGGCAAATCCTGCGCGATCAGCCCGACCCGAACATGGTTGAGTTCTACACCTCCGGGCGCGCTTCCAACGAGGCTGCGTTCCTTTACCAGATATTCGCCCGTGAATACGGGACGAACAATTTCCCCGACTGCTCCAACATGTGCCATGAGGCAACCAGCGTTGGCCTTCCGTCGTCGATAGGTATCGGCAAGGGCACCGTCTCGCTGGATGATTTCGATGCCTGCGAGCTGATCATTTCCATCGGGCACAATCCTGGAACCAACCACCCCCGCATGATGGGAACGCTGCACGAGGTCGCACGCCGCGGCGCCCCCATCATCGTGCTCAATCCCCTGCGTGAGCGCGCCCTGGAACGCTTTGCCGATCCGCAGGACCCGCTGGAGATGGCGACACTCGGGGCAACGGAAATCGCCTCTTCCTATCTGCAGCCGCGCATAGGCGGCGATGCCGCAGCACTGAAAGGCATCATGAAGGCCCTGCTGGAGATGGACGCGGCCGAGGGTAGAGACGCCGGGATTCTGGATCGCGCGTTCATTGAAGAACACACCCGGGGATTCGACGCCCTCGCCGAAGACTTGCAGGCAGCGAGTTGGGACGGAATCGTGTCCGAATCCGGCTTGCTTGAGGATGACCTGCGCAAGGTCGCCCAAGCCTATGCCAAGTCCAACGCGACCATCATCACCTACGGCATGGGGATCACCCAGCACAGCACGGGCACCAGGAACGTCCAGCAGATCGCCAACCTGCTGCTCCTGCGAGGCAACTTTGGAAAGCCCGGTGCAGGCATTTGCCCACTACGTGGGCACTCCAACGTCCAGGGTGACCGCAGCGTCGGCATTACCGAGAAGCCAAGCGCAGAGATGATCGATCGGATCGAGAAGCGGTTCGGATTCCGCGCCCCAGAAGATCATGGTCACGATGCCGTTGCTGCCATGCAGGCCATCATCGAAGGCCGATCGACCGTACTGATCTGTCTCGGCGGCAATCTGGCGGTGGCGCTCCCCGATGGCGACGCCTGCTTCGCCGGCATGCGCGGGCTCGTGATGTCGGTACACATTGCAACCAAGCTCAATCGAAGTCATCTGCTGGTCGGCAAGAACACCTTCATCCTGCCCTGCCTCGGCCGAACCGAGCTGGACATCCAAGCCACCGGGCCGCAGGCAGTCACCGTCGAAGACTCAATGTCGATGGTGCATGCATCGCGCGGAAAGCTGAAGCCAGCCTCCGAACAACTGCGTTCCGAGCCGGCAATCGTTGCCGGCATTGCCAGTGCAGCCCTGCCATCAAGTCGCGTGCAGTGGATGGATTTGGTGGCCGACTACGATCTGATACGCGAGGCCATCGAAGCGGTATTCCCAGATTTTTCAGACTACAACGCCAGAATCCGGATTCCGGGTGGCTTCCGCCTGCCACTGCCGCCTACTGAACGCATCTGGCGCACTGCATCGGGCAAGGCCGAGTTCCTTCGCTTCCCGGGGCTGGCCGAAGACCCAAAACCTGCTGACAAGGCGGTACTCAAGCTGGCAACCATTCGGAGCCACGACCAGTACAACACCACCATCTACAGCCTGGATGATCGCTACCGCGGTGTCTTTGGTCGCCGCGATGTCGTGTTTATGAACGAAGCGGACATGGTCGAGCGCGGGATCCAGCAGGGCGATTGGATTCGTATCAGGACGGCGCTGGACAACGAGGGCGACAGGTTGCTTGAGAACGTCATCGCAGTGAGCTACCAGATTTCCCGTGGCTCAGTAGCAACTTATTACCCCGAGGGAAACTGCCTAATCCCGCTGAGCTACATCGACCCTGCCAGTGGCACGCCTTCCTACAAATCAGTGCCGGTGCACATCAGCCGGGCGTAGTCACCTTCCTACCTTCGTGGCGATTGGTGGTTGAAGGGTATCGGGCGGGAGGCTTCCTGGGGCGTTGCTTCATGACGCGGCCTCAACTCTCTCCCGCAGGACCGCCCTTCCCCGCCGCGAACGCGAGGAACTGGTGGATGGGAAGCGCCTTCGCATATAGCCAGCCCTGCCCGAACTGCACATCGGAGTGCTTCAGATAGCCTTCCTGTTCCAGCGTCTCGATTCCTTCGGCGATGACCATCAGCTTCAGGGCATGCGCCATGTTGATGATGTGGTCCGCCACGATGCTCTGCGCGGCGTCAGCGCCGATAACACGGGTAAAGGACTTGTCTATCTTGAGTGCGTCAAGCGAGAGGCCTTCCAGCAGGGAAAGGCTCGAATAGCCGGTACCGAAGTCATCAATGGTGATCCGGTAGCCAAGGGAGCGGGCGTTGCCGATCACCGCTGCAGCCGCTGCGGCATTGATGAACCCCCGTTCGGTGATCTCCAGCCAGATCTGTGTCGGCTGGAGACCTGCCTTGGCCACTGCTGCGTTCAAGCCATGCAGGAACCGCCCACTCTCCATCTCATTGGCGGGTATGTTGATAGCAAGATGGGCATCAGCATGCCCACGCAGATACTGGCTCATTTCGGCCACGCCTACGTCGATCACCAGGTCGGTCAGCGGTGAGATGAGGCCGGTGGCCTCCGCCAGCGGAATGAACTGGTCAGGGAATGCCATCGGCGTACCTGGCCGCTGCCACCTGACCAGCGCTTCGGCACCGATGCACAGCCCAGTCGCAAGGTTGATGATCGGCTGGTAATGAACCACGAACTCCCTGTTCCTGATCGCCAACTCCAGCGTCTTCGCCGGCGACAGCTGCTGCCTCGATACCCAGATGATGAGGCCGATCAGGATCAACGAGATCGCCGCGCCGATGGGTAACAGGTAACGCCAGTCCATGCCCGCCGTGGCTCCGGTCAGTGCGGTATCGGTCAGCGCAAAGGCGACGAGGCCAGCCACAGGTCGGGAGGAGAATGCGTATCCAGCGCCACTGCCCGGATCCGCTCCCGCAAGCAGTCTCTGCATCACCTGCGGTTTGACGACCCCTGAGGCTTCGAGAACCCGCCCGTCCCGACTCGCCACGCCATACACGACCTGGGTACTGATCACCAGGTCGGTAAGCCTGCCCGGGGTAATCAGCACACCATAGTCACCGCGGCGGACCTCCACCCGGGGCTCTCCCCTGAACAACCTGGGCAACTCGGCATAGGAGAGTGTGCTGCCGTCGCCAAGATCCAGATCCGCATCGCCGGCCGGCACTGGTGGCGAGATCACGCCAAGCCGGGTGCACACCAGCTGACCATCCCGGAAGTAACCAAGATCCTCGATGCTGCGCGCATCGGCGACCACCTGTCCCATCTCCTTCAAGTGTTCCGGCGAGCAGTCGGCTCTATCGATGCGGCCGGCACGCAGCAGTGCTCGCTTGGCATCATCCAGCGTTCGCTCGGTGCGCTTTGCAGTGGATGCGGCGACATCGTCCAGATGCTGTTGCTGCGAGCCCAGCGCCTGCTCGCGCTGCACCCAGGACAAGCCGATCAACGGAAGAACACCCGCCGCAATTGCCAGAACGCCGGCGGCAAGCAGTACCGATTTCCGTCTCATGCAACCCCGCCGTCTCGGCACGCATCCAATCCGGTCAGCGTACCGCAAAGGCGCTGGTCATCGCAGCGTGCGAAGCCGTCAGGCGGACGGGGGGCCGATCAGGCCGTCAATGTCGAGTCCCGGCGGGCTTGGCCCCGACCAAAGCCCTGCCCGCATTTCACATCGACACCCCAATGATCACACTGGAGGCATTGAACAGCACTGTCGCTGAGCTGCCTTCTTCCAGTTCCAACGCCTCAGTTGCGGCACGCGTGATTACCGCGACAACACTGCAGCCATGGCCGATGTCCACCACCACTTCGTCGTTCACCGCACCCTCGGTTATCCGCGCGACTTTGCCGCTGAACTGGTTCCGCGCCGAGCATCGCGCGCTCCGGTCCTGCGCCAGAATCACCGAAGACGCCTTGACCAGCGCGTAGGCGGGCATACCTACCTCCAGCCCCAACGATTCCATGCTGCCGTGGGTGATGGTCGCAACAACCGTCAGCCCGGGCGCGACTTCAATCTGCACCTCATCGTTGACCGCACCGGCGGCGACAGCGCTGATCCTGCCGTGGAATTGATTGCGTGCGCTGGTGATCATGCCGATTCTCCGTATCAGTGCCATGTCTTCGTCGAGACCAGCGGGAGCCTGCTGGGATTGCAGAAAGGCGCGGTGCGCACGTTCCAGCTGCTCGAAGCGTGCAACCAGCTGGCGCCCGCGTTCGGTCAGTTGGGCGCCACCGCCGCCACGGCCGCCTACGCTGCGTGCCACCAGCGGTTCACCCGCTGCGGTGTTCATTGCGTCCACGGCATCCCAGGCATTCTTGTAGGTCATGCCCATCCGCTTGGCGGCCTGGCTGATCGACCCGCAGGCGTCGATGAAGCCCAGCAAGGCGAAGCGCCCACGACCGCCCAGGCTTTGCCCGGCCACGTTCAGCCATAGGCTGCCTTGCAGCTCAAGCAAAGGATCGGTCTCGCTCATCTTGTCTCGTCCTGCCTGCAGTAGCTGCTGAAAGTGTAAGGCCCGGGCGATCTCCTTCCGGCTTGATATCGATCAAGGACGACCTGGCGCTGGCCGCTGAGAATCCCCGCATCGGTCACGAAGTTGACCTCACCGCACCGTTATATCATCTTGGATATAACGAACCCGAGGAATGCGAGCATGCGCACTTGTCGTTTCGTTCTGCCGCTGTCAGCCCTACTGCTACCCCTGTCCGCCGCAGCCGCCGATACGGCAGCCGCCCCGCCGGTTTTCACCTTGGGCAGCGTCGATGTCCATGCCGAGCGCGGCACCTCCCCTACCGTCGCCGAACGCAGCCTGGATGCTGACCGCATCCAGCAGCTGGATCGCAATACCGTCGGCGATGCGGTCAGCGTACTGCCCGGCGTCAGCCTGGCGCGCAATTCCCGTAACGAGGACATGGTCTACCTGCGCGGTTTTGACCCCCGCCAGGTACCGGTGTTCCTTGATGGTGTTCCGCTCTATGTCCCATACGACGGCTATGTCGATTTCGGCCGTTTCACTACCTTCGACCTCGCCCGCATCGAAGTCGCGAGCGGCGCCGCTTCGCTGCTCTACGGCCCCAACATCCTGGGCGGCGCCATCAACCTGATCAGCCGGCGGCCAGAGCGCCCATTCGAGGCCGACCTGCGCCTAGGCATCGCGGATGGCGGCGAGCGCAAGGCAGCAGTGAACCTCGGCGGTCGCCAGGGAGATTGGTACTACCAGATCGGCTGGTCGATGCTGAAGGCGGATGAGTTCCCGCTTCCCGACGGATTCGTTGATTACAAACGCGTGCCTACAGACACCGGCGATGATCGCCGCAACGCCGACCGTGAGGACCGCAGGCTGTCATTCAAGCTCGGTTACATGCCCCGCGAAGGCGATGAATATGCGATCGGCTACGCACGCCAGGATGGCGAGAAGGGCAACCCGGTATATACCGGCACCGCACGCAGCGGCATCCGCTACTGGCGCTGGCCGTGGTGGGACAAGGACAGCCTGTACTTCATCGGCAATACCCAGCTCGGCCAGCACACGACACTGCGCACCCGCCTGTACCGCGACACCTACGGCAACGGACTGGAGGCCTATACCGACGGCAGCTATCAGACCGCCTTGGACAACACCAGCTTCCCCAGCATCTACGACGACAAGACGATCGGTGGCTCGCTCACCTTGGCCAACGATGCCCTGCCTCGCCAGCAGCTGCAGCTGGCGCTGCACTACAAGGAAGACCAGCACAGCGAGCGCAACCCGCACTCGCCGACCAAGGACTACCGCGATGTCACCACCTCGGTGGCGATTGAAGACCGCATCGCCTTGACCGACACCGCGCACCTGCGGGCAGGCATCGGCTACGACCGCCGTGAGGCCAAACGTGTCTATTACTGGCCTACCGGCAGCGCCGACGCCACCAATGCCGTACTGGAATATGCGCAGCAGTTGGCGCCGGACCAGCAATGGTATGCAAGCGCCGCGCGGCGTACGCGCTTCCCCACCATCAAGGACCGCTACTCAGCCCGCATGGGCGCCGCCCTGCCCAACCCGGACCTGGCACCTGAGCACGCCACCCATTTCGAACTGGGCCTGCGCGGTAGCTGGTGGCAAGGCAGCCAGCTGCAGGCAGCTGTGTTCCACAGCCACATTGATGACCTGATCCAGACTGCGATAGTTGCCTCCACGGAGTGCGGCGGACGTACCTGCAACCAGGCGCAGAACATCGGCCGCGCCCGCAACGTCGGCTTGGAGCTCGGTCTGCAACAACATCTTGGCGACAACTGGAATCTGCAGGGCAGCTACACCTGGCTCCGCCGTACAAACCTGGAAAACCGCAACGTGGCCCTGCTCGACACCCCGCGGCAGCGGCTGTTCATGGCGGTTGCCTGGCAGTTGCTGCCGCAGCTGCGACTGCAGGCAACGCTGGAGGCCGAACAAGGCCGCAAGGTCAGCTATGCCGACACTGCACGACCGGTGCGCGCCCTGCCGGGCTTCGGCACCACCGGGCTGAAAGCGAGCTGGTCGCCACGTGGCAATGTCGACTTCGATCTGGGTGTGCGCAGTATCGGCGACAAATGGTATGAGCTGGCCGACGGCTACCCGATGCCCGGCCGCACCTGGTTTGCCAACGCCAACTGGAAGTATTGAGCATGAGCAGTCTTCAACCAGCTCGCATCGCCGCCATCGTGCATGACGGCAACGGCGAGCCTGATGGCCTGCTGGCGGCATTCGCTGCCCGCCAGCTCACAGCAGGCCATCGGGTTCGCGGGCTGGTGCACCTTCCGCATGAGCCAAGCGCGACAGGCAAACGCATGGTGCTGATGGACGTGACCGATCCACACTCGCGTTACCCGATCAGCCAGGCGCTGGGCGCTGCTTCCTGTGGCTGCAATCTTGATCCCCGCGGCATCGCTGACGCCAGCGTGGTACTGCGTCGCGCAGCGCAGGAACCCGCGGCGCTGGTGATCGCCAATCGTTTCGGCACCTTGGAGTCACAGGGAGGTGGCATGGCCGACGAACTGCTGGCGCTGATGCTGGCCGGCATTCCCCTTCTCACAGCGGTGAAGCTGCCTTATCTGGATGCCTGGAGGGAGTTCACTGGCGGTATGGCGGTTGAGCTTCCCGCTACGGACCAGGCACTGCAGCAATGGTGGGATGACTGTCGTTCGCATGATCAGGAGGTGACATGAAGCGTCGCGCATTGTTGCAGGCGTTTGCGCTGGCTCCGCTGTTGTTTGGCGGGGGCAAGTTGCTGGCCATGCCCGCACAACGGGTGCTGCGCTTGGGTGAAACCAAGAGCACGCCGCAGCGGGTATTTGCCGCTGGCGCACCCGCGGCGGTACTGGTAGCGGCAATCGCACCGCAACGGCTGCTGGGTTGGCCCATGCGGGTTTCGCCTGCAGCACTGGCGCAGCTGCCTGCTTCATTGCGCAACCTGCCGATGGTCGGCCGGCTTGCCGGTCGTGGCAGCACCGTCAGCCTTGAACGCCTGCTTGAGCTGCAGCCGGATCTGGTGCTTGATGCCGGTGATTTCGACGCGAGCTACCGCGATTCCGCCGAGCGCGTTTGGCAGCAGACCGGTATTCCGGTCGAGCTGGTAGCCGGTCGCCTCCCCGATCATCCCGCACAGCTGCGCCATGTCGGCAGGCTGCTCGGCGTCACCGCGCGTGGCGAGGCCCTGGCGCGGGCAGCTGAAGCACAACTGGCGCTGGTGCGCGAAGTGCTCGCCACCCGCCCTGCCAGCTCACGCCCGACGGTCTATTACGGTCGCGGCAGCGATGGTCTTGAAAGCGGCTTGGCCGGTTCGATCAACACGGAAGTCATCGAGTTCTGCGGTGGCCGCAATGTTGCCGCGGCGGCAGGTAACGGAGGGCTGGCACGTGTCTCATTGGAGCAGTTGCTGGCTTGGGACCCGGACGTGATCCTGACCCAGGACGCTGCTTTCGCTGCAAGCGCTGCCAAGGACGCGCGTTGGCGCAGCCTGCGTGCGGTTCGCGAAGGCCGCCTGCACTGCGCGCCATCCCTGCCGTTTGGCTGGCTGGACGGACCGCCCGGTATCAATCGTCTGCCGGGCTTGCCGTGGTTGTTATCGCGCCTGCACCCAGGCGCATCGCCCGCGCTTGCGCCAGCGGCGCTGCGTGCACGTATCAGCACCCTGCATCAGCTGCTATGGAGCCAACCATTGCCTGATGAAATCGCTCGCAGTCTGGATGGTCGCCTGTGACAGTGCGGCCAATGCCCCGTTGGGCTTGGCATGCCGGCGGCTGGGCGCTGCTGGCGACAATGGTGTTGCTGGCATTCTCGGTTGGCAAGTTCCCCATATCTCCAACAACGTTGATGCAGGCGATCGGCTGGAAGCTGTTCGGCATCGGCGAGCCAAGCCCGTCTGCCGTGCATGCGGCGCTGTGGAATATCCGCCTGCCGCGCGTGATCGCCGCTGTGCTGATTGGCGCTGTGCTGTCTGCGGCCGGGGCCGCCTATCAGGCGATGTTCCGCAATCCACTGGTCTCGCCGGACATTCTCGGTGTGTCAGCGGGCGCGGGGCTTGGTGCATCGTTGGCATTGTTCCTCGGCCTGCCTTTGTTGCTGGTGCAGGGCTTCGCGTTTGCCGGCGGGCTGGCCGCAGTTGGCCTTGTCTGTCTTGTAGCCGCGCTTGTGCGTCGGCACGAGCCAGTATTGGTTTTGGTGCTGGCCGGCGTTGCGGTGTCTGCGCTGTTGGGCGCTGGTATCTCGCTGCTTAAGCTGCTGGCAGATCCGTACACCCAGCTTCCCTCGATCACGTTCTGGCTGCTCGGTGGCTTGAACGCGGTTGTAGTTGGCGATTTGCGCGTGACCGCGCCGCTGCTGCTGGTCGGCTTGCTGCCGCTGCTATTGCTGCGCTGGCGGGTAAATCTGCTGAGCCTGGGCGACGAAGAAGCACGTGCATTGGGAGTCGCGGTCACGCCTTTGCGCTGGACGCTGATTGCCGCCGCCACGCTGTGCACGGCCGCCGCTGTGTCACTGGCCGGCATCATCGGTTGGGTTGGGCTGGTCGTACCGCATATCGCGCGTCTGCTGGTAGGCGCGGATTTCCGTCGGCTATTGCCGGCCAGCCTGTTGCTCGGCGCCAGCTTCCTCCTGGCCGCCGACACACTTGCACGTACCTTGGCGCCGATTGAACTGCCGCTCGGCATTCTTACCGCCTTCGTCGGTGTCCCGTGCTTCCTGTTGGTGCTTGCACGCAGCGAGAGCCGGGCATGAACACGGAAGCCAAGCTGCTGGAAGCACGCCAACTGACGATAGGCCACCATCGGCTTCCCTTGGGCACTCCCATGGACTTGCACGTCCGGGCAGGCGAAGTCCTATGCCTGTTGGGCCCCAACGGCTGCGGCAAGACCACGCTGTTCCGTACGCTGCTTGGTCTGCTTCCCCCCATTTCCGGGCAGGTTGAGTTGCAGGGTGAACCACTGCATCTGCTAGGCCGCAGTCAGCGTGCGCGGCAACTGGCTTATGTTCCGCAGTCGGCGCCCTTCGCCTTTGCGTGGCGGGTGCTGGAAGTGGTCGCGATGGGCCGCGCGGCCCATCTTGGTTTGCTGGCCACACCAACGCGTGCAGATGAAGCGATTGCCATCGAATGCCTGGATCAGCTTGGGATTGCGACTTTGGCACAACGCGTGGTCGGCACACTCAGCGGCGGCGAGCGCCAGCTGGTGCTGATCGCGCGTGCGCTTGCGCAACGTGCGCGGGTCCTGATCATGGACGAACCCACCGCCAGCCTCGACTTCGGCAACCAGCTACGCATTCTCGATACCGTTCGCACGCTCGCTGATCGCGGCATCGGCGTGCTGCTGTCCACGCACCAACCGCAGCATGCCCTGCAGGTGGCTGACCGCATTGCGCTGATGGCCAATGGAAGCCTGCGAGCGGTTGGACCAGCGCACCAAGTGGCCACGCCCGAGCGGCTTGCGCAGCTCTACAACGTCGACGCCTCACGCATTGCCACCGCCCTTCCCAGCTTGCAGCAACTGACCTGATGACCTCACTTCCTGCCCCTATCGATCACATGTCCCGCTACCGCCAGCACCTGCTGGCCTGCGGCTTCCAGGCCAAGCCAGCCAGCGAATGGGATGCGCGGGCGACACAATCCAGCTGGAAGCGACGGCACGACGACTACAGCCAGGCCTTTCTGGCACGGCTCGACCTGAGCGGCGTGGACAGTGTGCTGGACGTGGGATGCGGCCCTGGCTTGCTGAGCATTCCAATCGCCGCGCAGGTGCAAGAGGTTCACGCGCTGGACTACAGCCAGTGCATGCTTGATGGCCTGCATGCTGCCATCGGCGCGCAGCAGGTACACAACATCGAAGCGCATCACCTGTCATGGGAGGACGACTGGAGCGAAGTGCCTGTCTGCGACGTCGCCATCGCCTCACGTTCGCTGATGGTCCCTGAGCTGGAGCGGGCGCTGATCAAGCTCGACGCGCACGCAGCACAGCGCGCCTACGTGACCTGCACCACGCAGCCGCGTTCTGGCGTCCTGGAGCTTGCGATGCTGCTTGGCCGGCAATGGATCCCCATGCCGGACCATCGCTATGTGATGGAACTGCTTTGGGAAATGGGGCGGGAACCCCGGCTCGACTACCTGCCGGTTTCAGCATTGGACCAGACGCAGACCGCCGAAGACCTGATCCGTCAGGCAGAACAGTTGTTCGGCGAGCTGCAGATGAACGAGCGCAGCAGGATTGCGGAGTGGCACGGGCATTCGCCCCTGAATCGGCTCGGACTCGCACCCACAAAGCGCTGGGCCTTCATCTCCTGGGAGACCGCCAGTCACAGTCGCTGAAGCGACGCGGGGAGCTGATGTCTCAGGGGCCTGGGCCCGGTACCTGGCCTTGATTCCCCTGCATCAGCTCCAGAAGGACCGGCCCAAAACGCAGCTGAGCAGGCTCTGCAGCCCGCCCATCAGTCCGGCATTGGCGCCAAGCCCCTGATATCTGGGACAATTGCCGCCGGTCGGGCGTGCCCGGCCCGCTACAGCATGGACCCGCATCGAGGCGGTCATCGCTCTGCTGTCCATTCACGGCTTGCTGCCGCTATTCCCGGATCGTCATTTGAACGCCATCGATACACCTGTTGCTCCTGCCCTGCCCCTGGCCGATCGTCTGCGCGAAGCGCTGGATCTGTTGGAAGCCATCGAAGCCGATCGCGGCATGCTCGACGCGCTGCCCGAAGCAGACCGCGTGCGCCTGCACCAGGTCGTTGCCAAGGTATTCCACCCGGAACCAAAGGCTCGCCGGCAGATGCTCAAGAAGCAGGCCCGTGAGCGTCATCAGGAAAAGGTGCGCAAGTCCGAGGCGCTGCTTGAACAGACTGGCATCCGCGCCCTGCGTCGCAAGCCAGTATTCAGTACCCCGAACTACTTCCCGCCGCATGCCGCCGGCCTGCACGATGCCAGCAACGGTGAAGGCGCTGCAGCAGCCGAAGAGCCGGTGCATTCGCCCGAACTACGCCATTGCTATGTCTGCAAGCAGAAGTTCACCCAGCTGCATCACTTCTACGACCAGATGTGCCCGGTTTGCGCCGACCTGAACTACATCAAACGCACCGAGACCGCCGACCTGCGCGGACGTGTGGCGCTGCTGACCGGTGGCCGGGTCAAGATCGGCTATCAGGCTGGTTTGAAACTGCTGCGTGCCGGTGCCGAGCTGATCGTCACCACCCGCTTCCCGCGCGACTCGGCGGCACGATATGCCGAAGAACCCGACTTCGCCGTGTGGGGTCATCGCCTGCAGGTATACGGGCTGGATCTGCGCCACACGCCGAGCGTGGAAGCCTTCTGCAGTGAGCTGCTGGCCACGCGCACCCGCCTGGACTTCATCATCAACAACGCCTGCCAGACCGTGCGCCGCCCGCCGCAGTTCTACGCGCATATGATGGCTGGCGAGACCGCTGCCGTGCAGAGCCTGCCGGACACCATCCGCAAGTTGATCGGCAATTACGAAGGCCTGCGCAGCGCTGACCTGCTGCCGGTCGCAACGACTGCGCTGCCTTCGCCGCAAGCGATCGGCACCGATGGCCTGACCCGCGCCGCCGAGTTGTCGCAGGTGCCGCTGCTGGCCGACGAACTGCTGGGCCAGCACCACCTGTTCCCGGATGGCCGCCTCGATCAGGACCTGCAGCAGGTGGATCTGCGCGACAGCAATTCCTGGCGTCTGCGCATGGCCGAAGTACCTTCGGTGGAGCTGCTGGAAACGCAGCTGGTCAATGCCATCGCCCCGTTCATCATCAATGCGCGCCTGAAGCCGCTGATGCTGGCCACGCCGGAGCGTGACAAGCACATCGTCAATGTGTCGGCGATGGAAGGTCAGTTCTACCGCAACTTCAAGACCACCCGTCATCCGCATACCAATATGGCCAAGGCCGCGCTGAACATGATGACGCGCACCTCGGCGGCCGATTACCAGAATGACGGCATCCACATGAACAGTGTGGATACCGGTTGGGTGACCGACGAAGATCCGGCGGGCCTGGCAGCGCGCAAGGTGCAGGAAGAACGCTTCCACCCACCGTTGGACATCGTTGATGGTGCCGCACGCATCGTCGACCCGATCATCCACGGCTTCAACACCGGCGAGCATGTCTGGGGACAGTTCCTGAAGGACTACGCTCCTACCGACTGGTGAGGCCGCAGCAGCAGTCTGAGCCGACAATTCGACGCCCCCGGCTGTAAATCCTGTCGTTTGGCTCGGGCCCGGCTACCCTCATCCTGTCGTAAGGTATGCCGGCGCCCTGCTGGCGATCCGGACCACCCGCAGATACTGAATTGCGACACCATGATCTGCGCCGGCACCGACTGCGGAATGGAATGACACGTGGAGAAGAAGTCCTTGCCTGAGGGTATGTCGGTGCTGCCGCGCGAGTTCTACCGCCGCCACCCGACATTGGTGGCTCCGGAGCTGCTCAACAAGCTGCTCCTGCGCGCGGATGGTCGCTGTGCGCGCATCGTTGAAGTTGAAGCCTATGCTGGCAGCGAGGATCCTGCTGCCCACTCGTATCGCGGAAAGACAGCTCGCAACGCAACGATGTTCGGCCCGCCAGGGCATCTATATGTCTATTTCACCTATGGCATGCACTGGGGCAGCAACGCGGTCTGCGGGGAAGTCGATGAAGGCGTGGGAGTGCTGCTGCGCGCGGCGCAACCGCTTGATGGCCTGGATCTGATGCACCGTGCCAGGCCTGCCGCGAAACGCTTGATCGATCTGGCCAACGGTCCTGGCAAGCTTTCGCAGGCGTTCGGCATCAACCGCGAGTTTGACGGCGCGGATCTCGTGAGTGGCGATCACGGCATCCGCATCGTGTCCGATGGCACGCCTCCGCCAGCGTCGCCGGCAATAGGTCCACGCGTTGGGATATCCAAAGCCGTGGACTTGCCGTGGCGCTGGTCAGTGCCGGGGCATCCCAGCGTTTCAAGGCGTTAGTCACCGCCCAGGGGAGCAGATTGGCGCACCCAGCGCCGCGCCCGCGATAGCGCGCCAGCCATCATGGCGTCACCAGACAGGTAACGGAGACCACTACCGTCCCGTTGTTTGCAGGAAGGCTTGGGATGATCAGCCCTGAACCGAACAGCCCCGCTCGACTGAGCGTTGCGGGACACGTCGCCGCCCCGCTTGCACTGCAGGTAGGGGGCGCGGTTGGCGTCATGCAGTCCAGATGCCCATTCGGGGTATCACTGAGGATGGCGTTGCTGACGTCCGCGGGGCCGAGATTGCTCGCCGTCAAGGTGTAGTTGATGGTGTCGCCGACCCTTGCGTTGGCGCTGGGCGTGGCTTTCACAACCGATAGGTCGGCCTGGGGTGCAGGATCGGTATCGGTGGCGGTGTTGTCGTTCGGCGTTGCATCTTCATAGTCGGGCGGCACGGTGATGGTCGCGGTATTGGTGAGCATCGGGTGGGTCTGCGGATATCCCAATGGCACGGCCATGGTCAGCGTGTAGGTCGCCTGCGACACAACGCGGCTGGTCTCATCAAACTCCAGGTCCAACGTGTCATCGATGGCGCCGGTGCCGCTGCTCTGTCCGCACTCGCCGTTGCCCTGGGTAATCTGGCAGGTCCAGCTGGCGGTGGAGATACCGGCGGGCAAAGCATCCTGTACGCGCAGGTTCTGTACGCCGATCGGGCCGCGATTGCTGACCACGATGCTGTACACCACGTTGGTTCCGGGCATATAGGTGTCGCTGGGCAGGTCGTTTGGTCCTTGTGTCGGCGTATTGGTCTTGCTGATGCCCACATCAACGCCAAAGACTATCTGCGCCGATGCGCAGTGCGCCCCGTCATTGCTGCCGACCACCGGCGAGCCGGATAGCCGGGTGCCTTCACCGGTGATCAGATCGAACGCATAGAACCCGCCCGGATCATTTCGCGAGCCATACAACGCAGTTGGGGTTCCAAACAGTGCACCCACATTGCCCAGTGCACCGTTCGCAACTGGCAATGTGGTGACCTGCCCGGTACCCGGATTGATCCAGGCGACGGTACCGTTCTGGTTGACCGTGTACAGCCTGTCATTGATCCATGCCAGGTCAGCGCCGCTGACTGTGCCACCAACAAGATTGATGCGGGTCGCGGTGCCGGGCAGCGTGCTCAGGTCGATACGGTAGATCGCACTGACCGTCGATTGGGTTTTGACATACAGGAAGCCATCCGTGCCGATCTCACCGGCGTTGTAGGTGTTGTTCACGGGCGTTCCCGGCGGTGCCGGCAAGCCGCTGACCGCGCCCAGTACTTCGGTGGAACCATCGGAATGGATGCGCACCAGGTTGGTGGTACCGATGCGAATGCCATACAGGAAGTTGTCGGCCGCGCGGAAGCCAACCGCGTTGTACGGCACGCTGCCCGTTCCTATCGGTATCAACGTGAACGGCACGGAGCTGGTATCCACCCGCGACAAGGTGGTGTTGTCCTGCCCGGTTGGTGCCTGGCTGATGAACATGTCCGGGCTGCACTGCGGGAACGGCCCTGCTATTGCAAACAAGCGGTTTCTGTCCAGGCCGGACCGCAACCCGCTCGGCGAGGACTGCAAGCCTGGGCTGGCGCGGCTGGCTGAACGATTGCCACTGCCGCGGGCAGCGCTGTCACTGGCAGCGGCTTGCGGTGCCGATGGCGCAGGCAAGGCTGCCACTGGCTGCACGCTGTCACTGTCACGCACACTCAAGCGTGGCGCAGTGCTGTCGGCAGCCGGTTGCAGGGCGGCCTCAACCGTGAGGGCAGAATGCTGCTGCGGGTACTCCGCAGGCACGTTGAATGTCAGCCGGTACAACAGGTTGCTGTTTGTCGGCAAATGCGCAAGCGCGTCAAACGCACCAGCACCCTGCGCCGCAGGGCAACGTGCGCCCCCCTCTGCCTGGCATGTCCATCGTGCCTGTGCGATGCCAGCTGGCAGTTTGATCTGCAACCGGCCCCGGAACGTTTCCGCACCGGTATTGGACGCACGCAGTTGATAGCTGACCTCACTGCCAGCTTGATAGTGGTCATCAGGCAAGTCCGCTGCGCCGAGCGCCGGACTATTGGTGATGGTCAACAGCAAGCCCTTCTCGCTTTCTTCGGCGCCTGCGGCATGCTGCGCACGCGCGGATCCCGCCACGCCAAGCATCAGCAACATCCATAACGCCGCCGCCCACCAATGTGTTGGCATCAAAACAGGCTGACCATTACTGGTCGGAAGCTGCCGGGTACGGTCATTGGTCATGGCTTCAGTCCTGGGGAGCGCCCGTTGGCGTCAGTACATGCCGGTCATGTTGAGGAACCAGCCGCGGTGGTCGTAGTCGAAGTCGGTCAGGTCATCACTGAAGTCGGTGAAGTTATAGCCAACGCCAAGGCGGAAATTGCGACTGATATCGCGGTCCACGCCTACCAGGAAACCCTGCCGGGTGCCACCATCGGCAACGTCCAACCAGCGGTACTCGGCTAGTGCGTGCCACTGGCTGCGTAGCTCGTAGCGCAGTTGCGCGGCTGCGAAGTTGGTAGCCGAATCGAGCCAGGGGCCATAGCCGCGCTGCATGCGCACATCGCCATCGCGGCGCGCCAGCTTCAATGCGTATTCCCAATGCTGGTCCTGCTTGTAGACACCTTCCAGCGAGAAGACTTGCGTGCGTTGATCGTACTCGGCACCTCCAACCTGCCCCAACGTAGCCAGGTCGTACAGATAGGTGTAGCGGCCGAACAATGCCCAACGCGTGCTGTTCCAAGGCCGCCAGGCGAAGCCGAGGTTGCTCTCCAGGAAGCGTGCATCCGCCAGCCGGTCGTAGGCATCATCGGTATCCGAATAGTTCACACGCGCGGCGATCCGCCAGCTTTCGTTGATCTTCCAGGTGAGCCGATGGGTGGTTACCCATTGCGTTCGATTCTCCGCACCCCGGTCCCGCCGCCATTCAACCTTGCTCTGCCAGTCTGTCGCTGGTGCTGTATGGCCGCCACTGATGCTGACCGCACGGCGGTCGACATTGGCGCCGCCGGCTTTTTCCAGGTCGCCGCTCTGCAAGGTGAAGCCGAGGTTCCAGCCTTGCGCGGGATAGAAGTCCATACCATAGGTGTGCGATAGCCCGGACTGCTGCGGCTCCTTGATGAACTGGCTTTCGTTGAACATGTTGCTGCGCTCGGACAGGCGCCAGCGCTGGCCCAGCGTCCAGCCGTTCTGACGATTGGGCTCGAACAGTGATTCATAGTCGGTGGCGTCAGTGGAATAGGTGTAGCCGGCATACAGCGAGTGCTCCGGTGTCAGCCGGTACTCGCCGCTGAGCAAGGCGGAGTTCCCCCGATCACCAACGCTGCCTTCGACAGTGACGGACGACTGGTCACCAAACAAGTACTTGCCTCCAGCAACCAAGGCGTTGTTGTCTTCGTACTGGCCGTGGTCGTCATCCAGCGTCGCCTGTGCCAGCCCATATAGATTGACGCTGGTGCCGAATTGATGTGCATACTTGACCGCACCCAACAGCCCCATCGCATTGCCAAGCAGGCGCTGCTCTTCTACCCGACGGACTTCAGCGCTGAGCGTGTCGTCATCACCAATACGCCACTCCACGCTCGCCTGCGCCTGGGTAAGCGCCTGCCGCCCGATTTCGGCACGGCTATAGCGGGCGTACAGGCTCAGATCGGTCGTCAGCTGGCCGAGAACCTCGGCTCCGTATTCGGTGACGTCGCGATTGGTGTCGTAGCGGGCAGTGGAGTAACCCGCATCGGTATCGCGCCACCACGCCCCGGCGCTCCAATCGAGCGTGGTCCAACCCAATTCCTTGAGATTGGCGCGGGCCTCGATGGACCGGGCGTCGCCCTTGCGTTGGCCGACCAGCCGATTGCTCTGCACGAAGCTCATGCCGCCGTTGTCCGAATAGAACACCGGCGTACCGAATGACTCGGTGTGGGCATACTCGGCCTTGAGGTAAGTACCCTTGCCGGCCTGCAGGGTCAGGTCGGCGCCGCTGAGGGTATAGTCCTCGCCGCTGCGGTTCTCCTTGACATAGGTAACGCCTACACCAACATGATCGCCGAGCCATTGCTTGGCGCGTACACCGGCGGTGATGTTGTCATCGTCGAAGTCGCTGGGTACCCATTCGTAGTCCACCACCAGGCGCTGCTCGTAGCCTTCCAGGGGGCTGTCGCGGGTGAGCGTAGGCACGTTTTCGCGGGTGATCTGGGCCAGTGGTCGGGTCAATAGCAGCCGGCCCTGCAGCTCATTTATCTGGTAATCCACGCCGCGAATCAGGGTGAGGCGCTGCTCAACGCGGCCAGTGGCAGGATCACGGATCTCCAGTACCACGACATCCGAGCCCGGCAGGATATCGGTGTTGCGCAGGTAGTAAAGACTGCCGCCGGTACCGGCGAACTCATTGTGCCCGGGGGCGGTTTCGGCCTGTGAAGCAAAGCCACGCAGCTCGGTGCGCGGCTCACCCCAGGCATTGATGGCGCGCGAGCGCCAGTTCACCGCTGCACCATAAAGTGAGCGCACGTACTGGGCATACTCGGTACCGGTCAGGCCGGTAGCGTAGTTGCCCCACAGGGCCTGGTTCTTGTCCCAGTCCACACGCACATAGAAGCGCCCCATCGTGTCGACGTCGCGGTAGGTACTCGAGTCGTCACCGTAGGTCGGGTAATACAGGTTCGGGTCCAGGCGCCGGAAGATGTCCTGTGGCGTGGCGCTGGTGAAACCATCAAACAAATGCCCGAGATCCTGTTCGGTGGTGTCGGCCTGGGCGGTGATCAGGTATCTGCCCCGCGCCTTGGCTTTCAGGTAGAACGCCAGACGCCCATCGCTGATGATGTCGTCACGATAGCGCCCGTCCACGCTGAGCGGCGCAGTCGAGCGACTGATGTCATTCTGCGCGATGGTGACATCGGCCAGACCGATACCGAAGAAGTAGCTGCCGGTTACATCCACTTCCAGTTGCTGATGCTGCGCCTCCGCAGGCCCGTTCCCCTGCCCCGCTGCTTGCAGTGCGATATCAAAGCCGTGGCGGCCGACCGGCATCAGGAACTCCGCTGCGAACTTTCCCTGCAGATCGACGGGATAGGGCTCGCCATTGATGCTCAGGCTGCGACCTTGCGGCAGGTTACGGCCCTGTATGCGCACCCTCGAGCCGTAGACCGGGATGTTCTGCTGTCGCAACCCGTTGCGGGAAAACACATCGTCGACCAAGCGCTGCTGTTGCGCCTGCTCCACACTCAGGGCGCTACCCAACGCCTTCTCGGTGGCATCACGCAGCGAACGGTTGCCCCGCTCCGCTTCTTCCGGGGTGACCAGCTGTATTCGGCTCGGTGCGGTCTCGTCCCACGCACCGTCTGCTGCATAAGCGCGCACCACGTAGACCAGATCATCACCCGCACGGTAGCGATAGCGCTCCGGCAGCGCACCATCCCATTCGGCCTGGGCAACACCGCTTGGTTCGACTGCAACCGTGGCCAACGGTTCGATAAGGTCGACGTCGGCATCCCGGTACAGCAGCAACTCCATGCGCTGGATGAAGGCCGGGTAGTTGCTGCGCACTGCAAAACGTACTGGCGCAACAACGCGCTGCCCGTCGAATGCAACGAACGACGGTGCCGATACAGCCAGCTCCGGCTGGCCGAGATTGGGATCCTCGGTTGCCCATACAACACCGCCATCTGCCAATTGCAGCGAGAAACGACCAATCGCCACCGCCTGCCCAGGAAGCTTACGCGCCACGGTGACACGGCGGTCCGGTTGCAGCGCCTGGATCGAAGAACGCGGGCTGGTGCCGGTGGTAACAGGCTGGTCATAACTGCGTGTACGCAGTTGGAACAACAGACCTTGATCACTGCTGCAGCGCGTCGTGCTGCAGTCCAATGCTGCAGCATCCGCGGACGTTGGAGGAACTGTTGCAGCAGGCGTCTGCGCGTGGGCGGCGCCGCTGGCCAGCAGCCCTGCCAGCGTGCAATCGAGCAGTCTGCGCTTCATGGCGTTCCCTCCTGCAGCGGCACGTCCAAGGGTGCATTGGGATCCGATTCGGCCTGTACCCGCACCTTGCCACGCATGGATGGTGACAACAGCGCAGCGATTGCCTCCTGCACCGCGCGGGCACGGCGCAGCCCGAGTGCGATGTTGTACGCATAACTGCCGTGCACGTCGGTGTGGCCGACGATGCCGATCTGGCCACCACCATCGCGTTCCAGCGCAGCGGCCACCTCTGCAATCAAAGGCTTGAATTCAGGACGAATGATGGCCTTGTCGTTGTCGAACAGGATGGTCCCGAGTAGTGCTGCGTTACTGGACCAGCCAGCGATCAACGGTGACAGGCTGCTGGCATCATTGCGGATACTGAACCGCAGCTGCTCCAACTCCGACGGCTGCAAGCGCGATTGCAGCGCGTTCCTGAGTGCAGTGGCGCGAGCAAATGCGAGCGCCGTCGGCTCGCCATCGGCACTGATCTGTATCTCCCCGCGTCGGCCCCGCATCTGTTCGGCGATCCGATCGATTACCGAGCCATAGCGTTCGGAAATATCGGAACTTCCAGGTGCGAACAACACTTTTCCAAGCGCCAGTTCAACCAACTCTTCGCCACCAGCAATGCGTCCAGGCGGCAGCTTGACCCCCCAATCGAAACGGACCGGGAGCCCGGGTGTAACGCGCCGCAGCAGCGGGTTGTCGGTGGTGAATTCAGCGCCGGCCGGCAAGGTGACCGGATCCACTTTGAGGATGAAGTTGCGCCCGCGTTCCCACGCGCCGCCGTTCACGCCGACCAGGTGATAGCGACCGAACTGGTCGGTCTCCATCAACAAGCCCTCAACCGAGGCGATGCGCACGCCGGGAATGCCACGCTCGTCCACACCTTCATTGCTGATAACGTACTCGACGGTAGTACCTTCGGTGTCCACCGATACCCTGCGCTCCACCTGCGGCAAGGCTGCACTCAAACCCTTGCTTGCGTCGCCCTGCAACTGCACCCGGGTCTGACCGGACGTGTCCATGCGCAGTTTGAATCCTTCCGCGCTGGTCAATACGAAATCATCGCTGAAGTTGGCGGCGTGCAAACGCTGGCGAATTACCACCTGGTGCCGCTGCGCTGGATCGGCATCAGACTGACGGGCAGCGATTTCCCCGAGCGCCAGCCCCTTCAGCAAGGGCACACTCGCATCGCTCTGCGCGATCTCCGCACCATTGCGCACCACCACGGTGGAACCGGGAACATAGTCAGCCGCCGCGAAGCCGCCCTGCACGCTCACCGAAGTCAGATCCGCACGATCCTGCCAACCATCACCATCACGGTCATCGAATACGGTGCCGATGATCAGGCTTTCATCGAGCAATGGGTCTGGGCTGAGTACTACCTCGGCGGTGGCAATGTTGGATATCGGGGTATTGGCTGGCGACATCGCCTGGGCCTGGTTGATGTGGGTACCCTGGCGCACGCCTGCGCCAACACGCATCAGGTACGCCACGCTGATCACGCCGCCGGCCGGCAGGTTGAGTCCGCTCAACCGCACCGGTCCGACGCCGCTGGCGGCCAGCGGATCGCCCCCGCTTTGCTGAAGCGAGCCGGATACGAAACTGAAGCCCGCAGGTGTGCTGTCAACGATGCTGCCATCGATCAGATCTACGCCACTGACGTTCTCGATCCGCAGTGTGTAGCGCACCAGATCGCCGACCTTCACTTCACGAACGCCCGCAGTCTTGGTGATGCGCAGTAGCGGATCATCGACTGGATGCTGGGTACTGCAGTTGTCACAGCCCGGCGGCTCGGGCCCACCACCGCTGGGTACAACACTGTTGTTGACGACACTTCCGGCTTGCTCGTTGACCGTCGCGTCGTAGCTGAGGTTGTGTACGCCAACCGCGGTTCCCACCGGCAAAGTGCAGGTCACCGTGGTTCCACTCCGGCTGCACTGGGCAGGCAATCCAGTGATGGTCAGCCCCGCATCGGCCGTGTCGACCAGGACCAAGGCTTGCGTGATGGGCGCATTGCCGATCACTGCAGTCAATGTGTAGCGCAGCACCTGGCCACGTTCGACTTGGGTACCGCTGCTGGGATCGGCAGACTTGCTGACATCCACTATCGGGGTCAGTACGGGCGTGTCGGTTCCGCAGTTGCCGGTGCAGGTAGGATTGTCGCCGCCGCTGGCAAGCACGGCATTGCGCACCGAACCGCTTGCCGCGGACGTCACCACCGCCGTATAGCTCAGCGTATAGGTACCAACGGCTGTGCCAGCGGGCAGGCTGCAGACCAACGGGCTGCCCGCGGTGCAGGTGTAATTGCCTACATCACCCAAGGTACCGAACTGCAGGCCCGGTCCCGGCGTGTCGGTGAGGGTTACCACATCAGTGGTCGGCGCCACCGTGATGGTAGTGGTCAAGGTGAAGGTCATGCTGTCGCCGGCCCGCACCTCCGTCTGCCCTGCCGGCAACAGCACGCTCTTGGTGTAATTGACCACTGGTTCGGACAGCGGATTGTCGATCTGGCAGACGGCACAGCTGCCATCGCTGGGCACGACGCTGTTGTGCACGGCGGTGGTGGCTGCAGTGGTCACCAGCGCGCTGTAGTTGACCGTATAACTGCCCGCAGGCGTTCCCGCCGGAAGGCTGCACACTACCGGGCTTGCAGCATTGCAACTGAAGCTTCCGGCAGCAGTTATCGCAGTGAAACCCAGGCCTGGACCGAGCGTATCGGTCAAGGTCAGCGGGGCAGTAAGCGCGCCACCCGAGATCACGGTGGTAACGCTGTAGACCAGGCTCTGCCCGCGCACAACTGCGATACCCGCACCTACATCAACGGTTTTACTGGTGGCTATCTCCACCAACGGGTTGACCGTTGTACACGTGGTACAGGTACCTTCGCTTGGTACCACGCTGTTTGCCACGGATGTTGTCGCGTCCGCGCTTACCCGTGCGCTGTAACTGACGGCATAACTGCCGGTTGCGGTCCCGGATGGCAAGGTGCACACCACCGGGTTCCCGGTGGTGCACGAGAACGCTCCGGCGCTGGTGATCGCATTGAACGTGAGCCCGGCACCCAGGGTGTCGGTGATGGTGAAAGGTTGGCTCAAGCTGCCATTGCCGCTGATCACCGTTGTCACCGTATAAGTCAGCAGCTGGCCACGCTGTACCGCGGTGCCGCTGCCAACGTCCACGGCTTTGCTGCTGACGATCTGCAGCAATGGGTTGTCAGTCGAGCAATCGACGCAGCCTCCTTGGCTGGGAACCACGGTATTGCTGACCGAGGTGGTCGCGCTGGCCTGCACCAGCGCCGTGTAGCTGACTGTGTATACGCCTGCAGCCGTTCCGGTTGGCAATGTGCATATGACTGGATTACTGCCATTGCAGCTGAAGCTGCCGGCATTGGTGATCGCCCCGAACGCCAATCCCGCGCTCAGGGTATCGGTCAGCACCAGATCGCTGAGCAGGGTGCCCGCGCCAGAGATGCGCGTGGTCAGGGTGTAAGTGATGGTGTCGCCAACCTGCACACCCGTGCCATTGCCGATGTCTGAGGCTTTGCTGGTCAGCACATCGACAAGAGGATCAAGCGTGGAACAAGGGTCACAGCTGCCTGCACTGGCCGTCACCGTATTACGTACCGAAACGGTCGCACTGGCCGCCACCGTTGCCGCATAGCTGACTTCATAGGTACCGGCGGGCGTACCGGCAGGCAGGCTGCAAACCACAGGATTGGCAGCATTGCAGCTGAAGGCACCTGCGCGGGTAATCGAATCAAAGCTCAGGCCACTGCCCATGCTGTCGGTCAGGGCCAACGGCTGCGTCAGCGCACCGCCGGTGATCGTCGTGGTAAGCGTGTAGATCAAGGTGTCGCCAATCGCAACCTGGGCACCATCACCCACGTTGGAGCTCTTGACCGTGGAGATCTCCACCAGCGGATTGACCGTGGTGCAGTCAGTGCAGGTGCCACCATCTGGAACGACCGTGTTGCTGACCTGGGTCACAGCGCTGGCATTGACCGTAGCGCTGTAGCTGACTGGATAGCTGCCCGCCACTGTGCCTATAGGCAAAGTGCAGCGGACCGGATTGCCTGCGACGCAGCTGAAGTTCCCTGCCGCAACAATGCCACCAAAGCTCAAGCCAGGGCTAAGCGTGTCGGTCAACAGCAGTGGTACGGTCAGGCTGCCATCACCGCTGACCACGGTGGTAACCGTGTAGACAATGGTCTGTCCCCGCTCGACGGCAATACCGTTGCCGATGTCCGAGCGCTTGCTGGTTGCAAGGGTCACCAAGGGATTGGTGGTTGTGCAATCAGTGCATGTTCCTTCACTTGGAACAACCGTATTGCTGACTTGGGTTACCGCGTTCTGAGCCACCTCCGCGGTATAGGAAACGCTGTAGCTGCCTTCCGCCGTTCCAGCGGGCAAGGTGCAGACCACCGGTGCGGTGGTGTTGCAACTGAAGCTTCCGGCTGTGGTTACTGCGCCGAAGTTCAAGCCACTACTCAGCGTATCGGTCAGTGTCAGGGTATTTCCCAGTGGACCGCCACTGACCTTGGTCGTCAAGGTATAGGTGATCGTCTGGCCGATGCCGACCGATACCCCGTTGCCCACGTCCGAGCCTTTCACCGTTTCCAAGGTGCCAACCAAGGGGGTGACCACGGTGGACGTGTTGTTTGCTGGATTGGTGTCGGTCACGCCCGCAGGTGTGGCAATCCTCGCGGTATTGGATACCTGGGCCGTCGCAAGCGCTGGTAGCAGCCCCAGCGCCATGGCGAGGTACACGGTTCGCAGCAGTTTGGCAGGCCGAACGTAGGAATGATTGGTCACGTGGACTATTTCCTGGCAGGCAACGCAACCGCACTCCGGCTATCTCAACCGATGGGCGCAGCGTTCGCACAAACGGGTAATTACGTTCTGCTGAATGAGCCAACCGCTGCGGACCTTCGTAACAGCCGGCTACTAGCCATTAACGCCGCTGAATGTAGGCGCGCACCTGATGGCTGCACCAGCGTAGATACACCGCGTGGTGACCAGTAAAACTACGAGATTCAGCGCCACTAACACCCAAAGGGAGCCAGCTTTCTGGACTATGCCGGTTAGATCCGCTCGGCCCAGAATTTATGCGGCGATGCTTGTGATCGACGCCCATCGAAGCCCTGATTCACCAACCTGCGATTCGCTGCCGGCCGAGTAGTTTTACCGAACAAACCTGCGAGTGTTTACGTATTGCCTGGGATTTGTGCATGCCGAATTCTAGTCATCGGTGCTTGAAGCGCCTCCCCTCCCCGCGCGGACCGGTGACCATGAGCAGATTCCCTCCTCCCACTGCTATCGCCGGAGTGATTGCTGGCGTGGTTTCCCTGTTTGGCTTGGCCTCACCAGCGCACGCGGTTGAGGGTGGGCTGGGTCGGTCTATTACCGGCCTGCAGGTCACCGACTACGCCGGCGTGGTTCCGCCGAAACCCGGTTGGAACATGGCACTGGGTTATGTCCATTACTCCGGGCAATTCGGTGCCGATCGCGAGCTGCCGATCAGTGGCGTCGCCACCCTGGGCATGGACGCCAGCTTCGATCTGTACTCGATCAGCGGTGTGTACGTGTGGCCGACCAAAGCCGGACGCTGGAACTTCGCATCATTGCTGACCGTGCCATTTGCCAACATCGACCTCACCGCGCATGTCTCCGCTGGCCGCTTGACCGGCCGGGTCAACGACAGCCTGAAGGGCGATCTCTACGACATAAGTTTCTCACCGGCGACGGCGGGCTACCATTTCGACGAGACCCATCATCTGTCGCTGGCGCTATCGATATCGGCGCCGGCAGGCAGCTATGACCCGGATCGATTGGCAAACCCCAGTCTCAACGCCTGGGTGTATACGCCCACGGTTGCCTACACCCAACTTGGCAGCCATGGCACGGTGGAATGGAGCACGTCCGTCGGCGTCGACTTCTCCACCCGCAACAACGCCACCAACTACCGCAGCGGTGCCGTATTCCACGTCGACTCACAGCTGGTCAAGCGCTGGCCCAATGGCTGGGGACTTGGCGGTGTTGGTGGCTGGATCGAGCAGATCGGAGATGACAGCGGCCCGCTTGCCGACCGCCTCAATGGCTTCAAGGGCCACTCACTCGCTGCTGGCGCCGTCGTCTCGTATACGCACAAGCATGAAGACATGAGCGTGGCGGTGTCGCTGCGTTGGCTGCATGAGTTCGATGTCAGCCGGCGGCTGGAAGGCGATCCTTTGATGCTCACTGGGACGATATCCTTCTGATCGGGCCCGCCCCGTGCACGCCAACGGAGCACTCGCCGATCGCGCCGTTGGCCGTACCAGCACACTGCTCGCGACAGGTCACCGAGCGGGGCCTCGCCCAAGAACGCCAGGCTTCGCGCTTCGCTGATAGGCTCAACGTGGATACAGCAACGTCACAGTGAAGCGCAGACCCCAATCCGGGCCGCCACGCGGGGTCTCCATGTAGCCGCGAACGCCGCCTTGGAAGCTGATCATCTGACTACCAATCTTTGTCACCTTCGAGTAGCCGATATTCAACGGCACGCTCCACTGACTCGCCTTCCAGTCATAGGAAGATTCCAAGTTGAAGGTCAGCGTACGGCCGCCAGGGAAGGCACGCGAAAGAAAGGGCTGCACGAAGCTTGTGCTGATGTCGGAGCGCCGGCTACCTACACCAGCCACATCGACGATGTGGTTGACCAATGCGCCGTATGTCCACTGATGGTCTTGCTTGAGCAGCACGACCGTTGGCCCGGCACCCCAGGTATCAGCACTCAGATCATCGGTGCCTGTCGGCAACAAGAGTACAGGACCAACGCCCCAGACCAGGCCCCCAGGGCCAGATTCTTTCGGGGAGAAAAAGAAGCTCTGGGTGATATCACCTATCCCAGCCTGGTCTGTGCCGGGAATTACGTCGTCCTGGTAGACCAAAGGAAGAATGGTGCGTGAGATGACGTTCCAATCCTCGGAGATGGAGAACGGCGCCACTGGCTGGACATTCAGCTGATGCCGGTAGCCTTCATCACCCCAGGTTTCATCATAGTTGTATTGAAGCGGCACGCTGATCAAGGCGGCGACCGGATTGGACAGCTTCCTGGCAAGTTCGTCTGCATTCTGTGCCGCTGCCGTTCCAGGGATAACCGGGGCTGCAGCAAGGACAAGGATCAAGAAAGGCTTCATCGTCTGCGTTCCTCTTGGTTCCAATGTGGCTTTCAATGCACGCTACGCTGCAGGTCCAACATCGGCTCCTGCGGGACTGTAGTCATGCCGGTGGTTGGGCGATCCAGATCCAGCACCAAACTCACGGCCAACGAGAATGCCAGCAGCAACAGCGAGGTCGCTTTTCGCTGTTGCGCGCGCTCGTAACCCACCAGACCGGCTGCCAGAAGTGCAAAGAACAGCAGCATGCGCAGTATTCGCGGGGGAATATGATCCTGTCGTGCCGCGTAGCGTTCGGCAGCCAGGTCAATCGACTCATTGGTGGTACTGATCAACAACGACGCGCGCGGCGTGTCTTGGAAGCTCGCCACACTTTTCGTCATGACGTCCCACAGCTCGGCTTGCACGGAGACCGTGCGAGCGTACCGCCGCGCCTCTTCATCGGCGCTGTCGGCCTTCGCGAACTCCACCCGGACATCGATGTAGCGCCGCAACACATCCCGCACCCGGTCAGCTTCATCCACCGGCAAAAGATCGGTTCGAAGCCACATCGTCCCCAGAGCATTGGCCTCTTTGACCACAAGCTGACGGCGTTCGTCGTAACGTCCAAGCGCTATCGAGAACGTAAAACCGATCAACAGCGCCAGCAGGCCAAGTACCGACGTCATCGCAAAAGCGTCTCCGTCGGCCTTCTCGTCAGCGGCAAGTTCATCTTCTGCAAAGTCGGGCTTGCTTGTACGCCAAGCATCTCGTTGGCGCCGAATCAGTGCGCCGATCTCCCGAGCACCCAACAACAACAGAAGAAACAGTATCGTCAGTAGCCACAATGGAAGATAGGGGTAACTGGTCGAGAACATGTCTACCTCAGTCCGATCTGGGCTTGGCGCGAGGCGTAACCATCTGATTGCGAGGGCTGCCTCCGCTGGCAGAACGCGATGGTGTCAAGCATGTGCCTTGCAGTTGGCACTTACCTCAGTAAAGCCATCAACTTCCTTCCGGTATTTCTACTGGCAGAGCGCTGTACTCACTTGAATCTTGGCTGGTAGATTTACTGGAGAAAGCTAAGCATTGCCACGCATGCACAAGCTGCGACTACGCGCCACAGTTGGGGGCACTAAAGACGTCAGCGAGGACATCATGAGTCAGCCTTCCCTCCCCCTCGAACCAGCCGAAAAGCCCACTACATCCACCGTTCTTGCCCGTGGCCGCACGCATCTGGCCAATGAGCGCACGCATCTGGCTTATCTGCGCACCACAGTCTCTTTGATCGGCTTCGGCATCACCATCAATCGGTTCAGTGGCTATCTCATCCAGAATGACGATGTGCCAAAGGGCGACCACCTGCTGCTGCGCAATGCCGAGAGCGCGGGCTTCGGAATGGTTCTACTTGGGCTCGCGCTGCTGGTTTGGTCGCTACTGCGCTATAGAGATGTCAGCAAGGACATTGACCGTGGGGTGATGGTGTCGCGTCATCGCGCGACCACCATCGTCACCTTGGGTCTGCTATTTCTCGGCGGCGTGACCGCCGTCTGGCTGTTCATCAGCTGAGGAGCATGATGATGAAAATCTGCCCGATACGGGTGACGCTGTCATTGCTGTTGGCCGCATTGATTTTGATTGCCGCGCCGCTGATACATGTTCATGCAAAGCCCGCGACTGACTCGGCGCCTGCATCTGCCGATCCCGGAATACCACGCAGCTCGGGCAAATGACTGGCCCCATGGGGGTACTGCACCGGCAAACGAAAGCTGCTGCCGGGCCAGGCTCCAACTACGGTTGATTAGACGCCGGGGCGCACGGGTGTTCTGGCGCTCCAGGCACTTGCAAGCGCCGTTATTCCGGCTCGGCACGCCCATGATGCTGCCGCTCACGAATTTCCTCCATGTCCCTCTCCAGGAAGTAATTGAGGAATGTCCTTACCACCGCAATAGCCGCAAGCTGGCCAATCGCATCCCATGTGGTGTAGATCGATGACTCGATGATGTCTGCGGCTAGCTGGAACGTAAGCGCGGCAACCAGCCATCGTCCATAGTCGAGCCAGATGTCACGCCGCTGCACGTTCGTTCCACCTTTAGCCAGCATCTTCATGACCTTTGCGAAGGCTATCGTCGTTGCGATGACGATGAGGATCAAGGCAAGCATATCGATCACGGCGACTGTTGGTTCTGTCAGGCGTATCAGCCACGCTCTCAACGGCAGTAGATCCTGCTCCCTTTCCATAGCAGCCAATACATTCATTTCAAACCCTTTTCATTCAAGGCTTCATTGCACGAGATCACGCTGCTCGCAGCGTTTGTCCGTCCGACCCAACGCAATGCTCACCGACCGTCATCCTCGTACGGGAGTAATTCCCCCCGACGCTCGCCAACCAAAGTGGTTCAAAGCTTCGCTCGTGGATGACGCATACGCATCAGTAAACCTTCCCTTCTTGCATGCGTAGTCTTACTTGGAGCAGTAAATGTACTGAGCTGGCCTAGGCCTTTTTTCTGTAGCCGGCGTACTGGCGCAGGCACATATTTCAACGGGCAATCCCTTCCCTGCAGCAACGCCGCCCCGTCGCTCCCGCAATCGTTTCTCCGGGTGCTCTGAACGTATCGGCGGAAGTTCAGTACCGACCTCCTGGAGAGAGACACTCATGGCCAGCAAACGTTCCGGCGCAGCGTCCAGCACTTCGTCCACCCTTACTCCCAACATTCTCCCTCGCCCGGACTTCAAGTTTCCCGGCGAAGTTGGCCGGACCTACCTGGAGTCGGATCCACCGCAGTTCCCGCAACCCGTAGCCGCGCCCGAGGGCGCACCGAACATCGTCCTGCTGCTGATTGATGACTGCGGCTTTGGCCAGTACGGTACCTTCGGTGGTGGAATTCCCTCGCCAACGATGGACAAGCTGGCCGCCGAAGGCCTGCGCTTCAACCGCTTCCATACCACTGCGCTGTGCAGCCCAACCCGTGCTGCGTTGATCACCGGGCGCAATCATCACTCTGCCTCGTTCGCCGGTATCACCGAGCTGGCCACTGGTTACGACGGTTACACCTGCGTCTTGCCAAAGAGCTGCGGAACCATTGGGGAAGTACTGCGCCAGAACGGCTACATGACCGCCTGGATAGGCAAGAACCACAACACACCGCCGTGGGACACCAGCCAGGCCGGGCCATTCGATCGCTGGGCCAATGGACTGGGGTTCGACTATTTCTATGGCTTCAACGCGGGCGACATGAACCATTGGGATCCGATCCTCTACGAGAATCGCAACCTCGTCCCGAGATCGACCGATCCTGATTACCACCTCACCACCGACATTGCTGACAAGGCCATCGCCTGGGTACGCCAGGTCAGTAGCCTGGCTGCCAACCACCCCTACATGCTCTATGTCGCCACCGGCGCTACGCATGCGCCGCACCATATATGGAGTGAGTGGGCGGACAAATTCAAAGGGCAGTTCGATGGTGGCTGGGACAAGTACCGTGAGCTGACTCTGGAGCGGCAGAAGAAGCTGGGCGTCGTTCCCAAGGACACCAAGTTGACCACCCGCTCGAAGGGATTGCCGGCATGGAGCTCGCTCAATGCTGACCAGAAGCGCCTCTACGCGCGGATGATGGAAGTGTTTGCCGGCTACGCCGCCCATTGCGACTACGAGCTCGGCCGCGTCGTCGATGCCTGCAAGGCACTTCCGGGTGGCGACAACACGATCTTCATCTATATCGCTGGCGACAACGGGTCCAGCGCTGAAGGCGGGCTTGAAGGCTCGCTGTGCGAGAACCTGTTCTTCAATGGCATCAGCGAAAAATGGACTGACAACATCAAGGTCATTGATGAGCTGGGCGGACCAAAGCACTTCAACCACTTTCCCTCCGCCTGGGCGCATGCAATGAACGCGCCGTTCCAATGGACCAAGCAGGTCGCCTCGCACTTCGGTGGCACCCGCAATCCGATGATCATCTCCTGGCCCGCCAGGATCAAGGACAAGGGTGCATTGCGCAGCCAGTTCCTGCATACCATCGACCTTGTGCCGACGCTGTATGAACTTTGCGGGGTGACTGCGCCACGCGAACTCAATGGCGTTGCACAAAAGCCAATCGAAGGAGTCAGTTTCGCCTCCGCGTTGTGGGATGCGAAGGCCGCGGAGACCCGCAAGACCCAGTACTTCGAGCTCGGCTGCAACCGAGGTCTTTATCACGACGGATGGATGGCTTCCTCGCCATCGTTCGTTCCGTGGGAGCCGAACCGCGGCGAATGGGATCCGGACACCGCGCCGTGGGAACTCTACAACGTGGCGGAGGATTTCTCGCAGGCCAATGACCTCGCGCGCAAGTACCCGGAGAAACTGCGGCAGCTGCAGGACGCCTGGTGGGTTGAGGCCGCCAAGTACAACGTGCTGCCGTTGGACTGGCGGGCAAGCGCGCGCTTGAACTCCGAAGCCATGGGCCGCCCCAGCCTGGTTCGTGGCCGCGAGGAGATTATCTACTACCCCGGTACGATTGCCGTGCCGGATGGTGCCTCACCGCCGATGCTCAACAAATCCTGGACCATTACCGCTGAAATCGAGGTGCCCAAGGGACTTGCCGAGGGCATGATCGTCACCCATGGCGGGCTGGAAGGCGGCTATGGCCTTTATCTTCGCGACGGAAAGCCGACCTTCGTCTACAACTTCCTCTCCCAGGAACGCAGCACCTTCGCCGCCACCCAGGCACTTCCACCCGGCAAGACGAAATTGGTGGTCGACTTCAAGTACGACGGCGGCGGCATGGGCAAGGGTGGGACGATCACCCTCAGCGCCAATGGCAAAACCCTGCTCAAGGGACGCCTTGAGCGTACCGTGCCGGTGCAGTTCTCGCTGGGCGAAGGATTGGACATCGGGATGGATATCGGCTCACCGATCGACTTCACCTACGAGCTTCCCTTTGTCTACACCGGCAAGATCAAACAGGTGCAGATCCGGCTGGGGAAGCTCGATATCGCACCCAAGAAAACAAGCGCTGCGGTGAAACAGCAGGCAACAGCGAAGAAGACCGCCAAGGCCTGATTGACACCCACCAACAAAGAGCGCTGCCCGTTTGCGCAGCGCTCTTTGCTTTTTCAATCTATGGCTATCACTCCCTGCTCAGGTGCAGGCTCAGCCCTTCTGCGGTGTTTCTCACCAGCACCAGGTCGATATCAGGGTTGCGTCCGCGAACCTTGACCAGCACATCCTCGCCGTCATCGATCTCGGTCTTGTACAGCGACGTCCCGTACTGCTTGCGAATTGCATCGCGGATGAGATGCGCCACGCGGTTCTCGTGGGTTCCCGCTGGTATTGGCACAACCAGGCTGCTCGCCTGCGCTCCTTCGGGTGTCAGTGAGAACTCAAGTTCACCAGCAACATTGGCGCTATGGTTCACCGCGATCCGCCACTTGTTGGACGGCTCGGCGGCGGCAGGTGGTGCAATGGTCACCACCGCGCCGAGCACGCCTAGGAGCAGATAACCAGCTTTGATTTTCATGAGCCACCTCGTCAGGTTGTCCATCCGGGAAACAGCATAGTTGAACAGCACGCCTCCATCCGGTCATGGGCAGAGCACTCACTTATCCGGATACACGCGCTTCCACTCGTTCTTCATGTCCACGACAACCCACTTGCCGGTGGCTGCCGCGTCCAGCGCCTTGTCCAAGGTGCCTATCTTCGAATGACGGTCATAGGCCCATTCACGCTCGGCATCGGTGTGGTGGACCAAGCCAGCGAAACGCGGTCCCTGCCCTGCGCTGGTCCATTGCAGCATTTCCAGATCGCCATCGGAATTACCGAAGGCGAACAGTGGGCGGCGCCCGATGAAGCGCTGGATGGCAACCGGCTTGCCGGCATGGTCATCCAACAGGCCCAGTTCGGGCAGTTTCATCAGGGTCGGCACGCCATCGCGCAGCCGGTATTCGAGCTCGCCGTAGCTGCCTATCACCTGGTTCGGCGGGATGCCGTAGGTCTGCTCGGCCCAAGGCCGCATGAACTCCTGTCCGCCACCGGAGACGATATACGTGGTGTAGCCATGCGCTCGCAGGTAGTCCAGCAACTCCAGCATGGGCTGATAGATCATGTCGGTGAAGCGGCGCTGGCTGGTGGGATGGCGTGCGTGCTCGGCCCAGTCCAGCACCTGAGCGTGGAACTCATCCACACTCATGCCTGCGTGCGTGGTTGCCATGAGCTGCATCAAACCCTTCTCCCCGCTTGCCAATGCCCCTTTGATGTCGCCGGCGAGGATGGAGCGAGTGGGTTCGGTGTCCTTCATTTCCGGATGCTCCGCAGCCAGTGCGCGCACCCGCTCCATCAGGAAGAACACCTGGAAGTACACCGGCTGCTCCGCCCATAGCGTGCCATCGTTGTCGAAGGTGGCAATACGCTCCGGCTCCGGCACGAAGTCAGCGGAGCCTGCGCTGGTAGTACGCTCGACGAATGCGATGATCGCCTTGCGCGACGGTCCGTTCTGCCACGATGGCAGGGGCTCGGCGGCCCAGGCGCCAACCTGGATCAGCAACGCTGCAAACAGGACTATGCCCCGTATCAGAACTCTGTTCATTTCATTCTCCTGTCCCTTAGCGCCAGGCACTGCCCATCTGGATGTAGAAGGTTTCGTCCTCCGGCCCCCAGGCGTAATCGATGCCGGCATACATGCCCAGCTGGCGAACCAGCAGGTAGCGGAAACCCGCCCCTTTGCTGACCTGGCTGGATCCGTCCGCAAAGCTGTTATGGCGGCCCCAGGTACGGCCGGCACCGACAAAGCCAATCAAGGCCCAGCGATGGCTGACATTCCAGCGCAGCTCGCTCTCCAATGTGGCCGCGCGCCGGTCCTGGTAACGCGCCGAGCCAATGCCGCGCAGGTCGATATACGGCAAGCGATAGAAAGGAACCTCGCCATTGGCCCAGCGCATGTCTGCACGCAGGCCGAGCACCGTGCGGCTGCCCAAAGGCACATAACCGTAAGCGTGCCCTCGGTAGCTCTGGAAGTTGCTGTCGCTGCCGAAGGCTTCGTCATAGGCGTTTCCTTCCACCATTCCCAGCCAACCACGTGACGGGGTGAATGTGTTGTCACGGCTGTCGTACTCCAATGACACCCCCAGCCCGGAAGTCTTGCTGGCAAGTTCCTTGTCAGTGAAGAACGTGCGATCACTGTCCTGGTTGAACGAAAGCTCCAGATCCATATAGATCCAGGCCAGGCCAAGGTAAAGGTCGCGCTTGCCGAGACGCCGGAACACCTGTTGGAACGAGGCAATGCCATCGGTGTTGTAACTGATCTCACGCGGTGCCAGCAGCTTGTTGCCAGGCGTGTGGAAATCCAGATTCACAGATGCTTTACCGACACCACCGCGATATCGCCAACGGTCCTCGTCGAAATGCAACTCCGCACCAGCGCCAAATGCTTCGGTGCCGTTGGAGGTACGCATCGCCATCACGCCATAGATGTCCGGCGCCACCATCGCCAGCTTTTCGCTGCTGTCCGGTTCGGCTGCAGGTCGCGCGTTCGGGCGAAAGAAAATCAGCGCGACGCCGCCACCATTGCCTACCGCCGGATCGGTGATGATGATGGGCACAGGCAGGAAGCCGCCCTTGCGCTCCAGCAGCCAGCGGGACGCGTCGAGCTTGCCGTCCTGCGGATCGTGCATCAGTTCCCAGAATCCGGGCCTCTCCTCTGCGTTTTCGGCAGCTTCATCTGGAACAGCAGCCCGCGGTGCCTTTGCCGCCGCATGCAGACAAGCTGCGCATGCCAGCACGCCCAGCAGCCGCAATGGCAGCCGCGCACGCATCAGTGGCGGAATCCGCCGCCATGCATCCGTCCACCGCCCAGCCCTGGCCGGAAGCCACCGACAGGTCGACCGCTACCGCCGCCACTGCGCGGTACATTCACATGGGTGGGCTGGCGGGCGCTGATGCGTTCGTCACCACGTTCGCGCGCGGCACGGTCGCGATCCAGTGATTGCCGGGTCTGTCCGCTCAGGTTCTTCGAGGTGTCCGGACGGGTTACCTGGCTCCAGTCACCGTCGTTGTAGTGATACACATGGCCATCGTGACCGGCATAGATGTTGTCATTGACGTCGACGACACCGCCATGATGCAGCGTGCCGGTATCGGCGTTGTAGTGGAAACCACCAGCGCCCTTGGCTTCATTGCCCGCCCGGTCTTGCGTATCGAAGGCCGCGCCACCGGCAGCACCATGCGGTCCGGCAACCGCGCCACCCGCTGTCTCGGTCACCCGGCCGGTACGGTCGTTGACCACGGTTCGTGCGCCTGCCGCTGCTGCGCGATCCGTATAGGGATTTACGGCCACCGCGCCACCACCGGCAACCACGCGGCCGGTCTGCGGGTTGTAACGGATACCTTGTGCGGCAGCTGTGGTAGTGCCGGTGTACAGATTGGTGTTGATGCCAGCGCGGCCAACACCACGGCCGCCTGTCGCCTCGTTGTAGAAGCCGCCGCGTGCGGCGCGACCAACATTTCCGGTCCATGGGTCGGCCCATGCCGCAGCGGTACCGCGCACGGCGGCATTGCCCCAATGCCCGTAGACATTCCATGCAGCCGCACCACCGCCCCACCAACCCCACGGCGTGGCGGGCCCGTACCACGGTCCCCACCAGGGACTATAAGGACCGTACCAACCGTCGTACCAGCCCCAACCCCAGCCAAACGTCCAACCAACCCAGGCGTTCCAGCCGAAGTACACACCCATGCCATAGGTCAACGGACAGCCGTACCAGTACGTGCCGATCCAGGGATTGCAGGGATATGCAGTGCCGTACACCACCACGTTGTCGGACACCACGGTGCCGTAGTAGCCCGGCGTATAGCCAACCTGCACCTGGTCGTTGTCATGCGAGTAAATACGAACGTAGGTGACGTAGTGCAGCGCTGAGCGCGTCGGGATGCTGTAGATCACTGCCGGTACCGACGTTGCAACCGTCCACGGGCCGATTGCGGTATTGGCGACGAACCAGATGCCTTTGTCGACAGCATAGAAATGGCTGGCATCCACCCGCAGCACCGGCGTTGCGGTGTTACGTGCGTACTGCAGCTTGGTCCCTTCGATTGCCACGAAACTCGGTGCACCGTCATAGATCACGTCCAGATTGACGCTGCCGCGCTGCACGCTGGCGGTCTGCGGAATGCTGTTGGCGATCAGTGCTTCACGCGCTTCCGGGGTGCCGGCAATCGAAGCCAGGACGCCGCTCTTTGGGTGGTCCGGCGGGATTTTTGCGAAGCCGGCAGGCAGTTGCCGTGATGCGACGTACGTCCACGGGCCGTGGCTGCTCTGCGCACTGAACCAGCGCCCCGACACCAGTACGTACCAGCGATGCCCTGCGGCACCATCGACGAACACGTCGGCGCCGGTATTGGTGATATAGCTCAGCTGTGTACCGGGGATCGCTGCGAACGCCGGCTCGCCCTGTACCGAGATCAGCTCGGCAGGACTGCTGTGCACGTAGATCTCCGGCCACTGGCCAGCGTCCAACATGCTTTTCAGTGCTGCCGGCGGCTCAGCCATCGCATCCACCTGCCTGCTATCGAGCGCTGCTTTGGCTGCCTGCTGCAGCGCTGCAGCAGGCGTGGCTTCCGGGCTCCAGGGGCCGGCGAGTGTGGCGGCGCTGGCCCAGCGCCCACCCAACGACAGGTAGTAGCGCCCTTCCCGCTGCAGCAGCAACGAGCGGCTGTTTATCACCCGCTGCACGCCAGCCACGTTGGTAGGCTTCAGCACGGGTTTGCCGTCCACCAGCACCAGCACAGCTGGCGTGATGCTGAAGATGATCTCCGGTGGATCATTGCGCACGGGCTGGGACGGTGTTGGTGCGGCTGCGCCGACAATGGCCAGTGCCGACTCCAGTTGGTCCAGCGACACCGTCAGCGTCGGCGTTGCCAGCAGTTGCTTGCGTGCGGCAGCCAGATACGCTGCCTGCCTGTCGGTAGCGGTTGGAAAATTGGCGTTGCTGATCACGGTGTCCGACAGCACCACGGCACGTGCCTGTTTGTCTACCTGGGTCTGTGCACTGAAATCCAAGGTGCCGTAGTCGGCGGTGGGCAGCTTTTTGCCATCCGCACCCGTTTGTTCGCCGGTGTCCACCGACATCACCATCTGCCCACGCAGCGTTTCGCCCTGCCACGACTGCAACTGTGGCTGGTGCAGATGGAAGTTGATGCCGTCAGCGGAGTATGCGCGTGGGAACGGACGCGCGTCGACATTGTCCGTGGTGGTTGCGCGCGGAGGCGGCGGCTGGCCCGCGGCACCAGCCGGATTGCTGACGGCCATGATTGCAAGCAGCAACCAGCGCACCACCGTGCTTCCACCAAACCATGCGTTGCACATATGCCACCCCGATACGGACATCACGATGCTGAGCGATAAAAACGGCGCGGGCCCGGAACCGGCCATGAGCCAGTGGGAGAGGGCCGGGCCCGCGCCAAGACAAACCTGTCGTGCTTCAAGGCGTGGAAGAACCCCCCGGGAACTCGGCAAACATCTTGTTCAAGCCTGCCTCGACTGCTTCGTTGACCTTCTCTGGCGAGCTGGGAACCGTGCCACTGGCCGTGCCACGCCAGATCGCCTGCTGGGTGCGCGCGTCGAACATGTCCAGCACCAGCGTCCCAACATCGTAGGTATGCACCGTCGTGCTTGCCGAACCCATCCCCATGCCGCCGCCCCAGCCACCGCGCCAACCCCAGCCACCCATGCCGGTACCGGTGTAGAAGGTGTCCAGGGTCTGCTTCTGCGAGGTAGCCACATGCCCGGCCAGGGCAACATCGCCGCTGCTTTGACCCTGTGTCCAGCCCTTGGCGCGCAGCCGCGCATCGATACCGTCCACGATCCGCTGCTGGACCAGCGGCGACACGCCGGAGGGCTTCTGTGCCCAGTAATAGGAATGGTAGTTGGCGAAATTCGCATTGCTGGCCTGGTCCGTCTTGACCGTCGGTGTCGACGTACAGGCAGCCAGCGTCAAGGTGGCCAATGCCATGGTGAGGATCTTCATTGCAGTTCTCCAGTCGGGGTTGGCCGTGGCCTGCGTTGGCAGACGTACGGAAAGCACTCAGCGTGGTGGATTGACGACGATGTACTGCACATTGGTCCCGGCGTACTGCGGCTGGTACCAGGTATTGCCGCATTGCTGGTAGGCGATGCCGTTGATGACGGTGGTGACGCAATTGGGCTGCAGCGAAGTGACGATCGAGCCGATCACCGCCGAGGTGACGGCAACGCCAGCGGTGACCGCTGCTGCCGTCGCGAACGGATGGTCGTCCCAATCGTCCCAGTGATCGTGATGATCGTCATGCACATCAACGTCGACATTGACGTTGCGGTTGATGTCGCGGTTCACGTTGCGGTTGTGGTTTATGTTGGCGTTGTTGTTGGTACCACCACCACGATTGATGTCGTGCCGCGGCGTCTGGCCACCGGCCTGCCTGTTGTGCGCAGGGCTGGTCGCCGGCCGGTTGACGCTGGTACGCGCGGTCGCGCGGGCTCCGCCTTGGTGGCCCGCAACACCACCGCCACGCGCCGCCTGCGCGTCCACTGCCACGCCAACTGCGAAGGCCAGCAGCAGTGCGCCCGCCGCCGGGATGGAGAATCGGCATTCGTTAGGTGCACGCATGTTCATTTCCCCTCTGGCTGCATGGCAACCGCATCGACAACGAGGATGCCGATACGCGCAGCATCCTTCGGCGGCGTGAATGTGTACGCTGTGGACGCGATGGGAGCACGGACATCCCATTTCAAGCGCGCCGTGTACGCAGGCTGCGCGGGATCATCCTGACTGATGATGACGATCTTTCGCGGCAGGTTATCGCTTGTACCGATCCACAGCTGCCAATCCACATCCGTTTGCTGGAAGGCGTATTGCTCGACCGGCGTACCATCCACGCTCCCAGCGCCTATATGGTTTGCCGATATGAGCGTGGGACGCGGCGCTGTGGCGCTTCCCCATTGAAACAGGTCGGCCAAGGGCAGATCGATGCCGTAGTTGTTCCACAGTTTTCCGGCGAGCTCACCCAGGGTCGCGTTGACTCCATCGACGCTGGCGTAGTATTTCAAGCGTGGCGAATACAGCGTCATCGTGTTGCCATCGTAATAAAGCTGGCGATGGGCACGCGCACTTTCGATATCCACGAACAGATGCCTGGGCGGCTGCACCTGGTACTTGAGCTGACTGTCCAGCTCGATTTTCTGGCCGTTGTCGAGCACTACTTCGGTACTGGCCTCCGACGCAAGCGTGAACTGCTTCAGTGCCCGCAATGCAGCGCCCATTCGTTCCAGCGCGGCTACGGCTTCGGCGTCCACCGCAGGGCTCTGCGCCTCCGCAGGTGCAACCGCAGCAGGCTTGGCAGCCTGCAAGGTCACAGGCAGCGCCGACAGCAACAGCGCGGCTCCGGCAACGATGCCTATTCGTTTTGTCGTATTCATGCGTTCTGCTCCGTTTACGAGGCTCACATTCGCTGCGTTCGCCGGCAATCGTCATGTCATTACGTGGTCCCCGATGCTGCCGGTGGAGGCTGTTGCATCAGCAGTTACCCGCGCACCACACACCTGAACCCAAGGTGCGACGTCGCCGTGTCGATGCATTGCGCCATCCGTGCTGCGGGCCGATAGCGCCTGCAGTAGCTAGGCGCACAAAGATGCGAGCCACCTTTGGTAACCCTGCGCGGTATGGCAATGGCACTGTGCGGGTCATGGCTGTGCTCTTGCTTGCCGCCGCGAGGATTGTCGATGGCGCAGCACGGCTTTCCCTGCAGTTCGTGATGGGAGCCGTACCAGTCGTCGGTCCATTCCCAGACGTTCCCAATCATGTCCAGCAAGCCGTAGCCGTTAGCCGGGTATGCGCCTACCGGCGATGTCCACTCATAGCCGTCATGCTTGTCGTTGCGCCACGGAAACTCACCCTGGAAGGTGTTGGCCATGAATCGACCGCCTGGAACCAGCTCATCGCCCCAGGCAAATTCGCTATCGGCGCGGCCACCGCGAGCGGCGAACTCCCACTCGGCTTCGCTGGGTAGGTGTTTTCCGGCCCAAGCGGCGTAGGCCGCTGCATCCTCATGCGCAACCTGCACTACGGGATGCAAGTCCAGGCCTTCGATTGAGCTCTCGGGACCACGCGGGTGGCGCCAGTCAGCGCCCGCGATGTACTGCCACCACTGATAGTGGTCCGAATGATCCACCGGCCCTGGCGGCGGCACGAACACCACCGACGACGGCACCAGCATCGCAGGGTCCGCACCCGGATAGTCCTCCGGATTGGCTGGCCGCTCGGCCAAGGTCACATGCCCGGTTGCCTCGACAAACTGCCTGAACTGGTAGTTGGTGACCGGACTGACGTCAATACGGAACGGCGCCACCCTCACCTTGTGGGCAGGACGTTCCTCGGGATAGTGATCGTCCGAACCCATGACGAACACGCCGCCCGGGATCGATACAGGAACTTCACTTGCTTGGCACATCTGGGCTCTCCCTGCAGAAGTGTTGCCATTCGTTCGATGGCGTGGCGGAATCCTGTTCTATCCAAGTGCTGATCCGTCGAGTACCTCGCGGCCAGCACCAATCAAACCGAGCAGTGGCACAGCAGCCAGCTGGATGACGAGCTTCACTCAGGCGAACGGCGCCACGTTGAAGACCATGCTGACAATCGCAAACAATCCGAGCAGCCAGAGCAGGCCCGCGGTGATCAAGGTCGCAGATATCGGATAGGGGCTCTCCCCATGCAACAGACCTTGCTGCACCATCTGGTTGCGCTCCTGCCGCAGCGCTCTCATGAAGTTCAAGTGATAGACAATGCCCAACGTCAGCGCCAGGATGCCCAGCGCGACCATTGCCACGCCGAAATTTCGCGGCGCATTGGACGCCAAGCGCAGGTCCGTGTCGTGAATCAATTTGCTGAAGACCTGGAAGATCGTGAAGCCGAAGCTGATCAACGACAACGCCGTGCGCATGATCGACATCAGCGTCCGGTCAGCACTCATGCGGGTACGCTGGAAGGACATTCCCGTACGCCGCATCGACATCTCGCTGCGATCGCTGGACAGGTCCGTCCGATACTCGGACAGGTCGGTGCGATGCTCGGACAGCCCGGTCCGGTGATTGGACAGGCCCGTACGGTATGCCGAGTAGGCAACTGACGCTTCGTCGCTGTTGTCCTGGCTCACATCCGGAATCGGGGGAATCGGCTGGGACACATTGCGGTCCGGCCGCGCGTGCGCATCAGCGTGCACGACAGCTTTGTTCCTGTGCTTCATGAGTGACGCCCGCCAGCGTTGCGCAGGTTCCACCATCTGGCGACACGGGCGACTGGCCCGCGCAGCAACAGATAGGGAATGAAGGCCAGCAATACCGAGATGACGAAGGTCTCCAACGGGTATTTGAAGGCGCCGAACACCTTGAACTGGTAGATCACATCCATTGCGACGCCGAGCAGCAAGACCCGCGTCACCGCGGTCACACCTTCGCGGATCGACTGCACGCGCTCGTTGTGCGGCGAGGACATCAACCCAACCATGTACGGTGAGCGGCCCAGCTTTGCATCCTTGATGCCATCGTGCAGCGCGGCCAGGAACGCCATCGTCGGCTGCAGGAAGAATCGAAAGGTCATCGGCCCATCGGCTCTCCCGAACATATCGCTGGCAAACCGGTGCAGATACTCCAGGAAGCCATCCACGGGCGACACTCCTCTGGCTGAGTGGGCAGCATGGTCGCGGCGGGCAACGCAGACAATCACGATTACTACTGATGGTGGTTCAGTATTTTTACTGCTGGTTGCGCGACGCCCGGTCACTAAGCTGGCTGCACCGCGTCAGTCCGTCGCGAAGAGGCCGCATAGGATGACATCCGACGACTTGTCGCTGATGCGGGGCGGGCTGGTCTATCGCATCATGCATCGGCTAGGCCTGCTGCACAGCAGGCACTCGTTGCCACCGCTGCTGGCGACGCTGCTGGTTCTGCTAGCTTGCCTGCCCTTGGTGCTGATCTCTGCGTCGGAAGGCACCTTGCTGCCTGGAAAGGTCACCATGCCGTTGAGTGCCGACGCTTCGGTCTATGCACGTTTTGCCTTGGCCCTGCCTTTGCTTGTGCTTGCCGCCGCACCTGCTGATCGCCTGCTGCGCAGCGCCGTGCGCCAGCTCAACCGTGCCGGCTTGATCCCACACAGCCAGCGCGAAGCCTTCGACGCGCTGGTCACGCGTGCACGTGCCTTGCGCGATTCGCACCTCCCGGAATGGCTATGCCTGCTGGTAGCGCTGGTACCGGCCTTTCTGAGCGCGCCAATCGTCACCGAGCTGCACCAGATCAGCGGCTGGCACAATCGTGCCGATGGCGCCGCATCGGTCGCGGCGTGGTGGGCGTGGTGGGTATCAATGCCGCTGTTTCGCCTGGTAGGCCTGATGTGGATCTGGCGCTTCCTGATCTGGACCGTATTGCTGTGGCGGCTGACCCGGCTGGACCTTGACCTGCGCCCACCGCATCCTGATGGGGCCGGCGGACTCGGCTTTCTGGGCTTCGCGCAACAACGTTTCTCCGCACTGTCGCTGGCCGGCGGCATTGTGCTGTCAGGCAGCTGTATCAATCATTTTGCTTATGCCGGGCAGACGCTCGCCGATGTCCGCTATCTACTGGCCGCCTACATCATTGGTTCGACTGTATTGTTCCTGGCGCCCTTGGGCTTGCTGTCACCCGCATTGATACGCGCCAAGCGCCATGCGCTGCTCAAGTACAGCGCACTCGGCCACCGCGCCATTCGCAGCTTCGATCTGTATTGGAAGCGCGGGCGGCCAGAGGAAGAGACACCGCGCCTGGTGGACAGCCCGCAGCCGTCGGCCCTGGCCGACTTCGGCAGCGTGTATGCCAGCCTTGCCAATATGTCGTTGATACCGATTTGCCGCGGCAACGTGCTGTGGATGCTGCTGACGGCAGCGGCTCCCCTGCTGCCACTGGTGTTCTTCGCGATGTCGGTCGACAGTCTGGTGCGCAAGCTGGCCTCGATCCTGTTCTGAGGTCGGCAGCAGATAGCGTCACGGCGGGGAATCGGTGTGCTCGGCATCCATCCGTTTGCTGATAGATGCGGACATGAAGGGCCTTCCCGCAAGCACCTCGTGCATGCCGAACAGCAGCTCTTCGCCCGCGTCGGCCTTCAGCACATAACCGCAATGCGGGTGCGCCATCGCACGCTGCACCAGTGCTGGATCATCGTGCATAGTGATGAAAACAACATACTCAACCACGCCTTCGGCGAGCAGCTGCTCAGCCGCTGCCAGTCCATCCAGCCCCGGCATGGTGATATCGGTGACCACCACTTGTGGCCGCAGATCGCGCGCCATCGACAGCAGTGAGTGCCCATCCTCGACCCAGCAAACCACATCAAACTCGGTGGCAAGCAGCATCTGCAGCGGCCGGGCTACCGCCATGCTGTCTTCTGCCAGCAGTACCCGAATCGGCTTCATTGTTTTCACCGACGCAACCGTCGTCGATGCGATGTTGGCCTGTGCCCAACGTTGCCGCCACAGGAAAACAACCAGCCAGCTGCAAGTAAAACTACTTGCTTTGTTCAGGCCAGTTGCTGGCCTTCGTCACGGAAGGCCTTGATCAACCCGAGCTGGTGCGCCCTACGCACCAACTCCAGCGTTCCGTGCACCCCCATCTGCTGCATGATCGCGTACTTGTGCGATTCCACCGTTCGCACCGACACCCCAAGCTCGTAGGCGATCTGCTTGGAGCGCAGGCCCTGCGCGACCCAATCGAGAATACGCCGCTGTTTGTCCGTAAGCGCGAAACGGTCAACCCGCCCAGCGGAGGTCAGTGCCATGGCCGCCAGCCCGGAGGCCAGATACACCCGCCCAGCCAACACTTCGTCCATGGCATGCAGCAGCTCATCGCCTGCTGCTGTCTTGAGTACGTAACCCCCCGCGCCGGTACGCAGCGCCTCGGCGACGATGGCGCAGCTATGGTGCATGGTCAGGAACACGAAGGGAGTGCTGTCACCTTCAGCACGTAGCCGGCGCATCACATCAATACCGGTCATGTCATCCATGCTGATATCGGTGACCACGATGTCCACACCGCCTGCCCGGACCGCGCGCAGCAGTGCCTCGCCAGACAGGACCAGGCGGACTTCAGAGAATCGGTCACGCAACAGGCGGACGACCCCCTCGCCGACCATCACGTGATCGTCGGCGACCAACACCCGCAGGCTCGGCCCCGCTTCTTGCAAAGAGCGTGTTTCCATTCATGCACCTCCACCAGATAGCGAAAGCGAAAACCGGAAAGCGCCGCGCAGATAGCGCAAGCCCCCTTATGTAGGCCGCATGGTATTAGCTGAGCGTGTAGTCAGTGTGATTTTTTTGTTTTATTGCATGCTGTGTGCGTTTCACTTGGCCGCTCACCGAACAAGTCGCGGTAGTCACTGGCAAAACGACCGAGGTGAGAGAACCCTGAGCGAAACGCAATCTCGGTTACACGACTGCCAGGCTCGTCCAGCAGCAGCTTGCGTGCCTGGTTCAAACGCGCCACCTGATACCAGCGCTTTGGCGTCATGCCGTAGATATCGCGAAACACACGCTCCATCTGCCGCTCGCTCATCGACAATGCCGACTCCAGCGAGCGGCTGCTGAACTGCTGCGCCTCGTGACTGCGCAGGTATGCCTCGGCCCGCTGCAGAAAACGCTCCTTCTGTTGCAGGCGATCCATGGTTACAACAGCCTCGCCAGCACCAGACGCACGCTCCAACGCAGTGACGAACGCATCCAGCAGCAGTTCGCCAAGCATGTCTGCTTCGGCGACCGGGGTTGAAGGGCCCCATTGCGACGCCCGGTGCAAGGCAAGCTGCACGCGCATCCTCAGCTTCAGGTTGCGGTCTGCTGTTCGCGGACAAAGCCTCCATCCGTGCTGGGGCAGCGCCAGCTCGCGCCTGAGGCGGCAGAAAATGGCTGCCTGCAAGCTGCTGCGCGGGATACGCAACACCGCCCACTGCCACAAGGGTGATACCGACCGCACCGCCAACTCGCGATCTTCGGCGAAGATCATCAACTGCCCTTCCTCGACGCGGCGGCCGTTGAGCCACATAGGTTCGCCGCAGCGGGTTGCCAATGCCAAACCCATCATGTCGGGGGCAAACATGCCCTTGGCCAGCACCTGCTGGGTGTAAGTGCCGCGGTCCAGGCTGAATGCTGGAAACACCAGGCGCTGCGCACGGGCTTTGAAGTAGCCTGCTCCAAGCAGGCGCTGCTCGAAACTCGTGTCCTTGACCACACCCAGCAACGCGTCAGGGTTGAATCCGTCTATATCGAGGCAACCGTACTGCATGCCGTGAGCTGCAAGAATCGTGGCGTCCATCGCTCACCTGTCGGAAAGTGGATAGCGGGTTGGATCCGTGCGCCGTATAACAAAGGGTGAAACGGGGGCGGGATCAATGCTCCCATCGCCGTTCGCGTAGCAGCCTGCCCTTTCAGCGGCGGCACAGCATGTGCGATGCAGCGATGGCGCCATGTGAAGATGGAGCTACGTGCATGGGTGTGCGCAGCCTTTTGGTGCAGTTGTCACAGATTGAGTCACACCGAGCCACAACCCGGTTTGCGGGCATGGCGGCCATTGCTGCCACCGCCCAGCTGGTGTCCGTGGAGCCATGGATCTCCGGTCGCGGTGGCCATGCGCTGTGGATGCCCGGCGCAGCCTTGATGTGCGCATTGCTATGGCGGCCCTATCGCGAGTGGCTTGCGTGCTTCGCCGGTGCTCTGCTTGGTTGCATCGGCGTGCTGGCACTGCGTGGTGCTACCGCGGCGGAGACCAGCTCGCTGATCCTCGGCCTGCTGATACTGGTCACCGCCGCCACCTTGTTGATCCGCCAGTTCGGCCTGCTCGATGTGGTGAGGGTGGACTTTCCACAGGTCGCCACATTCTGGGTGATAGCGGTGCTGGCACTACCGCTGACCAGTACCGGCTGGACTCTGTTGGTGCTGCGCAACACACCACTGCCCGACTTTTCCGGCACCTGGCAGAACCTGCTGCTGGCCAATGCCCTGCCCTACCTGCTTATCGTGCCCACCTTCATCGCCTTGGTGCGCATGCATCGGCGAGGCAGGGCCAACCGGTTGTTGCCACCGTTGCACGCATTCCTGGCATTGGCATCACTGCTGCTGTTGTGGATTGCATGGATGTTGCCCTGGGCTTCACCAATGGCCGAGCCGGTACTGATGCTGGCCTCCACCCTGCTGATGGCGGGGCTGCTACTGGTGTTGGGACCTGCGGGAGCATTCCTCGGCTTGTCATGTTCGACCGTGCTGTGCATGGCGATCAGCACCCATGGTTGGGGTCCGCTGGCCATGGGTGATGGCCAGCGCACCACGCTGGCAGTGCAATTGTGGGCATTTGGCGATGGCATCACCCTGCTCCTGCTGAGCGTGCTGGTGGAACAGCGGCAGAGCGCGCGCAGTTCGCTGCAGGCTGCAAGCACGCGTCTGGCTGACATGACCGCGCAGATGCTGCGTGTTCAGGAAGAAGAGCGAACCCGCATCGCGCGTGACCTGCACGACGACATCAACCAGTCGCTGGCTGCGATTTCCATCCAACTCAGCTCGCTCAAGCGCGCAGCTCCGGCCGTGGCACGCGAGCAGATGGAGCGCCTGCAGGAGCAGGTGCTGGAAGTATCCGGCGATGTTCGCCGGCTCTCGCACGACCTGCACCCGAGCCTGCTGCGCTACACCAGCCTGTCCAGCGCACTGCGTGGCCTGTGCGGCAGCTCCTGCAGGCACGCCAACACCCGCGTTCACTGCGACATCAACGACGAAGACGTGCTGGACGAACAGCAGAAGCTCAACCTGTTCCGCATCACCCAGGAGGCGATCCACAACGTCAACCAGCATGCGCATGCGCACAACGCATGGGTGCGACTGCACTTTGGCAGTGGCCAAGGGTTGCTGGAGATCGAAGATGACGGCGTAGGCGTTGACCTTGATGGTCGCGGCGTCCGCCGCGGGTTGGGCATGATCAGCATCGAGGAGCGCGCAAGGCTTCTAGGGGGCAGCTCACACCTGCAGCGGGCTCGCGACAGCGGCACCCTGCTGTCGATCATCTTTCCTATCCACCGCCCCGCACTGGCCGATTCGCCGATAAGCGAAACTACCTAGCAGCCCCCAGTAGATTTACCGCAGCCCACGTTGGTCGCGCCTCGCACAATGTTGGCTCGACCGTTGGCGCTGCGGCAGCGGCGCGTTGGAGCTCCGCATGCCCGACCCTGCCAAGCAACGCGAGCGTGCACCGACAACCGACAGGCGGGCCCGGCAGCGCTGTGCTTGGGGTTGCTGGGCAGGCATTCTGCTGGCGATCTGCCTGCCCAGCGCAGCGGCGGCGCAAACTCCCGTCCATGCATCGACCCCAACCCTGCCGGAGCCTCCGACACAGTGCGTTGGCTTGGTGCTGGGTGGCGGCGGCGCGCGCGGGGCAGCACATATCGGCGTACTGCAGGTGATGGAGCGCGAACGCATTCCGGTCTGTCAGATTGCCGGCACAAGCATGGGCGCAATTGTCGGCGGGCTCTATGCCAGCGGCTATACCACCGACGAGCTGCAATCCCTGATCGAAACCCTGGATTGGGCAGATCTGTTTGTCGACGACGCCCCACGGCGCGATCAGCCGATGCGGCGCAAGGATGCGGACTTCCGCTATCTGTTGAATCTCGAGCTCGGCATCCGCGATGGCAAGGTAGTGATGCCGGGCGGACTGGTACAGGGACAGAAGCTGTTGCTGCTGCTACGGCGCCTGACCCTGTCCAGCTGGAATGTGGACGACTTCGCTGCATTGCCCATCCCTTTCCGCGCCGTTGCCGCCGACATCGGCACCGGTCAACGGGTTGTCATGCAGAGCGGCGACCTGGCACTGGCGATCCGCTCCAGCATGTCCGTGCCAGGTGCGTTCGCCCCGTTGCGCGTGGACGGGCATCTTCTGGTTGACGGCGGCATGGTCGACAACGTGCCGATCGACGTGGTCCGCGACATGGGCGCGCAGCAGCTGATCGTGATCGACGTCGGCTCACCGCTACGCACGGAAGCCTCACTGACCAATCCGGTGGCGATCATGGACCAGATGATCGGCGCACTGATGATCGAGAAGACCCAGCGTCAGCTGGCCACGCTTGGCCCTGAGGATGTGCTCATTCGCCCCGAGCTCGGTGATATCAGTGCCGCACAGTTTGACCGTGGCAAGGAAGCAATCGCCGCTGGCGTCGCAGCCGCGGAGGCGGCCTTGCCACAGCTGCGCAAGCATGCCGTTGATCCTCAGCACTACACGGCCTACCGTGCACAGCAGCGCAAGCGGGACTTTGACCCCGGCCTGGTCAGCTTCCTGGAAATCGCCCCCAGCCACTCTGTCGCCGCGCAACAACGCGTGCAGCGCGCCTTGCAGGGTGAAGTTGGGCAGCCGCTGGATGTCGAACGCCTGCAGCAGGATCTGGGCGTCGCCTATGGCTCCAACCGCTTCCAGCAGCTGGACTACCGCGTAATGGAACGCGACGGCGAACGCGGCCTGCAGATCATCCCCACCGACCGGCCCTGGTCGGTGTTCGGCAAGGTTGGTTTCCAGCTCAGCGACAACTTTGCCGGCCGCAACAGCTACATGATCTCGGCCGAGCTGACGGTTGCCGACATCAACCGCTGGGGGGGGGAATGGCTCAACGTTCTGCGCGCCGGGCATATAAGCGGCCTGCATTCCGAGTTCCATCAGCCACTGGGCGCAGCCTCCAATTTCTACCTGCAACCGAGCCTGCAGGCGGAAGCCGAGACGCTGCCGCTGTGGGCAGGCGACCAGCAGATCGCAGAGTACCGGATCAAACGCCGCGCACTTGGCCTGACCGTTGGCTACACCCCGACCCCCACCTTTCGAATCAGCGCGGATATCGCACGCGGCCGTGACAGCAGTGACGAGCTGATTGGTAACCCACTGGACTTCCAGCGTGACAAGCAGGATTTCGCAGCACTGACCCTGGGCACCACCTGGGACTCGCTGGACAGCATCAACTTCCCCACCCGCGGCTGGCGCCTGGATCTCGATTACGAAATGTACCGGCAGGCGCTGGGCGCTGACGTGGACGGTGATGTAGTGCGGATTACCGGCGACTGGGCGCATGCCTGGGGCCGCTACCACCTGCTGCTTGGCGCACACCTGAGCAGCGCAGTGGACGACGATCATTTCTTCCGCGCGCAGAGCTTTCTCGGTGGCTTCCTGAATCTCTCCGGCTACGACGAGCGCGCCCTGTTCGGCAACCAGAGTGCCTTGCTGCGTGCAGTGGTTTACCGCCGCACCGGCGACACCACCCGCCTGTTCTCACTGCCGGTTTACCTAGGTGCCAGCGTGGAGACAGGCAACGTCTGGCAGACCCGTGCAGCGGTGGACGCTGACGACCTGGTCCTGGCTGGCAGCCTCTTCGCTGCAATCAATACTCCACTCGGGCCGATGTTCCTGGCTTACGGCTACAACGACCAGGGCCAGTCCTCGTGGTACCTGACATTTGGTTCGCTGCTGCAGCCGATGAGTAAATAGACACGCAGCTAGGTAGTTTTACTGCCGCGATCCTGCTGCTTTTTCGGGTTCGCCAGCGTGCTGAGATCCGTAGGCTTCCCAGTTAAACCCCGGAGCCAAACCATGGACGCCAAGAAGCCAAACATCCTGTTCATCATGGCCGACGACATCGGCTGGTTCAACGCCAGCTGCTACAACGACGGCATCATGGGCTACCGCACTCCCAATATCGATCGCATCGCCAAAGAGGGTGCGAAGTTCACTGATTTCTACGGCCAGCAAAGTTGTACCGCCGGCCGTGCCGCATTCATTACCGGGCAATCGCCGATCCGCACAGGCCTCACCAAGGTCGGCATGCCAGGCGCCACGTTGGGCCTTGGAAAGGATGATCCTTCTGTGGCCAACGTACTCAAAAGCTACGGCTATGCGACCGGCCAGTTTGGCAAGAACCATCTCGGCGATCGCAACGAGCACCTGCCTACCGTGCATGGCTTCGACGAGTTCTTCGGCAACCTCTATCACCTCAATGCCGAGGAAGAACCGGAGTATGAGAACTACCCGAAGGACCCCGCGTTTCGCAAGCGCTTCGGGCCGCGCGGCGTGCTCAAGTGCAAGGCGACGGACAAGGACGATGCAACCGTCGACGAACAGTTCGGCAAGGTCGGCAAGCAGGTGATCGAGAACACAGGGCCGCTTACCCGCAAGCGCATGGAAACGGTGGACGAGGAGTTCGTGGGCGCGGCACTGGACTTCATCGACCGCAACAATAGTGCTGGCACGCCCTGGTTCTGCTACGTCAACCCCACCCGCATGCATGTCTTCACCCATCTCAAGCCGGCATCACATGGCAAGACCGGGTTGGGGCTGTATCCGGACGGCATGGTCGAGCTGGACGGCTACGTTGGCGAGCTGCTGAAGAAACTCGATGATCTGGGGATCGCCGACAACACCATGGTGGTGTTCACCACCGATAACGGTGCTGAAGTGATGACCTGGCCGGACGGTGGCGCGACCCCGTTCCGCGGTGAGAAGGACACCAACTGGGAAGGCGGCTGGCGTATTCCCTGCGTATGGAAGTGGCCGGGGGTGATCGAGCCGGGCCGCGTCATCAACGATATTGCCTCCTTGCAGGACTTCATCCCAACCTTTGCTGCAGCAAACGGTGATACGGATCTGGTCGAGAACCTCAAGAAAGGACATGCACTGAACGGGCAGCAATTCAAGGTGCACATGGATGGCGAGAATCTGCTGCCGTTCCTGCGCGGAAAAGAAGCCGAGTCCCCGCGCAAGGCCTTCATCTATTGGAGCGATGACGGTGAGTGCATGGCCGTGCGCATTGGGCGCTACAAGGTCGTGTTCCTCGAGCAGGTAGAGAGCGGAATCGAAGTGTGGCGAACGCCGCTACGCGAAATGCGGGTTCCAAAATTCTTCGACCTGCGCTCGGATCCGTTCGAGCGCGGCGAGGAGAGCATCAAGTACAACGATTGGCTATTGCAGCAGAACTTCCTGATGTATGCGGCCCCACCACTGTTGGTCAAATGGTTGGAAAGCTTCAAGGAATTTCCGCCGAGGGCGAAGTCTGCCAGCTTTACCATCGACCGGGTCGTTGAATCAATGATGCCGAAATCCTGAGCTCCGGCTTCCGCTCGGCCCCCGCCGGAATCTTCTGCAAGGCAGAAGTGCCTTTGACGCTGCGCAGCCTAACGAGGTCTGCGCAGCGTTTGGAAACGGCCCGCGCCACACGTTTGACCGGATGCTGTTCTACGCACAGGCATGACGTCCTCTCCACAGCATCCAGCACAAGAGAGTCCCCATGAAAGACCATCCTTGGTTCTGGGTCATCAGCTTGTTCGTCGTCCCGCTGGTGGCCGCGTTGGTGGTCAGCCTGGCGGTACGCCATCGAGGTCTTACCGCCAATGCCGTGCTGACGTGGTTTGTGCTGGTGTGCTGGTGCGCAGCCGTGGGGATAATTCTGGTCAAGGTCGAATGAGTCAGCTGGGCCGTATTGGCGTGGCCTCCACCGCCGAGCCCTCATCAGGGCGCACACTTCCATCGCGTCGTATGTCGGGTTTCCGCCTGGAGTGGGGACCTGCAGCGCAGGCGTAACTTGACTGGAAGGGGTTTTTCTCAATACTCCGCTGATGCTGAGCCAACACTTCCTGTTCTTCTTCGCCATGCTCGGCGCCTTCAATGGCCTGATCGCGGCAACCCTGCTGTGGTCACGGGCCAAGGGCGAGCCCACCCAGCGCTGGCTTGCACTGCTGATCCTGGTGGTCGGCGTACGCACCGGCAAATCGGTCGCTTTTTACTTCTGGCCGGACATTCCCAGAGTCGTTCTGCAGCTCGGGCTGACCGCCTGCTTCCTGATCGGGCCGTGCCTGTTCTTTCTATTACGCTCTGCCCAACGTAACAGCGCTGGACTGACCAGCGTCGACCGTTGGCATGTTGGCGCACTGCTGGCGGCAGCCACCGCAGTGAATCTGTTCCTGCCCTACCCCAGCCATCCCGAGCTCTGGCGGTGGACTTTGACCCCTGCCATCCAGTACGTCTGGCTTGGCTACCTGCTGCTTGCCAGCGCGCAGCTGTACCGCCACCGCAGTGGTGTGATGTCGACGCCATCGGGCAAGCTGCTGCTCGGCGCGCTGGTCGGGGTCTGGCTGATCTGGGCGGCTTATTTCACCTCCGGCTATACCTCTTACATTGTTGGCGCGCTGTCCTTCACCTTCGTCATGGCTGCCAGCGTGCTGGTTTATCTGCGGCTTCGCTCCGGCCAGGCACCGATCGAGCCCTACCAGGATCGGCGGATTTCCGACGCCGATGCCGCCCCGCAACTGCAGGCCCTGGCCGAGCTGATGGGCAGTGAGCGTCTGCACCTCGATCCGGCCCTGACCCTGCCGCGACTTGCGCGCCGGCTGGGCATACCGCAGACCCGCTTGTCGCAGCTGCTCAACGACAACCAGCAGACCTCGTTCAAGCAGTACCTGGCACAACTAAGGGTGGTCGAGGCCAAAGAGCTCCTCCTGCAGCTGCCCGCGAAGCCGCTGGAGCTGGTTGCAGAACAGGCCGGCTTCCAGTCCATGTCGACCTTCCACAGCGCCTTCAAGAAACATGAAGGCATTACGCCTGCAGCCTTCCGTGCGGCTGCAAGCGACTCCGGGAATCGATTCCAGCACTCCTGAATTAATTCCCAAGACATTGATTTGAAAGGGATCGCCTAGCCTGCTGACTCCACACCACGAGTCAGCACCGATGCCCATATCCCGCTTCATCCCCACCCTGCTGATACTGCTGCTGTTCGCCTGGCCAGGCGCCTCCCCAAGCGCCCACGCCAGTGGACGCGGCGTCCTGAGCAATCCACTGGCCAGCGCATCGGCACCAGCCACCTTCGCGGCAATCTCCACCAGCAAAGCCGGGACGGCCGCCGGCACCGACGCCAAACAGGGCCGGATCCTGTTCATCATCGCCAGCAGCAAGGTCCACGGCGGCTCGACGCTGCCGGCGAGTGTCAGCTTCGGCGAGGTGGTCAACGCCTGGGATGTCTTCCAGGCTGCCGGCTACGGCGTGGACTTCGTCTCCCCGGAGGGCGGCGCGGTGCCGATCCTGGACAGCTATGTCAGCCAGGACATGGAGCCCCGCCTGCAGGACACCCGCATCATGGACGGCCTGCGCAATACGGCCACCCCGGACCGGATCGACCCCGATCGTTATCGCGCCGTCTATTACGTTGGTGGCAGCAACGCCATGTACGGCGTTGCCGAAGATAGCCGCTTGCAGGCCATCGCCATGCACGTCTACGAGCACAACGGCGGGGTGGTATCGGCGGTCTGTCACGGCACCGCTGGGATCGTGAACCTCAAGCTGGGCAATGGCCAGAGCCTGCTCGCCGGCAAGCGCATCACCGGCTTTCCGGAAGAGCACGAGGACCGCGATGCGGCCTACTTCAAGCAGTTCCCGTTCCTGATCCGGGAAACCGTGCAGGCCCGCGGCGGCATCTTCCGCGCCGTGGACAACGAGGCGCCTTACATCGAAGCCGACCAGCGCGTGCTGACCGGCCAGAACTACGCCTCGGCGACGCCGCTTGCGCAAGCCGTGGTCGACCTGCTCCGCAGCCAGGCCAAGCCTGTCACCAACAACGCAGCCAGCAACTGATCCGCGCAGCCGCGACCAATCGCTTCACTGATCCCGTTGCATCCAACCTACCCAGGACACCCATGAACATGTCAATCCGCTCAGCCTTCCTTGCAGCAGCACTGCTCCTGCTTCCCACCTCTGCCATGGCGCAGAACGCAAATCGACCTGCAGTCGACCAGGTAATGCAGCAATTGATGCGCGGCTTCGAAGCCGGCGACGCCGCTGAGATACACAAGGCATTCCGCAAAGATGGCGTGGTCACCGGCTATTCGACAACCGACAACAAAGTGAGGACGATCAGCGGCGAGGAATGGGCATCGGGGTTTCCAGGCAGGCCAGCTGCAGATGAGGATCAGCGCCACCGCAGCTACGAGATCCTCGACGTCACTGACGAGATCGCAATGGTGAAGGTGTCGCTGGACTACCCCGGCTGGGACGGCGTGGACTACCTGGCGCTGCTGAAGATCGACGGCAAGTGGATGATCGTCAGCAAGTCGTGGGGTGGCAAGCGCAAGCCTGCGAAGTCATAAGCCGCGCCCGCAGTAACGACAATGACCGCCTCGCAGCGCGCCTGGGCTATTCCAGCCGCGCTGCCAGTGCATCAGCGTTGCCGCCACAGCGCGCAGCAACGGGCTGCGGCAATGGACTTGCTGGCTGCCAGCACTCAGAACGAAGCGTCGTGACCCTGTGCCTCACGCTGCAGCCAGCCCAGGAACGATGCGACTGCCGGTTTCTCATCCGCGCCAGGCAAGGTCACCGCATAGTAGGCAAATGCAGCCGGCCAGGGCCGGTCAAGTGCGACCGAAAGGTGTCCGCCAGCCACTTCCGCCTGCACGTACACGTCGCGCACCAAGGCGATTCCCTGCCCTGCCTCTGCGGCTCGTATCAGCAGCACGTCATCATCGAACGCCGCGCCGCGCTCGATGCGTGGGTCATCCGCCATCCCCAATGCCTTGAACCAGAGACGCCAGTCGCTGCGATCCGAATCCTGCAGCAATGGATACTTGAGGCAGTCCTTTGGCGATTGAATACGTGGGCCATCCGCCAGCAAACGAGGGCTTGCCACCGGCAGCAGAACCGGCGACGCCAGATGCCGGGATACCAGGCCCGGGTAGCTGCCAAGACCATGGCGGACCGCGACGTCGACACGATCCCGCCGCAGATCGACCAGTACCGACGAAGCTTCCACGCGCACCTCGATATCCGGATGCGCTTCGGTAAAGCGCCCAAGCCGCGGCACCAGCCATGACGCAGCAAAACTTGGCACGGTACTTACCGTCAGTGTCTGCCGTCCATTGATTGCCTCCAACACCGCCATGCTGTCCTGGATGGTATCGAAGGCACGTAACAACGCTGGATATACCTGCGCTCCTGCAGGACTGAGCGCTACCCCATGGCGGTTGCGTACGAACAACGTCACGCCAGTGCGCTCACTCAACAACTTCAACTGCTGACTGACCGCGCCTGGGCTGACCCCCATGACCTCGGCGGCCGCCTTGAGACTGCCGTGGCGGCCGGTCTCGACGAAGGCGCGCAACGCCAGCAAGGGCAGGACTGCTCCCATGAAGATTTTTCCTGATTCAGAGTAAAGGCATCGCTTGCCGGCGACGCCAGCCGGACAACAGCATGCGACGTTTTAGCAGGTTAGGAAAGCTAACTTTCGCAAGGACCGAGGTTTGTCGCTCTCAGCCTGGCGTGGGCGTACTGATCTAGAGCTGCACCCAACCGCTATGGCCATAACGCACAGGTGCTTGCAAAAGCCAACGCAGCAGTAAATCCAATAGACGAGAGCAAAGCGCGGTGCCGCAGCGGCGGGTTCCGTACCCCATGCCCGGAGCGCCTGACATCCCGATCGGCGCCCATCTATACATTAGATTTTCTAACTTCATGGCGCCGCGTAAATCGTTTTTCGACGCGGCACGCGATGTCTAGACTGCGCGCATCCCAGCCACTCGATCTTCTCCGCAACGAAACACGTAGCCGCCACACGCGTGGGCACAGGCGCCAAGGCTGTTCATGCGCAGTAGCAGCTGAAGAACGCCGCCAAGCCCAGAAATCCTGGACCTGCTCAACCACGAGTACCCCGTCTACGTTTCGCCAGATCACCCGCTTAAAAGGACCGGCCCATGTCGAACCCGATGCTCCACCTCTACACCGATAGCTCGCCAAACGGTTTCAAGATATCCATTGCGCTGGAGGAGCTCAGTCTTCCTTATCAACTGCATCATGTTCGCATCGGCAATGGCGAGCATCAGCATCCGGACTACGTGAAACTGCATCCGCATGCACGCATCCCGGTGTTGGTAGACGATTCTGCGGGCGTCACGATCTTTGAATCGTCCGCCATCCTCCTGTATCTGGCCGAACGCACTGGTCGTCTGCTGCCACGCGAGCCTGCTGAGCGCTGGGAAGCCATCACCTGGCTGATGTTCCATTCCGCCAGCGTCGGGCCGATTCTTGGCCAGCGGGTTCACTTCGAGCTGTTCGTCGAGCCAGCCTTGCCGCCAGTAACTGATCGCTACCGTCGTTTGAGTAACAATTTCTTTGAGACGTTGGATCGACGGCTTGCTGATCGGCCATGGCTTGCTGGCGACGAATACTCAATCGCCGATATCGCTGGCTTCGGCTGGACGCACATCGCCCGCATCGTTGGTTTTGATTTCAGCGCCTACCCGAACCTGACTGCTTGGCATGAGCGTGTCGCCCAGCGACCAGCCGTACAACGCGGCGTACTGATCCCCGAAGCCGCAAGCGGCGCATGAACGAGACTCCAGCAATGACTTCAACGATTTCCATCGCCGCATCTACAGCGGGTGTAGCTGGCGCGTCTTCTGCGGCGTTCGCCCACCACCCCGGCTACCAGCGCATGTTCCGCCAAGATGCCCTGAGCCTGGGCATCTTCCTGCCGCTGCGCTTCTATCGCGGCGACATGCAGGTGCTCGAAGGCCAGGCCAAATGGGTGAGCCAACTCGACCGTGCCGGCTTCGCGGCCGTGTGGACGCGCGATGTTCCGCTGTTCGATCCGCTGTTCGGCGATGCCGGTCAGGTATTCGATCCCTTCACCTATCTGGCCTTCCTCGCAGCACAGACCGAGCGGATTGCGTTGGCCACTGGCAGTGCCATCTTCTCGCTGCGCCACCCCATAGATCTTGCGAAGTCGGCAACAACCATCGACCAGCTGTCCGGAGGACGCCTGGTAATGGGAATCGCCTCTGGTGATAGGCCGGTAGAGTTTCCCGCCTACGGACTGGAGCACGCCACCCGTGCGGAACGATTTGCAGACACGCTCGAGTATGTCCGCCAACTGATGCAGGCCGGTGACCTGAACGTCAACTCGCGACTGGGCACCGCCCGAGGCGTGCAACTACTGCCCAAGCCCGTCGCAGGCAAGGTGCCGATGCTGGTAACCGGCAGCTCCCGGCAGACGTTGCAGTGGGTCGCGGAGCATGCCGATGGCTGGCTGACGTATCCTGACGCGACCCACGACGCTGCGGGCCCGAAACGACTTGCAGCAAAGATCCGCGCGTGGCGTGCACTCATTCCTGACGGTGGTTTCCGCCCCCATGTCACCAACGAATGGCTGGACCTGGTCGAAGATCCCAACCATCCACGGACGCCCATGGATGGCGGCTACACGCTGAGAACCGGCCGCAATGGACTGATCGATCTGCTTGGCGAATGGCGGCTTGCAGGCGTAAATCATGCGGCGTTGGGCATCCAATTCAGCAAGCGACCAGTTGCTGAAGTCCTGCAGGAGCTGTCCGAATACGTTCTGCCGTTGTTCCCGTCCCACCATGCGCCCACACCCATAACACCGGGTTGGTAGCTGCTATTGCTTCGCGCTCGGCTCATCGAGCGCGAAGCAGGTATGACTGCAAACGCCAGGCCAAGACCAGCTTAGGCGCTAGCGCCAGCATTGAGATGCAACACTCACGCTGCCTGCTCCGGCGGAGCGCGCGCCGTCAGCATCGCAAGCACCGCGGCAGATACCAGTACCCCTGCGCTCATCACGAAACTGCTGCGGTAGCCAGAATAGTCAAACAGCAGCCCGCCGAAAGTGGAGCCCAAGGCAATCGCCAGCTGGATCACTGCCACCATCAGGCCGCCACCGGCTTCTGCATCGCCCGGCATGGTCTGTGCGATCCAGCTCCACCAGCCTACCGGCGCAGCAGTTGCAAAGAGCCCCCAAAGTGCCAGCAGAAGCGCTACCGCACCCGCTGAGCTACCGAACAGCGTCAAACCCAGCGCGATCGCGGCCATGAGTACCGGGATAACGACCAACACCCGGTACAGGCCGTGCTTGAGGATGCTGCCTACAACGGCTGTACCGATGACGCCGCTGAAACCGATGCCCAACAGCACCCAGGACAACGCAGAGACCTCAAGCCGTGTCACCGTCTCCAGGAATGGCCGGATGTATGTAAACAGCGCGAACTGGCCCATGAAGAATGCGGCGCAGGCCAGCATCCCGAGCAGGACAATCCTGCTCCGAAGCAAACGGATAACGCCACCGGCAGCAATACCCTGCCCAGCTTTCATGGAGGGCAAGCTACGCCACTGCCAGACCAGCGCAACCAGTGCTATCGGTACAAGGCAGAAGAACGCGCTGCGCCAGCCCATGACCGCGCCAAGATAGCTGCCCAGCGGGGCGGCAATCACCGTTGCCAAGGCATTGCCCCCATTGAAGATGGCCAGGGCGCGTGGCACCTGTGCCGGCGGCACCAGTCGCATCGCCGTGGCTGCGGACATCGACCAGAAGCCGCCGACAACGATGCCGATAAGCGCGCGGCCGATCAGATAGACCGGGTAGTTCGGCGCCAAGGCCACGACACTGCCGGATACCGCCATCAATGCGGTCAATACCAGCAGCAACAATTTGCGATCCGCATTGCCTGCCAACCGCGAAATGCACAAGCTGGTCAGCACCGCGAAAGCGCCGGAGATGGCAATACCCTGCCCCACCTGCCCTTCGCTGACATGCAGGTCCGCAGCCATCGGCGTGAGCAGGCTGACAGGGAGGAATTCGGACGCAATCAAGGCGAACACGCACAGAGTCATGGAGAACACGCCACTCCAATGCGATGCAGCCTCTTCCAGCTCCGGACAGGCACGCTCGGGCGTGCCGACAACGGGAGTCGACATGGGAAACCTCTTTGATGATGTTGGTTGTTATCAGCAGCGCGACATTGGCGCAGCTGCCACGCAAACGAGCGCGTGCGCTCAGCCGTGCTGAAAGAACAGCAGAAGGATCACAGCGTCTTTTAGTCGGTGCTGGTACGGATTGAATGCTCGCCGCGTGCCCACGAGCACAGCCGCAACCTTAGGCGACAGTTCCAGCTCCGCCGCAGCCACGTCGGCACAGACAAGGCGCGAAAGCCTAGCGAGCAGCTTGGTACTGCTCGTCGCTAACCTGCTCCATCCACTCGACGTTCTCGCCTTCAAGTACGCCGGTGACAGCCAAGTGCGTCATCGCGGCTGTTGCACTGGCACCGTGCCAATGCTTTACGCCTGCTGGACAGATGACTACGTCGCCCGGGTGAATCTCCTGAACAGGCTTGCCCCATTCCTGCGTCAGCCCCACGCCAGACGTCACCACCAGGCGCTGCCCTGCCGGATGCGTGTGCCACGCCGAGCGTGCGCCCGGCTCGAAGGTGACCCATGCACCGGAAGCAGTCAGCGCCTCATCGGCAGACCACGCCGGGTCAATGCGCACTCGCCCAATGAAGTATTCCGAAGGGCCTTCCAGCGAGGCTTGGCTGCCAACGCTTGCCACGAGTTGGGCTTGTACTGCTGCAGGCAGTGGCTTCTCCGCGACCGCGGCCATCGGCAAAGCCACCGCGACGAGCCCAAGGCTCTTCAGTGAGTCGTGCATGTAGGTTCCTTGATGGCGCTCTGGCGTATCCGCCAAGCGGGTAACGACTGCTGCATTCAATCGGCAGGTCGTTGATGTAGATGCAGGCTCGGCGGGCGACGCCGCATGCGTAGCCCACCATGCCGTTCGCCGTAGCTGGCACGTCGCTCCCGGCAATGGAAGCGACGACCACTTGCTACGGTCCCCAGTCCGGAACCGCATGGCTGCCCTCGGGCAACCATGCATCTGCTTGAACGCCAGCCGGACTCAGTTACCCAAGGTGGCGTTGTCGATCACGAAGCGGTACTTGATATCGCCCTTGAGCATGCGCTCGTAGGCTTCGTTGATCTCCTCGGCACGGATCAACTCGATATCGGCCACGATCTTGTGCTTGGCGCAGAAATCCAGCATCGCCTGGGTTTCCGGAATACCACCAATCATCGAACCGGCCAGGGTGCGACGCTTGGTGATCATGTTGAACACATTCGGCGAGGGATGCGGCGTTGCCGGGGCGCCCACCAGCACCATTGCACCGTCACGCTTGAGCAGTGCCAGGAAGGCATCCAGATCATGCGGCGCGGCCACGGTGTTGACGATCAGGTCGAAGCGTTTGGCCTGTGCCGCCATTGCTTCGGGATCGCGCGAGACGACTACTTCATCCGCACCCAACGCCAACGCTGCCTCGCGCTTGGACTCGGAGGTGGTGAAGGCAATGACGTGCGCGCCCAGCGCATGCGCCAGCTTGATGCCCATATGGCCGAGACCACCAATGCCGACCACGCCCACCGTCTTGCCAGGGCCGGCATTCCAATGCTTCAGCGGCGAATATGTGGTGATGCCAGCGCACAGCAAGGGCGCTACGGCTGCGAGCTGGTCCTCGGGATGACCGATGCGCAATACATAGCGCTCGTGGACGACGATTTCCTGCGAGTAACCGCCCAGGGTCCAACCGGGTGCATCAGCAGTGGTGCCGTTATAGGTGCCGACCATGCCGTCGCAATAGTTTTCCAGACCGGCATCGCAGTCGTCGCACTGCTTGCAGCTGTCAACGATGCAACCGATACCAACCAGGTCGCCCGGCTTGAAGCCACTGACGTGTGCGCCTACTGCGGCAACACGGCCGACGATTTCATGGCCAGGCACACAGGGGAACTGGGTGCCCGCCCATTCGGCGCGGACCTGGTGCAGGTCGGAGTGGCAGATGCCGCAATAGGCGATGTCGATCTGCACATCATGCGCACCCGGCGCCCGGCGGCTGATATCCATCGATTCCAGCGGCTTATCGGCGGCATAGGCGCCATAGGCTTTGACAGACATGGGAACTCCGGCGGTGATTGGGGAAGGCGGCCATTGTCCACCCGGATGACTCGCCTGATAAGGTAATCAATGCTTCTAGCCATTATTAGCTGAACTAATCAATCAGCCATGCCACACTGCCGTCATGGCACGACGCAACCTCAACGATCTACTCGCCTTCGTCACCGTCGCACGTGAAGGAAACTTCACCCGCGCCGGGGCGCTGCTGGGCGTCTCACAATCCGCCCTGAGCCAGGCCATCAAGGCACTGGAAGAGCGCCTGCAGATCCGCCTGCTCACCCGCACCACCCGCAGCGTCTCGCCCACGCCAGCGGGGGATCGCCTGTTGCTGGCCATCGGCAACCGTTTCGATGAGATCGAAGCCGAACTCGACGCACTGACCGAACTACGTGACAAACCGGCCGGTTCCCTGCGCCTGACCTGCGGCGACCATTCGCTGCAGACCATCCTGTTGCCCAAGCTGCTGCCGCTGCTGCACCGCTACCCGGACATCCGCATCGAGTTCGACGTCAGCTACGCGCTGCGCGATATCGTCGCCGACCGTTTCGATGCCGGCGTGCGGCTGGGCGAAAGCATCGACAAGGACATGATCGCTCTCCCGATCAGCCCGATGGTACGGATGGCGGCAGCTGCCTCGCCGGCCTACTTCGAGAAACATCCGATCCCCAAAGTCCCCGCCGACCTGACCCGCCACAGCTGCATCAACATCCGCTTCGCCACCTCAGGCGGCCTGTACGTCTGGGAGTTCGAGCGCAATGGCCGGCAAGTGAACGTGCGAGTGGAGAGCCAGCTGGTGTTCAACACCTCGCCGCCAATGGTGCAGGCGGCGCTGGATGGCCTGGGCATCACCTTCCTGCCAGAGGAAGAATTCGGCAATCACATTGAACAAGGCCGATTGGTGCGCGTGCTGCAGAACTGGTGCCCGCCCTTCCCCGGCTACCATCTCTACTATCCCAGCCGCCGTCAGCACTCAGCTGCGTTCGCGCTGGTGGTGGATGCACTGCGGATCTGAGCGGAGGCCTCAGACGTGCTGCTCCCGACAGCAGGCAACAAGGCGGAAAAACTCAGTGTTCAACTGCAACAGGCATTCGCATGCACAGTCAACGATCGCCAGCGAGCAGATGATTCGGCCTGGCCCGGGGTGCCAGCATTACTTGAGTGCCAGCTTGCCTTTGCTGTGGTGCCGTCGCACCAGTTCTTCCAGATAGATATCCAACGCAGCCCTTGCGTCCTCGGATGTTTCCTTGTGCTTCAAGGCCCAACTCAATCGATCCATGAGCACCGGGTCACGGCAATCGTCCAGGCTGCTTTCATCCCATTGCCGTGCTTTGCGATAGCGCTTGGCGCGCTCGGCCTGCGATAGCGGCGTATCGTAAAGCCGAGGCCGGCCCCGACGTTTTGCTGGTGCGGGCACGGCGTCATCCACTACCTGCTGATCATCAACCATTTTCATTTCCCTGCAGATCGCGGGCAATCATAGAGTGATACGTCACTATTTGTGTACTGATTTGTACCGCGTTGCGTTTTCCAGCAAATAATCGTGCAACAGCATCGATCATGCCGCGATTTCCTTGCCAGAAACCGCAGGCCAGAAGTGCAAACGAGCATGCCTTCTTCTACTTCCGAGCCTCCTTCGGCAACGCCCCGGTTCGTAGAAAAGTCTGCACAAGCAGGGCATCTGCATGCAATTGCAGGGATCCTGACAGGTAAACTAATTCGCTCCCTGCTGTGCGGATATCGAGCCGACACTGCGCAAAGTTCAGACTTGTCCTACAAAGCCCAAGCGTTGAATAGGACCCGTAGTGCTTACTTTGCTGACAGGACGCTCATAAAGTAACGACAGACGCATAGCAACCCATAGCCTCTTTGCCCCTTCATGCCATGCGCCGGCCATCTGCAGCGCAGCTGACTGCGCTGCAGACGTTTCCCCCGTTCAATAACTGAAGCCGATCCGCCATGAAGCCACTCAGCCTCCGCGTTGTCCTCGCGGACGATCATTCAGCCGTGCGTGCCGGCCTTCAGTACGTACTCACCGCCGCCGGTACCATTTCCGTCACCGGCTCGGCGCGTAATTCCACCGAGCTCATGGACGTACTCGCACGCAGCCCCTGCGATGTCCTGATCTCCGACTACTCCATGCCGGGTGGTCGCTACGGGGACGGCATTGCGCTGTTCAAGCTGGTCAAGAAGCGCTACCCGTCGATCAAGATCGTGGTACTGACCATGCTCGAAAACCCGGGCATCGTGCATTCACTGTTGAGTCTTGGCATTTCCTGCATCCTCAGCAAATCCGATTCACTGAATCACCTGATGCCTGCAGTGCACGGCGCCTTCGCCAATGGTCGCTATCTTTCGCCCACCATCACCGAGATCGCAGGTTCCGTCACTTCCGGCAACTCCGGCGTGCAGACACTCACCACCCGCGAGCTGGAGGTGATCCGCTTCTTTGTCTCCGGCTTGACTGTCAACGAAATCGCCGAGCGCTTGAGCCGAAGCAAGAAAACAATCAGCACCCAAAAGGGAGCAGCCATGTTGAAGCTGGGATTGAAGCGCGATGTCGACCTGCTCAGGTACGGCATCGAGTCTGGTCTGGCCGATGCCGAGGCAGGGCCATCCATCGCACGCGCCTCCTAGTCCGCCATGCAGCATTCACCGGCAGCCTTGGCTCTTTGCTGACAGCATCGCAAGTGAGCCAGCACAGCCCCTGCAGCCGCCAATTCCGAAGTCTATCGGCCTTGTAAAAGGCAAGATATCTCCGGCTTATTGGGACAGGTCCTATGGCTGCGCCAGACCGCTTGACACAACATGAGCAAATTCCTTGTGCGGCGCCAATGTGGCGCTCGCATGCGTGCTTTGCTTTTGAGCTGCGGCTGAGAACCTACAAAGATGGACAAGAAAACCGCAGACGTAAGGCGGCTGCTGATCGACTTCGCCCGACTATCCACCCTTCAGAAGAATCAATTCCTGGAGACACTCAATCTCTTCATGTACGCCTCGCCACAGCGCAGGCGCAAAATCATGTTGCAGTGGGAGTCGGGGAAGAACGGGCTCGACCTTGATTGACCCAGCCTTGTGCTGAGCCGATCACCAGGCTCCATCGTTCCCGGCAACGATACGACGCCAGCTACCTCAACCTCAACTTGCCTCGGATGCGGGCGGGGTACCGCCTGACGAGGTAACCAGCCCGTTTTCCATGGCATAGCGCAGCAGGTCAACGTCCTTCTCGATGGACAGCTTCTCCATCGCACTGGCCTTCTGCGTACTGATGGTTTTCTTGCTTCGATGCAAGCGCTCGGCGATCTCGTTGACCGTCAATCCAGACGCATAGAGCCTCACTACCTCAGACTCACGGATACTCAGGACACCGGCAGGGTTGCGACTGCGACGGTTGAGCTCGATTCCCTGTACAACCTTTTCAATGGTGGGCGAGTAGTAACGCCCACCGCTCTGTGCTGCATGTACAGCCGGCACAAGATGCGTCAGGGCATCCGACTTGCTTACTATGCACATCACGCCCTGCGTCAACAGGGTGTGCAGCACCGCTGGATTATCCAACATGGTAAGCACCACCAGCTTCACCTGCGGGTAGCGCCTGGCAATCATTCCGAACAGCGCGATCCCATCGCCAAAGTCGCCCGCGGGCATCGCGTAGTCAGAAACAACCACATCGCATGCAACACTACCCAACAGCGCCATCAGCTCCGTTGAGTCCGCCGCTGTCCCTACAAGATCGAGGGTAGCCACGGTTGAAAGCTCGTACTTCACCCCGGCGATCATACCCGGATGATCGTCAGCCAAGATCACCCGGATCTTGAAACCACTCATGGCTTGGCTCTCCCTGAAGTGCGCTGGCAGCTGGCCAATCCAGGCTGAGGAGGCATCCCCTACCCTGCCAGGCACGTCAGGACAGAATTTATGTCACATCGCGCTCAAAGACAAAGACTTATGAGAGAAATTTTGAGACACCCCGGCTGGGCCAACGCCGGCGGCCCGATCAGCCCATATTCCAGACCCTCCGCATGGAGTCCGCATGCTTTTTGGCCCGCTGACGAGAACTGCGACCACCACGGCTGGGGCGCTTCCTGGATACATGCCGGGAGCAACCGTCGCCCCTCTGCCTCCTCGCACCGCGTCGCTCTCGCGCCGGGCGGTTGACCGGCATGCGCAGGGGTCTGCCGAATCCGCACCGGGCGACTCAACAACTGCCGTGATCACCCACCTGCACCTCCGCTGCCTGTCACCGGATCCTTCGACCGTAATGGCCAGCCACTGAGCGCACCCGGCAAACCGCGCGACACCGCAAATGCCACAACACGAAAACCCCTGGCCTGCTGGCCAGGGGCTTTGGAGAGAAACCCTGCAATGGCTGGCGATACAGGCTCCGTGTATCCATGCGGCATCAGCCATCATGCACTGCGCCGACGCCGCAGTGCGCCCCAGTTCAATCCTGTTGCGCCATGTATTGCACATAGTCGGCCTTGCTCATCGCACGTCCATGCAGATAGCCCTGGGTGGTGTGGCAGCCCAGGCTACGCACCATGTCCAGATCCAGATAGGTCTCCACACCCTCGACAACTACCGTGGCGACCATCTGCCTGGCCATCGCAATCGTACTGGCGAGCAAGCAGCGCGCATGGGCATGATCACGCGCGGCCACCAGCATGCTGCGGTTGATCTTCAGCTCGTTGAAGGGCACGTGCAGCAGTCGGTCCAAGGAGGAATCGCCGCTGCCGAAATCATCGATGGCGCAATTGAAGCCGCGCAACCGCAGCTGGGTGACAGCCCCCGCAAGCGCTGGATTGCACAGCTCACCGCCATCTTCGGTGATCTCGATGACCACCCGGCCCGGGTCTACACCTGCATGGTAGGCATGATCGGCAACGCTCTGCGCCCAATGCACACCCGTTGCCACCCGCGCCGGCACATTGACCGCCATCAGCAAGGTTGAACCGGGGTCTTCGGCAGCGAGGCAGTCAAATGCGCAGGAAAGCATATAGTCCGTAAAGGACTCGAGCAGCCCGGCGCGCTCGATTGCCGGGAGAAACTCAGCGGGTGCCAGCACCGTGCCGTCCGGCCGGTGCCAACGCGCCAGCACTTCGGCGCCTCGCAGCACCCCGGTGATGGCGCAGTGCTGCGGCTGGTAATAGGCCTGAATCTGCTGATCGAGCAAGGCTTGACGCAGATCTTCGGCAGTGAACGCCTGCGCCGTCGTACCGGCGGCAGCCATGGACGCCGGCGGCTGCGTCGCCAGCTCCAGCGAGGTGGTGATGATGCCGCGAATCTGCTCAGCCTTGAGCGGCTTGCGTAGCGCCGCAACCACGCTGAGGCCACGATACGCTGCGTAAGCAGATGCAGCGTTCAGAATCCGACTGGGCTGGCTGCTGACGATCACCAGGCGGGCAGATCGGCAACGCTCGGCCAGCAGGTCGATGACCTGCAGCCCGGTGAGGTCGGTGATGTCCAGATCGAGGACCACCAGATCCCAGCTCCGATCCCGCAATGCGGCTACCGCGCGGGCTCCGTCCAGGGCGGAAATCACTTCAGACACGCCTGATTGACGCAGCATCTTGACCATCGGAAGATGCTGCAGCTCATTGCCGTCAATCACCAGAGCGTTCTGGATCATCTGGTTGTCCGGTCGCGGCGACACAAATTGTGCAAGAGCGTTCATTGGTGATGTCTCCACGCCAGAAGCGGCGGTATCAGGGAAGGGACTGTATTCGATGAAGTCATTGTTCCAGCGCAGCCATCGGGGCTACATCGGCCTAGTCCGAATATTTGTCTCGCTCCCCTCAGACAACGCCCAGAAACTAGGCCTTTCACCAGCGAAACAGGCGATTGCCAATCGTGAGTGGAATCTCAAATGGCAGCTGACAGCAGCCCGGCGCAGAACCCGCCTGGCCCACGGCTACCTTCCCGTGCAAATGTCTTGAAGCTGTTGAGCCGGCATCAACGTACCCTGCTCTATGTGGGCGGCATCGTCACGACGCTGATCCTTGGCGTGGTGACGGCCGTGGTGATCCACTCGCAGATCAGGGACTACATCGCAGAGCGGCACGCCGACCAGACCAGCCGTCGCATCGCACTGCAATCGGTCTTTGCTGTGCGCGAAGGCGCCATGCGGATTACCACTGCGCAGGAAGAATACGCATGGGAGTCACGGCAGAAACCTGACCCTGAGCTTGTCGGCAGGCTCAGGGACAGTCGCGGCCGCATGACCATCCAACGCTCGGGCAACTCACCGTATGTACTGGTTCTTGCCGACACCGACCAAGGGCATACCCTGGAAAGTTTCGCGCCCTATCTCAAGCTGGCCGACGAAGTCAGCAATCAGGCAGGCACCTTCGCCCGCGCCTTGATGGCATCGATCTATTTTTCGAACCCCGACCGAACCTTCCTCGGCGCCGGCCCGCTTGCCGACGGCAAGCTGCTCACCTCACACGCGACAGAATCCACCGCTGCCCTCATCCAGCGGTTTACTCCAGAACAGCCACCGTCAATCACCATGGTCGACCGGCTACAAACAACCGTTCCCCAGTGGTTGCCAATCAGCAGTGATCCGCTGACCGGCAAGCCTTCAATGCTGCCGCAGCAACAGGCGTTTGCCAACGACAAACCGTTTGCCGTGTTCGTCGCCTCGTACCCCATTGAACTTGTAACCAGCTCGCTTGCTTCAACGCAGACGGACGAGTTCTGGATGATTGCCAACTCCCGAGGTGATCTGTTCCTCGGTGCCCACCAGCCCAACGCACGCCAGATCGCAGGTTTCCCGGTCAGTCGCTGGGCCGCAGGCGCACCCGCCGACAAGCGCGGCAGGTTCGAGAAAATGGATGGCCGCTTCATCGCCACAGATCCGATTTCTCCTGCCAACGGCGGTTGGCAGCTGATCCATACGTTCTCCTGGCGGACCATCATCACCGCCTTGTGGCCAACCCTGCTTGCGTACATCGCATCAATGCTGCTCGCGATAGGCTTTGTCTGGACGGTACTGCTGCTGATTGAACGAAAGGTTTTCCGTCCCGGCTATGTCCGATCGGAACAGATAGTCGAAAGCGAGAACCTGAACCGGACCATGGTTGAGTCCGCGGCATTCGGTCAAGCGCTTGTTTCGGTTTCAACGGGCGAGGTGCTGCTACAGAACGCGGTCATGGCATCGTATGCGGCGGCGAGCAGCGATTCGGCTCAGCCACTGCACCTTGAGTTTCTCGATGCATTCCGTACACACGATGCCGAAGCCCTGGCTTCACCGGGCATCGAGCTCAACCTGAGGACGGGCGACGGCACAATCTGCGCGTTACTGGTGAGCATCGTCCCGACCAAGTACCGCAGCATGGATGTCCTGCTCTGCAACTTCACCGATATCACCCTGCGCAAGAAGATCGAGCAGGAACTGGAGAATGCGCGCAAGGCTTCGGAAGCCGCAAACGAGGCAAAGTCGACCTTCCTGGCCATCATGAGCCATGAAATCCGCACACCGCTCAATGCGATCATGGGCAACCTTGAGCTGCTTGAACGCACAACGTTGACGGCGGAACAGAGCAATCGGCTACACGCGGTTACCTCATCATCCTCTGCCCTGTTGAATATCATCAATGACATTCTGGACTTCTCCAAGGTCGAGTCCGGGCAGATGACGATTGAGTCGATACCATTCGACCTCAAGGAAGTCGCGCAGCAGTGCATCGAGATGTTCGCACCCATGGCCCAGGCCAAGGGACTGGGTATCGACCTCATTGTCGACGATGGCCTGCATGCGCGTTATATGGGCGATCCGACACGCATCCGCCAGATAATTTTCAATCTGGTCAGTAACGCAATCAAGTTCACCGAGGCTGGCGATGTGCTGCTCGAGGTATACCTGCAGGATGATGCAAGCAGCAACTCCGCCATCGTGCTCGGCGTGAGCGATACCGGCATTGGCATCAGCGCGGCACAGCAGGCCACGCTTTTCACCACGTACTCGCAGGCCGATTCCAGCATTGCCCGTCGCTACGGCGGCACCGGCTTGGGCCTCGCACTTTGCAGGCGCTTGGCGGAGCTGATGCACGGCAACATCCAGGTCAAGAGTGCACCGGGCAACGGCAGCACCTTCATCGTCACCCTGCCATTGCAGGATGCCGGCACAACGACCACCCAGGAACTGCCGACGACTAGTGCGAAAACCCAGCAGCGCGCCGCAATGCACGTACTCGTCGTCGACGATCATCCGGCCAACAGAAAGCTGCTGCAGTTGCAGCTGGAGGCACTCGGCTGCACCGCAAGCACGTTCGAAGAATGTGGCTCAGCAATAGCTACATTCAGCAGCCAGCACTACGACTTGATTCTGACCGATCTGAACATGCCGGGCATGGATGGTTTTACCTTCGCCAGCTATCTGCGTAACCGCGGGGTCGATACCCCCATCATCGCCGTTACCGCGCATGCCTCTGACCGGGACCAGGCCCGCAGCAAGGAGGCCGGCATCAGCACCATTTTGATAAAGCCTGTTCTGCTTGAGGCACTGCGTACGACGCTTGCGCAGATCGGCAATGGCGTTCCAGCCACACCGCGTGGTCAGGAACAATGGGATATCGCCACGGGGGTATTGCCACCAGAGGTGCACGCCCCGCTACTGTCGTCCCTTGAGGCATCCGTTGCAGCCATCCAGCAACTCTTGCAGGACAAGCAAGCTGGCTCTGCATCGCAGGCCGCCCAACAAGCGCTCGAGCCGATTGGAAAGCACCTGCATTCCCTGCGCGGGGCTTTCGCCTTCATACATGAAACAGTCATTGCGCAGAAATGTGCTGCGATGGAGCAGTTACTGCAGGAGAAAAATCTGAGCGCGCTGCAGACCGCATTGGACGAGTTTGACATGGCAGCTCACGCCGCGTTGGAGCGCAGGCGCCTGCAATCCGCGCCCACGGCGGGCCCGGATCAGCAACGCTTGTGATGGCTCACCCCGCCTGTATGTTTGGCGGCAGCTAGCAGCGCTGCGATGGCACTCTGTCCGCGATAGCCGCCAAGGAGCCATCCGCACCACAGGCACCGACCGGCCAGGCAGCTGCAGCAGCCGCCCGCTCCATCGCCTTACCAGCAAGCCTCATGAACCTTGTTGTCCCAGAAGCTCGACATCGCGAAGTCACGCTTCAACCCCGCCTTCGCATAGGCGCGCTCGCGGCCCAACCGTGCTTGGGCACAAGCGTCGATCTTCGCCCCAGCCCTGCTGCGCTGCCCTGCGCTTGACCCTCTTCGTCTCTGCGATCGATCGTTCTGTCGCGGTTGAGGCCGCGACGACGTCTTGGGCTCTCCCGCCGCGCCATCAATGGCTTCTGCCCGCACAGCCCAATGCCTCACCTCGGCGCCGGAGCATGGCGTGGATTGATAGACATGCCCTTCACCCTCCAAGCACTTGTAGACCGTCAGCTCCTGCGCCAAAGCGTCTGCAGTGATCAGCCCCAACAACATCACCGGAAGCAAGCTTCTCAAGGCACCGTCCCTGTTTACCTTTATGGTCTACAAGGTGCCAAACGCCTGGAGTGCTGGATGTCCGCGATCAGAGCGTATTGGCGTCGGACTTCGCCGCTGCATGTCGCAGCACACCTCCTCGGCGCGTGCTGCACCGGACGTCGCATCCAGTCCGGGCCTCCACCGTACCCAGACGGCGGATTGCGTCTTTTTCAGCCCCGTCTCATTGGATGAAGAAATTTCTTCACAAATCGCTTGCGGGAAATATGAAGCCCCGCTATTATTTCTTTCTCGGCAACGACGTAACAACGTTTCACCGGGGCCATAGCTCAGCTGGGAGAGCGCCTGCATGGCATGCAGGAGGTCAGCGGTTCGATCCCGCTTGGCTCCACCAAATCCGAACATTAGGCCGTTTGGATTGTCGACAATTTGATGAGTATAACGCGTCCCCATCGTCTAGAGGCCTAGGACATCACCCTTTCACGGTGGCGACCGGGGTTCGAATCCCCGTGGGGACGCCATTCATCAGGTACAAACGGACCCAGCCGTATCGGGTCTTTTTTTATCGAAGCAATCCTCCCAAGAAATTGCACGGAAGAAGAAAAAGCTTCCAATTCGATAAAAGACCGCTATAATAGCGGGCTAGCAACAACGTGGGGCCATAGCTCAGCTGGGAGAGCGCCTGCATGGCATGCAGGAGGTCAGCGGTTCGATCCCGCTTGGCTCCACCAATTCAGGCCTTAGGCCGCCTGAATCTACAACTTGAGATTTGAAGAATACGCGTCCCCATCGTCTAGAGGCCTAGGACATCACCCTTTCACGGTGGCGACCGGGGTTCGAATCCCCGTGGGGACGCCATTTCTAAAAAGCTTCGAGCGATCGAAGCTTTTTTCTTGCCTGCGATTTACAGCGGTGCTGCCCTGCCCGCCCAGGCCGAACACAGCACCCAACCGCCAGCGAGTCCTTCATCGACAGCCAGCATCCCGCGCCAGCATACTTGAGCGCTATTTGGGCGCGGGCAACAGCAAGGATCAACCAATGAACATGAAAGCACTCGCCATCTTGTTGGCCGGGGCACTTCTGGCGTTCGCAGGGACCACGCTACACGCCAACTACCTCTTTGCCGAACGCTCGCAAGCGCCCGACCCGAGCAAAGGCGAGATCATTGAGTTCAAGGTAAAAGGATCGGATCGCACGGTTTACATCACCAGCGGTGACCGCATGCAGCATTGGTCGATTCTCGGCGCCGGGATTCTATTGTTCCTACTGGGCGCCAAGGGCGGCGCCCTGCAGCGAAACCGCGTACAGAACTAAGCCCGCGAGCAGCTGCATACCTTTGTGGGAGCGGCGTAAGCCGCGAAGCCACGGATCCAGAAGGCGGCAGCACGACACTCGGTTGTTCCCAATATCGCCAGCTTCGCGGCTTACTCGGCTCTCACATCGATGCGGGAGATTAAGGCATCGCCGGGCACGCCCCTGCCGAGCATGGCTCGGCACTACAGGCCCGAGCAAGCGTGTTGCTGCGCTTGGTTTTGTAGGAGCGGCGTAAGCCGCGAAGCCACAGATCCAGCAGGTGGCAATGCGATGCCCAGGTATTACTGGCTTCGCGGCTTACACCGCTCCGACATCCATCGTGCAGATCATCGTATGGGCGGGAACGCCCCTGCCGAGCATGGCTCGGCACTACTGGACTGCACGTCGCAATTGGAACTGCCTGCCAAATTTCAGGCAAAGAAAAAGGCACCGATGGGTGCCTGTTTTCTCTGGTGCCGAAGGGGGGACTCGAACCCCCACGCTTTTAAGGGCGGCGGATTTTGAATCCGCTGCGTCTACCGATTCCGCCACTTCGGCTGGCAGGAGCGGAATTATAGCGGAGCTTTGCGCGCTTGGGCAGGTCCCAGCCAAAAATATTTCTGTAATGCCTGTTTCGGCGACTGGCTATACTTCACCCGATCCGGATACAGGGGCAAACGATGGGCTCGCTCGAAGGCACGAGAGTGCTGGTCGTGGAGAACGACGAGTTGAATGCCATGCTGCTGCAGATGCAGCTGGAGATGGAAGGCATGCAGGTTGGCGGTGTTGCCGCCTCGGTCAGCGCTGCCCTGCAGATGATCGACGAGCTGCAGCCACAACTGGTTTTCCTGGACTATTGGCTGGCATGCAATGAGAACAGCAGCCCGGTTGCCGAATGTCTGAGGCAGCGTGGCATTCCATTCCTGGTTGCTACCGGCATGGAAATCAACCAGCTTCCAGCGGTGTTCGATGCCGGCGTAAAGCTTTCCAAGCCCTATACCGGCAGTGATCTCAGCCAGGCACTGCGTCGCGCACTTGCTCCGGCCTGAGCAAGCTCATGAGTGCGTAGAGCAAGTTGCCCTGTAGGAGCGGCGTGAGCCGCGAAGCAGATGCTGCTACAGGTCGCCTTGAATTCCTGCGCTCCAGCACCGTCAGCTTCGCGGCTTACGCCGCTCCTACAAGAGCGGCGACTCCTACTCAGCTGCCGCGCTTTGCCCTTGCGAACGCATCGGCCAGTGCATTGTTCGCCGGCGCAGCAGACACTGCCGGCCGGCCACCGCCATTGCCCGGATTGCGCGGACGCTGGCCACCATCACGTCCAGCACCCGGGCCACGCCCCTGCCCCGCATTGCGCTCATCACGCTCGGGCTTCCTGGCGGGCGCGGGCGTATCTTCCAGACGCCGGGTCAACGCGATGCGCTTGCGCGCCACATCCACCTCCAGCACTTTGACCTTGACGATATCGCCCGCCTTGACCACGTCGCGCGGGTCTTTGACGAAGGTATCGGACAAGGCCGAGATGTGGATCAGGCCATCCTGGTGCACACCGATATCGACGAAGGCACCAAACGCGGCGACGTTGCTGACAACGCCTTCCAGAATCATGCCTTCGCGCAGATCCTTGATGTCCTCGACGCCCTCGGCAAAACGCGCGGCCTTGAACTCGGGGCGTGGATCGCGGCCTGGCTTCTCCATTTCCTTGAGGATGTCGCGCACGGTCGGCACACCGAACTTGTCGTCGGTGAACTGCTCGGCCTTCAGACTGCGCAGGTAACTGCCATCACCCAATAGCGCCTTGATCGGCTTTGCCGCGGCAGCGACGATGCGCTCGACCACCGGATACGCTTCCGGGTGAACCGCGGAGGCGTCCAGCGGCTCGTCGCCATCGGCGATCCGCAGGAAGCCAGCGCATTGCTCAAAGGTCTTGTCGCCCAGGCGCGACACCTTCAACAGATCCTTGCGGCGCTTGAACGGGCCGTTCTCGTCGCGGTGACGAACGATGTTCTCGGCCACCGTCGCAGACAGACCCGAAACGCGGGTCAACAACGCTGCAGATGCCGTGTTGACGAAGACGCCAACCGCGTTGACGCAGTCCTCGACCCGCGCGTCCAGGGCCTTGGCCAGGCGGAACTGGTCGACATCATGCTGGTATTGGCCCACGCCTATGGCCTTGGGCTCGATCTTGACCAGTTCGGCCAAGGGATCCTGCAGGCGCCGCGCAATCGAGACCGCCCCGCGCAGCGACACATCCAACTCCGGGAATTCCTTGGCAGCAAACTCAGACGCGGAATACACCGAGGCGCCGGCTTCGCTGACCACCACTTTCTGCAGTTTGGAATTGCCGCAGGCAGCGATTGCCTCACCGGCCAGCTTGTCGGTCTCGCGGCTGGCGGTGCCGTTGCCAATCGCGATCAGCTCGACGTTGTGCTTGATGCACAGCTGTTTGATCGTCTGCAGCGACTGCTCCCACTGCCGGCGCGGTTCGTGCGGATACACCGTATCGGTGGCCAGCAGCTTGCCGGTCGCATCGACCACGGCGATTTTGCAACCGGTACGGATGCCCGGATCCAGCCCCAGTACTGCCTTCGGCCCAGCCGGCGCTGCCAGCATCAGATCTTTCAGGTTATCGCCGAACACCGTGATCGCCTCGGCCTCGGCTTTCTCGCGCGCCTGATTGAACAAGTCCAGCAGCAGGTGCATATGCAGCTTGGCGCGCCAGGTCAGGCGGCAGGCATCCAGCAGCCAGCGATCGGCCGGGCGCTCCTTGTTTGCGATGCCCGCGTTGAACGCAACGCGGCCTTCCGCATACTGGTGCCCGGCTTCAACATCGCTGCCCGGGTCCAACTCAAGGAACAGGAATTCCTCGCGACGCGCGCGGAACAAGGCCAGCAAACGGTGCGAGGGAATCTTTGCCAACGCTTCGGCATGCTCGAAGTAATCGCGGTATTTGGCGCCTTCGGCTTCTTTGCCTTCAGCTACCCGCGCACGGATGATGCCGTTGCCAGCCAACCAGCTGCGCAACTCACCAACCAACGCGGCGTCTTCGCCCCAACGCTCCATCAGGATGGCGCGCGCGCCCTCCAGTGCAGCCTTGGTATCGGCGACACCCTTTTCGGCATCGACAAACCCAGCAGCAAAGACCTGCGGGTCCAACATCGGATCGCCGAGCAGACCGTCGGCCAGCGGCTCCAGCCCTGCTTCGCGCGCGATCTGCGCACGCGTGCGACGCTTCTGCTTGTAAGGCAGGTACAGATCTTCCAGCCGCGACTTGGTATCCGCGCCCATGATCTGCTCGCGCAAGGCGTCGCTGAGCTTGCCCTGTTCGTCAATGCTGGACAGGACTGCCTTGCGGCGATCCTCGAGCTCACGCAGATAGGTAAGACGACTCTCAAGATTACGCAGTTGGGTGTCGTCCAGGCCGCCGGTCACTTCCTTGCGGTAGCGGGCGATGAACGGAACGCTGGCGCCCTCATCAAGCAGCGCGATGGCTGCCTTGGTTTGAGCGGCCTGTGCGCCGATCTCGTCGGCGATTGTCTGCGCGATCTGCTGCGCGAGCTTGATGTCTTGCATTGCCGGTGCGGTAGCCACGGTGACGGGAGCTACCATTCTGGCAATGCGCGGGCGCCGGGGAAAGCCGTTGACAGCACGCGCCGGACCTGTTGCCCGGCGCGTATAGCTGAATACTCAGGCCAGATGCTTGTACAGCCGTTGGCTGGCGACATCGTCACGCAGGTCTTCCAGCACCATTACGCGCATCGAGCCCCTGCCGGTCACTGGCATCATCCGTTCGACGTAAATTTCCGGGCCATGCTCGGTATCTGCGCGGGTTTTGCTGAAGCCGTAGGGCAACACACCCTTATCGCCATCCTTGCTGCCACCGATATAAAGAACAATTGCCATGGTGGTTCGTGCTCCTGTTGGATCTGTAACAGGTGCAACGATACGTGGGGATACGTTACAGAGATGTACATAAAAGGTTGTCGTTTGATGTCAGCGTTCATTGCAGCAACATCGACGACAGCCGCTTTCAGTGCCGCGCAGGCCACCAACCACGGCCGTGCATGGCGTAATAGTCTGCCGCACGCTCGAATGGGTTACGCACGCTTACGCCTCCGCACAACAGGTAGACCGGCAGGAAAAACGGGCCCAACACCAGGTACTGGAAAACATGCGCGCGCTCGTGATCGCCGAGGCGCACGCGCGGCTGTACGCAACGACCGGCGCGGTGCTCGTAGGTCAGGCACAAACCGTCCAGATCATCGCCGGTGTGCAGGATCACCATACCGAAGGTGATCGCACCGCCTGGCCCCCAAGGCCAACGCCGGAACACCAGGGCAGATTCCTTGCTGCTCCAATAGGGACGGGCCCCGGCAAGCGCGCCCAGTGCGCCGCCGATCAGACCGATCAAGGTATTGGGCGAGGTCCAGATTCCACCCAGAATGCGCAGCCACACCGGAGCCATCGCGAGCTGCATGAGGCTCAGACCCGCTGCCTGGTTCTGGTGACCGGCCAGCTCACCTCAGCCAGCCGGCGCACGCAGGCGACGCAGTTGCTGCAGGAACCACGCCGAGGCGTCCTGCTCCTGCGCGCCGCTGCAGGAGACCTTGTACGCCTTGCCACTCATGCTGCTGCGGCTGGCGGCACGATCGATGAACTGCTCGCTGCTGTCGACCATGTCGCGCTTGAGCAGGTAATCGTATTTGCGCTGCAAATGGCCGCGCGCAGCCACTGCGTCGTACCAGGTGCCATTGCGCTGAAAACGGCAGCCGGAGGTTTCCAGCGCCTGCATCAAGCCACTGATCTCATGCTGTGTTGCCGCATTGGGAGCGGCAGCTGCAGGCAGTGCCACCAGTGCCAAACTTGCGGCCATCAGCAAATTACGAACCAGCTTCTTCATACTCGCTCACCCAACCAATCATTGATGGCGCCAGGCACTTCGCGCTGGGCGCGCCCCGACACATAGATGCCGATGTGGCCACCGCGAAAACCCAGCTCGGTGTAATCGGTGCTGCCAACCTGCGCCTGCATCGCCTTGGATGCGGACGGCGGAACCAGATGGTCCTGCTCGGCATAGATGTTCAAGATCGGCATCTGCACCTTGGCCAGATCCACCACCTCGTCGCCGATGCGGATGCTGCCATTCATCAGGCCATTGCCTTGATAGAACTGTTTGACGAACTCGCGGAACGTTTCGCCCGCCAGATCCGGTGAATCGAAGATCCACTTTTCCATCCGCAGGAAGTCCTCGAGGGCTTGCTTGTCGTCGAGGATGTCCATCAAGCCCACGTATTTCTGCACGTTCAAGCGGAATGGCTTGAGCATCAGGTAACTGGCGTTCATCAGATCAGCCGGGATGTTGCCCAGGGTGTCGACGAACAGATCCACGTCCACATGCCGCGCCCAATGCGAGAGCATGTTGTCCGCAGTGTGGAAGTCCACCGGCGTCACCATGCTGATCAGGTTCTGCACTTTGTGCGGGCGCAGCGCGCTGTAGCACAGCGCAAAAACACCGCCCTGGCAGATGCCAAGCAGGTTGACCGGTGCATTATCACGCTGCGCACGCAGGTGGTCGACCGCGCCGTCGATGTAACGCAGCAGATAGTCTTCCAGGGTAAGGAAGCGCTCGGAGCGGTCCGGGTAGCCCCAGTCCAGCACGTAGACGTCCTGGCCAAGCGCCAGCAGCTTCTGCACCAGCGAGCGCCCGTCCTGCAGGTCAACCATGTAAGGCCGGTTGACCAAGGCGTAGACAATCAGCAAGGGCGGCTTGCTGGCATCGGCCTGATCGCTGACGAAGCGATACAACTTGACCTTGCCGTCGCTCCACACTTCCTGGCGCTCGGTGACGCCATAGTCCACGTCTTCAACGCCGGGCAGCAGCTTCAAGCCATCGACAAGCTTACGCTGCCATTGCAGGGTTTCCTGCAACAGGTCGTCATTGCCAAAACCAAGCGGGCCCTTCATTTGCTGCTCCTGCGGCGGGCCGGTGCTGCTTTCGGCTTGGCGGCGGCAGCGGTTTTCTTCGCCGCCACTTTCTTTGCTACAACCTTCTTGGCTGCAGGCTTCTGCGCGGATTTCCCGGCAGACTTCTTGACGACTGCTTTCGACACCTTTGTCACTGCCTGTTTTGGCACAGGTTTCACCGGCTTGACAGCGGGCTTGGGCTGCGAAGGCGTTGCCGCCTTGCCCGCTGCTGCGCCCTGCGCTGCCGGGCTCGCCTGCTGAGTAGCAGCAATCAAACGCCGTACCTGCCGCTCAAGCTCGGCGATGCGCCGATGCGCGGCATCCATTTCAGTGCGGGTGGGCACGCCCATCGCATCGCAGGCGCGCTCCAGCTCGCTCTGCGAGGCTGCGCGCAGCCGCATCTGGGCGTTGGCCAACTCCCCATAGATGCGTTGGAAGTCTTCGGAGAGGGCTACCTTTGCGTAGGCTTCCTCAGCGGCATCGATCCATAGATCGAACATCGCACGGGCGCTGGTCAGCTGGCTGCCGGGCACTTCGTGCTCGGCCAGCTTGGCCTCGAAACGCTTGAATGCGTCGTCCAGAACCGCGCGAATGGTGTCCACATAAGCTTCGGCGCGCGCCTGGTATTCCTGCTGGATCTTCAGCAAGGCCTGCCAGCGTGCCTGGTGCTCACGGGCCGGGCCAAATGCCGGTGCGTTCAACCAGTCGCCGCCGCCGAAGCCGCTTTGTGCCGCCTTGGCGAACTCGCGCAGCCAAGGCTGGTCGTTCAGTGCGTTGCCGCCGCGTGCGGCGCCCAGCATCCACTGCAGCAGGTCATCACCCTGCCCCGCCTGCACCGCTTCGCGCCATGCGCCGGCCACTTCCGACGCCGAGGTGTCTTTGCCGGCAAAGCGCGCGGCCACCTGCTGCATCATGCCCAACCAATCGCCGGCCTGATGCTGGAAACGCGCGCCCAGCGCCTGTACTTCCGGAGGCGTGTCGGTGCTGACCAAGCGGGTCCACTGGGCAATGCTTTCACGCCAGGGGAAATCGCCGCCCGCCGCCGCACCGGTACCTTGCATGGTCTGTGACCACGCCTCCCAGTAGCCGCGCATGCTGGCCTCGAAATCCGTGTTGTCGTTGTTGCCTGCCGCCATTGCCTTGCTCCCGGGATGCCCGGTGATGATAGCAATGCGACCGGGCTACCGGCGTCAGGGCTTGGGAATACGCAGCGTCTTGCTGATCATCAACGAGCCGGACAGCGCGAACAGCAGCACCAACGGATGCAACTGCCACGGCCCCAGCTGCCAGCTGCCGCCCCACAGCGCCGGACCAATCGCACTGAAGTGGGCCGCCAGGGCCAGGACGATGACCAGCGCCAGGCTGGTGGGGATCGGCGTGCCTTCGAAATACGGCACCTTGTCCGACTCACCGGCGATCTCCTCGGCAGTGACGTTGTAACGGGCCAGTCGGCTGACACCGCAGCAGACGAAGTAGCTCAGGATAAGCCAGTCCCAGCCGCCCTGCATACCGCAGGCATACGCAAGTGCCGCCGGCGCCACACCAAAGGAAATGACGTCGGCCAGCGAATCCAGCTCGCGCCCCAAGGTGGACGAGGACTGCCGCCAACGGGCAACGCGCCCATCCAGCGCATCGAAGATGAAGGCCAGCGGGATCAAGGCCATGCCGAACATCAGGAAGCCGCGTTCGCCATCCTGCAGGAAGCGCATCGCCGCGAACACCGCACCGGTGCCGCAGAAGGCGTTGCCGAGGGTGAACCAATCGGCAAGCTGGAACTCACGGAGCATCGAGAAATGGCGTTTCATGGGAACTCGCGGTGCATGGACCGCAACAGGGTACCGCGAGCACCTGAACAGTGGACAGTACCCGCGCCGCGACGCACGAAATGAGGTTCCCAAATATCGCTTGGATCGCTAAGGTCGCTGCAGGACCCAGCCATCGCCACGTCCCAACCACACACCTGGACGCAGACGATGCTGGACACCCCCACCCTGGCCGCGCAGTTGCGGCAGCCCCATGGCGATGCCGCACTGGCGGTCGCTGACTCGATGAACCGCAGCAACGGCGAGCTCAACAAAGCCGCGATCAGCTTGCTGGCAGTACTGCCCGGTGAGCACGTACTGGAGATCGGCCCCGGCAATGCCGCCTTCGCTCCCTTGCTGCTGAAAGCACCGGGCAGTCGCTATCTCGGCATCGAGCTGTCGCCGGAAATGGTGCGGGCAGGCAATGCCAGGCTTGCTGATGCGGGATTGGCAGAACGCGCGGCACTGCAGCTGGGCGACGCCAATGCACTTGCGCTGGAAGATGCCTGCGTCGACGCCGTGCTGGCAGTCAACATCAGCTACTTCTGGCCGTCATTGCCGCCGGTGCTGGGCGAACTGGCACGCGTGCTGCGTCCGGGCGGCAGGCTGTGCCTGGCGTTCGGCGACCCGGCGTTCATGCGAACGCTGGCCTTCAGCGCCCACGACTTCCATCTGTACACGCGCGAAGACTTCGAACATGCCCTGCACTCGACCGGGCAGTTTGCTCGCCCGGCATGGCACAGCCATCAGGAGACGGGCATCAGCAACGACGGCCGGCAGGTGCAGAAGCACTTCCACATCCTGCTGGCACAACGCGAATGAGCGCTTACAGGCGGGTGTAGCTCCAGGACTGCATGCGTCCGTCGCGGTACGGCATCACGCCGTGGAACGGGCGCGGGTCCGCATCGAACACCAGCGGCAGGAAATGGCGGTCGCCCTCCCACAACGGCAGCGACTCCAACTGGTCCACCGCCACCCATTCCAGAGTGCCTTCGCGATTCACTTCCATCGGCGTGCCGGTGAAGTCATCAATGACGAAGATGAAGGCGAACCAGTCCTCGCCGTTCTTGCCGAAGCCAGGCCAGCTGATGCTGCCGCGCAGGCGCGTCGTGCCGCACTCGATGCCCGCCTCTTCGCGAATCTCGCGATGCATGCAGGCGAGGATGTCCTCGTCGGCTTCCATCTTGCCGCCCAGCCCGTTGTACTTGCCCAGGTGCATGTCACCGGGACGGGTATTGCGGTGGATCATCAAGGCCTTGCTGCCGTCGGCGGACAGTACGTAGCCGAGCGTGGCCATAATCGGGGTGTACGGCATAGCGACAACCGGAACCAGAGGGGCGTGCAGTATGCCCGATGCGCACGCCGCGCCTCAGCTCGGCAGCACATCCATGCGTCGCATTGGCACGACAGTCTCGTCGACACGGCGCAGCGTGGCAACGCTGTGGCCGCGCTCGGCCAGATATTCCAGCCATTTCCCAAGGAAGGTATTCATGCGCATGCGGTGGCTGATCAGCGCTTCCGGCGGCGGATACATACCCATCACGTCCTGCCAGCGCCGGCCCACGTAGCAATGCGTGGTTTCGGCCTGGCGTGCATCGCGGTACAGACGCACGAACGCGGAGGGATCCGGCTCGCCGGTGACCGGATCGCAAAGGTCGTAGGTCAGACGCAGCTCCACCGTATAGCGGTGGCATTCGATCACATCCAGGCGCACGTCCAGGCCATCGCCGACGCTTGAAAGGTGACTGCCGACATGCAGACGATCCGGCGCGAACAGCCGCATCAAATGATCATGATTCTCCGCATACAAGCCCATCAGCCAGCCGAGCCGGCTGAGCCTGGGGATGCGATCGATGCGGGAAAGTGCGCCTGCCATGGAGCCGATCCTACACGTCAGGGCATGCAAGTGGCATCACCAGTAGTGCCGAGCCATGCTCGGCAGAGGCATTACCCAGGAACCCACCTGTAGTGCCGAGCCATGCTCGGCAGGGGCGTTACCGGTAGAGCCTCTGCCGAGCATGGCTCGGCACTACCGTTGGTTTTTCAAGCGCCCTTTGGCTTAGAACATCTCCCGCTGCAGGCTCAAGGTGCTCAGCACCTTGCTGGAGATCTCCTCGATCGAGGTGTGGGTGGTGCTCAAAGTCGGGATGCGCTCCATGCGGAACATGGTCTCGGCCGCGGCGACCTCGCGCTTACAGGTCTCGAAACTGGCATAGCGCGAATTCGGGCGCCGCTCCTGGCGGATCTGCTGCAGGCGTTCCGGGTCGATGGTCAAGCCGAACAGCTTGTTGCGGTACGCGCGCAGACGCGGCGGCAGGCGATCCTGCTCCAGGTCTTCCTCGGTCAAGGGGTAGTTGGCCGCGCGGATGCCGTAATGCAGTGCCAGGTAGATGCAGGTCGGGGTCTTGCCGGCGCGCGACACCGCCACCAGCACCACGTCGGCCTCGTCATAGTTCACCGCGATGCCATCGTCGTGGCTCAGCGCGAAATTCATCGCATTGATCCGGCGGTGGTAGGTATCGAAGTCCACCATGCCGTGCGCCTGCCCCACCTTGGAGTGCCGCGCGGAACTCAGCTCCTGCTCCAATGGCCCGATGAATGGGGCGAAGACATCCAGAACCAGCGCCCCGCTCTCTTCCAGAATCATCCCCAAACTGGAATCCACGCAGGAACTGATCACGATCGGACGCACCTGGTAGCGCTCGCCGGCGGCTCGGATACGCGCCGCCGCGTCGTGCGCCTTGTCGGCATCGTCCACGAACGACATGCGATCAGTAACGAAACTGAAGCCATTGAACTGGGTCAACAGACTGTGGCCAACGGTCTCGGCGGTGATGCCGGTGCCGTCAGAAACATAGAAAACCGGCCGGATTGCCGTCATGAAAGCTTCCTTCAGAGTGTGATCCTGACCACGGGTCAAGCGTGATGGCCTAGCCTGTCCCCAAAAAGACAAGCACAAGACAAAGTATTGTCACAAGCTTGTGCGGCTTCGGTGTGCACTGCATCATATTGGCTTCTTCCTACGGACGTGGCCATCCCAAGCCCGCCACGGGCGATGGCCTCAACGGAGCATCGCGCTTGAACGAGAATATCCTGTGGTTGCATGAGCTGCGCTTGGCCGATCTGGCCCGCGTAGGTGGCAAGAACTCCTCGCTCGGGGAGATGATCGGCAATCTAGCCGGTCTGGGGGTGTCCGTCCCCGGTGGTTACGCAACCACCTCCGAAGCGTTCAAGGACTTCATCGCCCATAACGACCTGTCCAAGCGCATTTTCGACAAGCTGGCCACGCTGGACGTGGAAGATGTCGCTGCACTGACCGTTGCCGGCAAGGAAATCCGCGGCTGGGTGATCGACGCCCCGCTGCAGCCGCAGCTGGACAAGGACATCCGCGATGCCTACGCCAAGCTGAGCGCCGAGAATGGCGGCGGTGACATCGCCGTTGCCGTGCGCTCCTCGGCCACCGCCGAAGATCTGCCGGACGCCTCGTTCGCCGGCCAGCAGGAAACCTTCCTCAACGTGACCGGTGCCGACGACGTCGTGCACAAGGTCAAGGAAGTGTTCGCCTCGCTGTACAACGACCGTGCCATCGCCTACCGCGTGCACCACGGCTTCAAGCACGAAGACGTGTTCCTGTCCGCCGGCGTGCAGCTGATGGTGCGCTCGGGCGTGGGTTCTTCCGGCGTGCTGTTCACCCTGGACACCGAATCCGGCTTCCGCGACGTGGTGTTCGTCACCTCCTCGGTCGGCCTGGGCGAAATGGTCGTACAGGGCGCGGTCAACCCGGACGAGTTCTACGTCTACAAGCCCAGCCTGCATGCTGGCAAGCCGGCGATCCTGCGCCGCTCGCTGGGCTCCAAGGCCATCCGCATGGTCTATTCGGACGTCCCGGGCGAGCGCGTCAAGATCGAAGACACCCCGGTCGAGGTGCGCAACACCTTCTCGATCAGCGATGAGGACGTGCAGGAACTGTCCAAGCAGGCGCTGGTCATCGAAAAGCATTACGGCCGCCCGATGGATATCGAGTGGGCCAAGGACGGCGTCAGCGGCAAGCTGTTCATCGTCCAGGCGCGCCCGGAAACCGTGAAGTCGCGCGCCAAGGCCACCCAGATCGAGCGCTACGCGCTGCAGGAAAAGGGTGAAGTCATTGCCGAAGGCCGTGCCGTTGGCGCCAAGATCGGCGCTGGCGTCGCCCGCGTGGTCAAGTCGCTGGACGACATGGCCCGCGTGCAGCCGGGCGACGTGCTGATTGCCGACATGACCGACCCCGATTGGGAGCCGGTGATGAAGCGCGCTTCGGCCATCGTCACCAACCGTGGTGGCCGCACCTGCCACGCCGCGATCATCGCGCGTGAGCTTGGCGTGCCGGCCGTGGTCGGCTCGGGCAATGCGACCCAGCTGATCCAGGACGGCCAGGAAGTGACCGTCAGCTGCGCCGAAGGCGACACCGGCTTCATCTACGCCGGCAAGCTGGCCTTCGACCGCAGCACTACCGATCTGGGCAACATGCCGCCGGCACCGTTGAAGATCATGATGAACGTGGCCAACCCGGAACGTGCCTTCGACTTCGGCCAGCTGCCGAATGCCGGAATCGGCCTGGCCCGCCTGGAAATGATCATCGCCAGCCACATCGGCATCCACCCGAATGCGCTGCTGGAGTACGACCGCCAGGACGCTGCCACCAAGAAAAAGATCGACGAGAAGATTGCCGGCTACAAGGATCCGGTGAGCTTCTATGTGGACCGTCTGGCCGAGGGCATCGCCACCCTGACCGCCTCGGTCGCACCGAACCCGGTGATCGTGCGCCTGTCGGACTTCAAGTCCAACGAGTACGCCAACCTGATCGGCGGCAACAACTACGAGCCGCACGAAGAGAACCCGATGATCGGCTTCCGCGGCGCCAGCCGTTATGTCGATCCGAGCTTCTCCAAGGCCTTCGCGCTGGAATGCCAGGCCGTGTTGCGCGTGCGCAACGAAATGGGCCTGGAGAACCTATGGGTGATGATCCCGTTTGTTCGCACCCTGGAAGAAGGCCGCAAGGTGGTGGACGTGCTCGCCGCCAATGGCCTGAAGCAGGGCGAGAACGGCCTGAAGATCATCATGATGTGCGAAGTGCCGTCCAACGCACTGCTGGCCGATGAATTCCTGGAAATCTTCGACGGCTTCTCGATCGGCTCCAACGACCTGACCCAGCTGACCCTGGGCCTGGACCGCGATTCCTCGATCGTCGCGCACCTGTTCGACGAGCGTAATCTTGCGGTCAAGAAGCTGCTGTCGATGGCGATCAAGAGCGCACGCGCCAAGGGCAAGTACGTCGGCATCTGCGGCCAGGGCCCGTCCGATCACCCGGATCTGGCCGAATGGCTGATGCAGGAAGGCATCGAGTCGGTGTCGCTGAACCCGGACACCGTGGTCGACACCTGGCTGCGCCTGGCCAAGCTGAAAGCCAATAGCTGATCCAGCGATTGATGCATGAAAACAAAACCCCGCCTTGGCGGGGTTTTGTTTGTCTGCGAGGTGGCGACAGCTTCAGATGATTGTGGGAGCGGCGTAAGCCGCGAAGCTGGCAGTACCTGCAGGCATCAAAAGCCAACCCCTCCCCAACCCTCCCCTTGGCTGCGCCAAAGGGAGGGAGCGCAGCTGTAGGAGCGGCGTAAGCCGCGAAGCCACGGTTCAGCCAGGTCGCAGGTGTGTTGGTGATTTCAGCATTTCCAGCTTCGCGGCTGACGCCGCTCCTACAAGGCGGCGCTAGCGGCTCACACCAACTCCGCCGCAGCAGCCACCACATCCGCATCACCCGGCAACACCAACAGTGCCGCACCAGCCAGCGGCGTATAGGTATCCACACCGGTCACCCGACGCAGCGGCACCTGCCCATGGCCGGCCTCGACCAGGGCGGTGATCACGCCCTCGCCGACACCTGCACTCTGCCGGCCTTCGTCGAGCACGATGATGCGCTTGGCACCCTTGGCCTGCCCGGCGATATAGCCGGCATTGAGCGGCACCAGCCAGCGCAGATCCACCACCCGTACCTTCCAGCCATGCTGCTGCTCGATGGTCCTGGCAGCACGCAGCGCCATCGGCACGCCATTGCCGTAGCTGATGATCAACAGATCATCATTGCCTTCGCCGTAAACCCTGCCCTCGCCCAGCGTCAGCGCCTGATCCGGCGCCGGATACGGGAACAGCCATTGGCCATCACCTGCGGCATGCAGATCCTTGGTCATGTACAGCGCGATCGGCTCCAGGAATACGCAGACCCGCCCGTCCACTTTGGCCAGCGCAGCAAGCGTACGCAGCATCGCCGCGGCATCATCGCCGCGCGATGGGCAACCAACCACCAGACCCGGGATATCGCGGATGGCAGCGATCGAGTTGTCGTTGTGGAAGTGCCCACCAAAGCCCCTCTGATAGCCCAGCCCAGCGATGCGGATCAGCATCGGGTTGCGGTACTGGTCATTGGAGAAGAACTGCAGTGAACAGGCCTCACCGCGAACCTGATCGGCCGCGTTATGCAGATAGGCCAGGTACTGGATCTCCGGCAGCGGCAGCATGCCCATGTTGGCGAAGCCCTGGGCCATGCCCAGGATCATGGTTTCGTCGAGCAGGGTATTGAACACACGACGCGGACCAAATGCCTTCTGCAAACCCTTGGTGACGGTGTAGACCCCGCCCTTCTGCGCCACGTCCTCACCGAACAGCAAGGTCTCGGGGTACTTGGCGAACAGGTCGTGAAGCGCCTGGTTGATCTGCACCGCCAGATGCTTGGCCGGCTGGTTCTCCGGCAAACCAGCCTCACTGCCGAATACCTGCAGGCGTCGTTCGCTGTAATCGGCGCGCGCCGCCTCGGCCTGCACCTTGTCCGGCGTATACGGCGCCAGCGGCGCGATCACATCCTGCAGCGCGGTCAGGCGTGGGCGTTTGTCGGCGTCTTCGGCGGCGGCAAAGCAGCGCTGGCGGGTGTGTTCGTACAAGGCCAGCACTTCGGCCTTGTCCATCAGCCCGGACTCCACCGCAACCTGTGCCGAACGCAGCAACGGATCGCCTGCTTCGACCGCACACAACTCCTCGAGTGCGCGCCATTCGATCTCGAAATCGGTACCGGCATGGCCCATCAGCCGCGTGGTGCGCAGGTGCAGGAAGGTCGGCCGCCGCGTGCGCCGGCAATGCTCGACTGCGCGCTGCACGTCGGCATAACCGTTGACCAGATCCAGACCGTCAGCATGGAAGTAGTCCAGCCCGGGCCGATGGCGGAAGCTCTCGGCGATCCAGCCTTCCGGCGTCTTCACCGAGATACCGATGCCATTGTCTTCGCAGACGAACAGTACCGGAGCGGGCAGCTTCTGGAAGCTGCTCCAGGCGGCTGCATTGAACGCGGTCTGCGCGGTGGCGTGGTTTGCCGAGGCATCGCCGAACGAGCAGATGGTGATGCTGTCATCGGGAATCGGCAGCCCATGCCCCAGCCGCTTGCCCGCCTCGATCGCCATCGCCGTGCCCAAGGCCTTGGGCAGGTGCGAAGCGATGGTCGAGGTCTGTGGCAGCACCCACAAAGGCTTGCTGCCCCACACCTTGTGGCGGCCGCCGCTGGCCGGGTCGTCCTTGCTGGCCGCGAAGGACAGCGCCGAGTCCATCACCGGGTCCATGCCCGGCAGCTTGCGGAAGCGCTCGGCCATGAAGCCGCCGGAGCGGTAGTGCAGGAAAGCCGGATCGGTATGCCGGGCAGCACGGGCCACCATGGCATTGCCTTCGTGGCCGGAGGAGCCGATCGTGTAGAAGACCTTGTTCTGTACACGCAACACGCGCGCCATCAGGTCCAGATGGCGGCTGATCAACTGCGACTCGAACAACTCGCGGAAGCCTTGGGCATCCAAAGCACTACCGGGCAACACCGGCGCTGCAGGTTGTGGTCCATGGTCCGGGCCTGGCGGCAGTGCGCCGACGAATTCGGTGAAGTTGGTATCGCAGATCTCAGCGCGGTTCAGCCCTTTCATGCGGGCCGGGATGGGATTCGGTACACGAGCAAACATGCAGACAGGCTCCACAGAAAACTGGTGAGACGACGGAATCAAGCATCGATGCGAAGGTTCAACCCGCGAGTATCGGCATGAAGCCGGGCTGGGCCTGCACGGCCTGCAGCCAGCGCTGGATCGCTGGGTAGGAGGACAGGCCAATGCCGCCGTCTTCGGCGACAGCGGTATAGGCAAACAGGGCGATATCGGCCACACCGTAGTCAGCACCGGTGAACCATGCGTTGTTCTGAAGGTGCCGCTCCATCACCGCCAGGGCCTCATGGCCGCGCTCGCGCAGCCGCGGCAGCTCAGCGCGACGCGGTGAATCGGCCGGCGTCCAGATGCTGATGAAGCGCGCAACGGCGATGTAGGGCTCGTGGCTGTACTGCTCGAAGAACATCCAGGACAGTGCCTGGGCCCGCTGCCAGCCGTCGCTGGGCAGGTAGGGGGTGCCTTCGGCCAACCAGAACAGGATGGCATTGGATTCGACCAGCACGCGGCCATCGGCGCGCTGCACCAGCGGGACTTTTCCGTTGGGATTGAGGGCGAGGAATTCCGGCGTGCGGGTCTGGCCCTCGGCGCTGTTCACCTCAACCCAGTCGTAGCGCGTGCCCAACTGCTCCAGCAGCAACCTCACTTTGTGGCAGTTGCCCGAGGTGGACATGCCATACACCCGCAACCCTGCACCCGAAACACTCACTGATCCACTCCCCGCTGCTGATTGGCAGACGACAGTATCCATCTGAACGGATCAAGGGGGCTGCGGTAAAGCTGCGACCGCAGCAAAAAAACTGTCAGCGACGCGTCATCCATGCGTGCCTGGATTGCCCCCACACATCCACCTCGATATCGGCCGGCGCCGGCAATCGCGCTTGCCGCAGCAAGGTGGAGCCCAACTTGCGCGCCACCGCCACCGAGCTGGTATTGGCGGGCACGATGGTATGGATCACTTCCTGCCAAGCCAGCGTATCGAAGGCCCAGTCGATGCTCGCCCGCGCCGCCTCCGGTGCGTAGCCACGGCCCCAGAACTCGGAAGCAATACCCCAACCTACTTCCGTGCCCGGCCAGCCATGCGGCTGCCACGGCCCGATCCGGCCAATCCAGCGCCCGCTGCTTTTCTCGATCACCGAGAACATGGAGTAGCCCAGCAACTGCCAACTCCCGGTCAGCGCAGCCAGGCTGCGCCAGGCGACCGAAGGCGGTTGCACGCCGCCGAGATGCTGCATGGTCTGGGGATCGGCGCAGAACGCAGAGAAGGCCTCGAAGTCTTCGGCAGCCGGTGGCCGCAGCAGTAGGCGCTCGGTTTCCAATCGCAGGTCGAAAACACTCATCGCGGTTCCTGTGTGCAGACAAACAAGGACGACGAGCTTGCGCCGGCCACCCGAACCGGTCAAATCGGTGATACCCGGCCGGTAACTACTTGTGGGAGCGGCGTAAGCCGCGAAGCTGACAGTGTTCGCTACCTGAAGATGTATTCGAGCCACCCGATAGCGTGTGGGCTTCGCGGCTCACGCCGCGCCTACAAAAACAAAAATCCGATGCCAGAGGTCTGACATCGGATTCCGGGTGACTCGCTTACTGAAGCAGTCGGCTTACGGCTGGCGCTGCTTACTGACGGTTCGCAGCCGGTGCCATCGCCGCGGTCTGCGTCACCAGCTGGCCGTCGATGACCGGCAGGCGGTCACTGGCCGGCTTGTCCTGCATGCGCACGGTCTTCTCCGCACCGTCGTAACGGTAGGTCACGTCGTAACCGATGGTCTGGTTGGCATTACCCAGCGACACACGCTCGCCCGGACGGCTGTCCATTCGCATCGTGCCGGTGCTGCCATCAGGCTTGCGGTAGGTGACGTTGTAACCTGTGATGCGACTGGATTCGGCAGTGCGCTGTTCGGTATGGCACTGGCGCTCGGTGCGGTTGACCACACGGCCACCCACATGGCGCTTGTCGACCTGGTTACCGATCACGCCACCGGCGACGGCACCGGCTGCAGTGGCGGCCTTCTTGCCATTGCCGCCGCCGACCTGGTTGCCCAGCAGGCCACCGATCAGGGCACCGGCCACGGTGCCACCCACATTGCCATCACGCTCGGGCAGGCGCTCCTGCACCACAACGTCCTCGCAGACTTCATGCGGGGTGCTGGTGGTGGAGGTTTCGCGGATCGGGTCACTGCCGGTGACAGTGCCGTAGACGCGCTCCTTCTGCGTCACCGGGGCTACCTTGAGCACGTCGGCGTACTGCAGCTGCGGCTCGGCCGGGGTTTCCACCTTGCCGGTAACGGCCGCATCGTCCACCAGTGGCGAGCTGTCCAATACCGGGCGCGCACCTTCCACCAACGGTGCGGTGCTGGCCTTGTCGCGGCCCTGCATGAAGGCGGCAGTGGCGATGCCACCTACCAGCAACGCGCCGGCGGCAACCAAAACGGTCGTGGTTGTGCTCTTCATGATCTGTCTCCGTGCGGCTGCCCGCGTTTGTCTTGGGTGAATTCCAGCACGAGCTAGCTGAACAAAGCCCGGTATTTCTGTCACATCCCTATCGAAATCATTCAACTCGTCGCAATATTCAGCCTGCCAGCCCCGATCCCACGGGGCAGCCTGAATCTCCCTTCATCTGGATACGCCATGTCGAGCATGATGTTGTCGCCGTTTCTGGAATGGGCACGCAAGCTGCGCTACCCCACCCTGTTCAAGCTGACCGGTGCGCTGTTCGTCATCAGCATGCTGCTGCCCGACCCGATTCCGTTTGTCGACGAGATCCTGTTTGGCCTGAGCACCCTGTTGCTGGCCAACTGGAAGCGACGCAAGGATCCGGCCGAGCCGCCGATCCTGCCGGGCAAGCGCTGAGCCGTGCAGCTGGTAGACAGCCACTGCCACCTGGATGCAGCTGAATTCGACGCCGACCGTGAGGCGGTGATCGCCCGCGCCGGCGCTGCTGGCGTGGGCATGCAGATCGTGCCGGCGGTGACCGCTGCCAGTTGGCCCAAGTTACGCGACGTGTGCGCTGCAGACACCGGGCTGCATCCGGCTTACGGCCTGCATCCCATGTTCCTGGTCGAGCACCGTCCCGAGCATCTGCAGCAACTGCGAGATTGGGTGGAACGCGAAAAGCCCTGCGCCATTGGCGAATGCGGGCTGGATTTCTTTGTCGGCGATCTCGACCCGGCAGCACAGCGCATGTACTTCCAGGGCCAGCTTGAGGTCGCGCGGGACTTCCAGCTACCGCTGATCGTGCATGCGCGCCGCGCCCTGGATGAAGTGATCCTGCGCATCCGCCGGGTTGGCGGACTCAGTGGCGTGGTGCACAGTTTTTCCGGCAGTCCAGAGCAGGCCAGGCAGCTATGGGATATGGGCTTCATGATCGGCTTGGGCGGTCCCATCACCTATACGCGCGCCAACCGGTTGCGCGGCCTGGTGACGCAGATGCCCTTGGAGTTCCTGCTATTGGAAACCGATGCCCCGGATCAGCCGGATGCCGGCATCCGCGGCCAACGCAACGAGCCATCGCGATTGCGGCAGATCCTCGACACCGTCGCTGAGCTGCGGCAACACCCTGCGGCGGATATCGCAGCGCAGACCACGGCCAATGCAAAGCGGTTGTTCAATTTGTAGGAGCGGCGTAAGCCGCGAAGCTCGTACCGCCCCCGCCGCCAGAGATTCCGGAATCACTGCAATCTTGGATTGCGTGCCTACGCTGGCTCGGAGAGATGCTCAGCTTCGCGGCTTACGCCGCTCCTACAAACCAACGCCGCTCCCACAAGTCCGCTCGCCTTTACGCGCGGTTCTTCAGCAGCATTTCCAGCGCCTTGCCCACTGCCACGAATGCAAATGCACCGGTGATGTGGGTTGCCGCGCCCAAGCCACCGCCGCAATCCAGATTCAACGCTTCGTCCAGGCCAAGGTTCGGGCGGATGCCGCAGACGCTGCCGTCGGCCTGCGGGTATTTCACGTTTTCCAGCGAGTACACTGCCGGCACGCCAAAGTAGCGCTTTGCGCTCTTGGGGAAGTTGAACTCGCTGCGCAGCTTCTTGCGGATCAGCGCCATCATCGCGTCGTGTTCGGTACGCGACACGTCGCGCACCCGCACCAGGGTCGGATCGGTACGTCCGCCAGCCGCGCCGATGGTGAGCATCGGCAGCTTGCGGCGGCGGCACCAGGCGATGGTTTCCACCTTGACCCGGAAGCTGTCGCAGGCGTCGATCACCAGGTCAAAACCACGGTCCAGCAGCTCGGCCATGTTGGCCGGGGTCAGGAACGACTCCACCGCCTCGACCTGGACGTCCGGATTGATCGCGCGGCAGCGCTCAGCCATCGCCACGGCTTTGTTGCGACCGTACTGCCCGGCCATCGCCGGCAGCTGGCGATTGGTATTGGATACGCAGATATCGTCAGCATCGATCAGGCTCAGGTGGCCAACGGCAGAGCGCACCAGCGCTTCCACGATCCACGAGCCAACCCCACCCATGCCGACCACGGCGACCTTGCAACCACTCAGGTGGGTGATGGTACCGGCCCCGTACAGCCGGTCGATACCGGCAAAGCGCTCACGCAGTTCTTCTTTCATCCACGCATTTTACGGCCTGCCCCGACCTGCGGCGAGCCGGCCGCAAGCACAATGACGCGGGCTTCGCCTGTACCGCTGCATAATCGACGGAAGTCCCCACTCGTTGCCATTAGCCTGGAGCCAACGCAATGTCCGACCCCGCAACCACCCGCCCTCCGTCCAAAGCCTCGCGCTACCTGTTCGTGCTGCTCGCCGGCCTGTTGATCGGGGTGATTGCCACCGTGATGGGGATGCGCGCCATCCAGGCCCGCCAGGATCATTTCCCGGACAGCCTGATGACGGTCATGGCCAAGCAGACCCAGCTATTGGGCGAGAGCCAGAAACAGAACCGCTGCAGCATCAACGACACCACGCCGCGCCTGCAGACCTTGCGCGCCCTGGCCAACGACCTGGAGACCGCATTCCCGGGCCTGCGCGATGACGAACGCTTCCAGCAACATGCCAGCCGCTACCGCGCCACATTGAATGATGCGCTGGCCAAACCACCGGCAGATTGCGCAACACTCGCTGCTGCAGTGCAAAAAATCGGCAGCGACTGCAAGTCGTGCCATCAGGACTTCAAGTAAGCAGACTGCGTTTTCACCTGTGATTGGCCCTCCATTCACATGCAAAACCGCAGGATCTTCGCCGCGGGTCACTCAGTAGTACCCACTTCCAATCTGGCAAGGAGAAACATCATGAAGATCCAACTGATCGCTGCAGGCGCAATTGCCAGTCTGGCGCTGGCCGGTTGCGCCACTTCCCCCGGTTACGGCGGTGGGTACAACAACGGCGGCTACAACAATGGTGGCAACTACGGCAACAACGGCGGCTACAACCAGAACCGCTGCACCGATTGCGGCATCGTCACCCGCATCGATACCGTTGCCTCCGGCCGCACCGCACCGAGCGCTACCGGCGCGATTCTCGGCGGCATCGTCGGCGCTGTCGCCGGCCATGAGATCTCAGACAAGACTGGCGGCAGCAAGGGCAACCAGAACATCGCCGCCGTGGCAGGTGCCGTAGGCGGCGCGATGGCCGGCAACAAGATCCAGCAGAACGTCACCGGCAACTCGTATGACATCCAGGTGCGCATGGACGATGGCCGCGTGATCGTGGTCAACCAGAAGGATCTGGCCGGCATCCGCGAGAACACCTATGTGCGCGTGGTCAACGGCCGCGTGGTCATCCGCTAAGCCCGCAATACCAGCACTGAAGGAAAAGGCCCGCTTGCGCGGGCCTTTTCTTGACTGGACTGCCGGCCGGATCAGACCGGTTGTACGGCGTCAGCCTGCAGGCCCTTCTGGCCCTGCACGACGGTGAAGGTGACCTGCTGGCCTTCCTTCAAACTCTTGAAGCCATCGGACTGGATGGCGCGGAAGTGCACGAACACGTCCTCACCACTTTCGCGGCTGATGAAGCCAAAGCCCTTGGCGTCGTTGAACCACTTGACGGTACCGGTTTCACGATCAGACATTTCGACTAACTCCTTGTAACGCTCTTGTTTGATGGATACGCCCGGTGAGGCGGCTGGTTGCAAGGAGGAAGCGAGGTGCAGCGATGTAGCAAATCCTTCGATCTACCCATCAGGCCACGATTCACGGTGACCTTGCCAAGCTCAGCGGCTGCAACTTAACCCGGGTCAAACCAAATTGCAACACCGCGCAGCAGGTTAAAGTCAACCCCTATTGGACCCCCTTCAGAACACACATGGACTATTCATTCATCTTCTATCTGGTCGGCGCCCTGCTGGTTCTGGTTGGCATAGCCGGCATCATCCTGCCTGCACTCCCGGGGGTTCCGCTGGTTTTCGTCGGTCTGTTGCTGGCCGCCTGGGGGGATGGCTTCAACCGGGTCGGCCGGTTGCCGCTGGTGGTACTGGGTGTGCTCACGGTCATTTCGATAATCGTCGATGTGATCTCCACCATCGCCGGGGCCAAGAAGGTGGGCGCCAGCAAGCTGGCCCTGATCGGCTCGGCCATCGGCACGGTGGTCGGGCTGTTCTTCATGCCGATCGGCCTGTTCGTGGGCCCATTCATCGGCGCGCTGGGGGGCGAATACCTGCACGGCCGCCAGCTCGGGCAGGCCACCAAGGTCGGCCTCGGCACCTGGCTGGGAATCGTGCTTGGGGTAGCCCTGAAGCTGGGCCTGGCCATCACCATGGTCGGCGTATTCGCCCTGGCGTGGTTCTTCTGAACCGCGTCGTGACTCCCCCTCGACAGGCGAATCGCCGACAATCCCTGACTAGCCACTGATGGCGGTGGGCGAGCCTTGCTGTTCGCCCCGGCCCGGCCACCCCACAGCGACCGGATGGAACCCATGCAAACCCGAGCCCTTCCCCATGCCCTGCTGCTCGCCCTGAGCGGCGTCAGCACCTCCGTCCTCGCCCAGGAATCGATCACCACCCCGGCATCACCGCAGGCCTGCTTCGCACTGGAGACGGATGCTGCCCGCCTGGCCTGCTATGACAGCGCACTCGGCCGCAATCCAACTGACACCCGCGCCGCCGACGCTGCCGCCGCTGCCGCCCAGCAGGCGCGCAAGGAAGCCAAGGCCACCGCCAAGGAACTGGACGAGCCTCTGCCGCGCCGCAACGAGCTGTTCGCCCACGACGAGCTGGCGACTGCTGCCGCCAATGCCGGACGCGGCTCCCTGCTGGACAGCCGTTGGGAACTGGCCAAGGACTCCAAGCTGGGCCTGTTCCAGCTGCGCGCCTACAAGCCGGTCTACCTGTTGCCCGCGTTCTGGAGCAGCAAGCCCAACGAGATGCCGCACTCGCCCAACCCGAACAACACGGTGACCCAGGCCGAGGAGCTCGACAGCACCGAGTTGAAATTCCAGCTCAGCTTCAAGACCAAGGTCACCGAGAATCTGTTCGGCGACAACGGCGACATCTGGGTCGGTTACACCCAGAGCTCGCGCTGGCAGGCCTACAACAGCGAGCTGTCACGCCCGTTCCGTGAAACCAACTACGAGCCGGAGGTGATGCTGACCTTCCGCAATGGCTACTCGCTGTTTGGCTGGAACGGCCGCATGACCGGCATCAGCCTCAACCATCAGTCCAATGGCCGCAGCGATCCACTGTCGCGCAGCTGGAACCGGGTGGTGGCCAACATCGGCCTGGACCGCGAGAACTGGGCCATCATGCTGCGCCCCTGGTACCGCATCCCGGAAGGCCGCCGCGATGACAACAACCCGGACATCGAGGACTACATGGGCCGCGGCGACGCCACGCTGGTCTATAACCGCAACGGGCACGAGCTGGCCATCACCGGCCGTCACTCGCTGCGCAGCGGTGCCCGCGCGCACGGCTCGCTGCAGATGGATTACGGCTTCCCGATCAACAACCTGCTGCGCGGCCACGTGCAGGTGTTTGATGGCTATGGCGAGAGCATGATCGACTACAACCACCGCGCCACCTACATCGGTGTCGGCGTGTCGTTGCTTGAGTGGTTCTAAGACCATGAAGGCGACCATCTGGCATAACAACCGCTGTTCCAATTCGCGCGGCGCACTGGCCTTGCTGCAGGAGTCAGGCGTCGAGGTCGAGGTGATCAATTACCTCGACACACCACCTTCGCAGGCCGAGCTGCGCGACCTGCTCACCGCGATGGGCATGCCCGCACGCGACCTGCTGCGCAGCAAGGAGGCCGCCTATGCCGAACTGGGCCTGGCCGCCAAGCTCGATGACGAGGCCGCACTGATCGAAGCAATGAGCGCACACCCGGCGCTGATCAACCGGCCCATCGTGCGCACCGCCAAGGGCACCGCGCTGTGCCGGCCACCGGAAACCGTGCTGGGCTTGATCAGCTGAGCCTGCGGCGCTGAAACAGACCCGTCGGCGCAGGCACTGCCTGCGCCGATGCTGTTTCAGTGCGCCTTGGCGCTGGCCTGGACGATGGCATCGTAGAGCTCTTCAAAACTGTGCTGGGGCTGGAACAGCTCGCCGTTGATGAAGAACGCCGGCGTGCCGTTTACCCCGCTGCGCAGGCCGCTCTCCACATCACGCTGGACACGCTGCAGCTTCTCGCTGTCATCCATCGCCGCAGCCAGACCTTCTTCAGGCAAGCCCAGCTCGCGCATCAGTTCGCGATACACCACTTCGCCCAGCTGCTGCTGGCTACGAAACAAGGCATCGTGCGCCTCCCAGAACTTGCCGTGCACGGCGGCGAACTCGGCAGTGATTGCCGCCGGTAGCGCCTGTGGATGCGACTGCACCAACGGGAAGTTCCGGAACACCAGGCAGAGCTCGGCGCCAAAACGCTGCTGCAGCCGCTTGACCAGCGAGAACGCCTCACCGCAGTAAGGGCATTGGTAATCGGCGTATTCCACCAGCACGACCGCCGCATCCAGGCGTCCCTGGATATGGTCATTGGCACTCACCGGCACACTCAATCTGCTCATCCGCCTACTCCAGATCATTGCTGGCATGCCAACGCGAGGCCTGGCACGTGCCCACTACCGCAACGCTAACCGGAGCGCTGCTCAACCGGTGTGAATTGTGCTGCCTGGGAATGCCGCGCTACTTCCCCCGTTCAGCAGACACAGGCAGAATCGGCCGACCGAAGACAGGAAGTCCCCACATGGCCCGTGCCCACCGCTCATTCTTTGCCTATGGCTCTGCGTTGCTCGGCGTGCTGAGCCTGTTGGCTGTGGCCTGCTTCCACTTTCCCGAACTGCTGACCAGCCGGGAGTTCCGCGCGGTCTACAACGAGCAGTTTGCCCGCCATATGCTTCTGGTTGGCCTGGCCGCCGCCTTCATCATGGGCACCATTGCGATCCTGCGTGATCGCAACAAGCGCATCGCTACCCTGGGCGTAGGCACGGCCACCCTGGCGGTGCTGCTCGGCGGTACCAATGTGCAGTTCGACGCCATTGGCCAGACGCCTTACTCGCTGGGACTGGACTGGTTCGTGCTGTCGTTGTTCTTCTCGGCGCTGGTGTTCGTGCCGCTGGAACGCTACCTGGGCAAGCGCGAACTGTCGCCGCTGCGCCCGGGCTGGCGCACCGACGTGGCCTACTTCTTCATGAGCCATGTACTGGTGCAGTTCATCCTGATCCTGGTGACCGCTTCCACCTCGACGATTGCCGGTCTGGCAGCCTTTCCGTCGTTGAAAGCGGCGATCCAGTCACTGCCGGTGTGGGCGCAGTTCCTGATCGCAGTCTTCGTCGCCGACATGGCGCAGGCGTTGCTGCACCGCGCCTACCACAACATTCCCTGGCTCTGGCGCTTCCACGCGGTGCACCACTCCAGCCGGCACATGGATTGGCTGGCCGGCTCACGCGTACATTTCGTCGAGATCGTGCTGACCCGCAGTGCGGTCCTGCTGCCATTGCTGATCCTCGGCTTCTCCACCTCGGCAGTGAATGCCTACGTGATCCTGGTCGGCCTGCAGGCGGTGCTGGCACATGCCAATCTCGGCATCCGCTTCGGCTGGCTGGAGTACCTGCTGGTATTACCGCGCTACCACCATTGGCACCACGCCCGTCAGCAGGAGTACATCGACGTCAACTACGCCATCCACCTGCCGCTGGTGGACATGCTGATGGGCACCTTCAAGCTGCCGCGCGACCAGACGCAATGGCCGCAGGAGTACGGCGTGATGAAGCTGGAGACAGTACCGAACGGCATCATCAAGCAACACCTGATGCCGTTCCAGGGCGGGCGCAAGTTCGAGGACCACGTGGATTGAGCGATCCAGGCTTTTGCTCTTGTGGGAGCGGCGTCAGCCGCGAAGCCACAAATGTCTACGCTTCATCCTGCATACCACCGCCCACTCACCACCAATCATCAATCCCCTCACGCCGATACACCTCGGCGAAGGCTGGCCGCGCTTTCATCCGCGCAGCATGCGCTGCCAGCACTGGCCAGCTATCGGTAGGCCGCGGCATGTTCCGGCTCCAGCGCATCAGCATGGTCAGCATGAAATCAACCACACTCAGCTGCTCATCCAGCATGTAGGGCCCGTGCGCGGCCAGGTGCTCAGCCACTTGCTGCCAGGCCGCTTCCAACTGGGCGCGAGCGCGCAGTTTCACCTCGTCTGCATTCGCCTCACCGGCCGGCTCCTGCGGGTAGAACCAGCCACGATACGCGGGCATCAAGGTGTAGATGCAGAAGCACATCCAGCGGTAATAGTCCCCGCGCGCAACCGTACCCGGTGCGGGCGCCAGCCCTGCCTGCGGATACAGATCGGCCAGCTGCATGGCAATGGCACCGGACTCGGTTAGCACCTGACCATCGATGATCAACGCGGGCACACGACCGGCCGGATTGATCGCCAGGAATTCCGCTGACTTCTGCTCACCGCGTTCAAAGTCGAGCTGGCGCAGTTCATGCTCAACGCCGAGCTCGATCAGCAACCAATGCACCACCAACGACGCTGTACTTTGCGATCCATACAAAACAACCGACATGCGCGGAATCCCCGGCTGGAAAGAGACATTCTAACCAGGCCAGACACCGCACTTGCAGGAGCGGCGTAAGACGCGAAGTTGATGAACCAACCGCCACAGCAACAGCAAAAACCAAATGCCCCCTCCCCAACCCTCCCCTTGCCTACGGCAAAGGGAGGGCGTAGTGCCGAGCCATGCTCGGCAGGGGATTTCCCTGCACCCCATCAGCCACGGAATGTGGGAGCGGCCTAAGCCGCGAAGCTGATGATTTGATGCTTCCCCGGCAAAGCCTCTGCCGAGCATGGCTCGGCACTACAGGCTCGCTGAAGCTATCGGTCGGTTCAGTTGCAGCTGTTCATGCAGCTGTTCAAGCGCTCTCCGCACACCGAGGCGGCAGACCGGTTCTGGCAGAACGCCTGCGAGGTCTGGCAGGCGCCGCGCAGCTCCGGATTGGTGATCTTGTCGCACTGGTTGCCGCGGTTCGCATCGCCGCAATCACCGTAGCCGCTGGGGTTGGCGTTGCAGCGCTGATAGGCATTCTGGCAATAGTTCACGCAGGCTGCCGGGTCATTGCGCGGCGCGTTACCCCAACCTCCACCATCACTCGCACAAGCTCCGAGCAACAACACCACACAGGCAAACAACCATTGGAACCGGTGCATCGAACAGTCCTTGAAAACGACGACGGCCCGAGCATAGCCCGGGCCGTCATTGCATCACCAGTGACAGGTGTCGATTACTCGACGATCACCGGAATCTTGCCGATGCGTGCCTGCCATTCGCGGGGACCAGTCTTGTGCACCGATTCGCCGGTGGAGTCGACCGCCACGGTCACCGGCATGTCCTGCACGGTGAATTCGTAGATGGCTTCCATGCCCAGGTCAGCAAAGCCGACCACCTTGGAAGCCTTGATCGCCTTGGACACCAGATAGGCCGAACCACCGACCGCCATCAGGTAGGCCGACTTGTTGTCACGGATCGCCTCGATCGCCGCCGGGCCGCGCTCGGCCTTGCCGACCATGCCCAGCAGGCCGGTCTGCTCGAGGATCTGGCGGGTGAACTTGTCCATGCGGGTCGCGGTGGTCGGGCCGGCCGGGCCCACCACTTCGTCACGCACCGGATCAACCGGGCCGACGTAATAGATGAAGCGGCCCTTCAGGTCCACCGGCAGCTGCTCACCCTTGTTGAGCATCTCGACCATGCGCTTGTGCGCGGCGTCGCGGCCAGTCAGCAGCTTGCCATTGAGCAGCAAGGTCTGGCCCGGCTTCCATGCAGCCACTTCTTCCGGGGTGATGTTGTCCAGATCGACGCGGGTGCCCTTGGAGGCGTCGTAGGTCAGCTTCGGCCAGTCTTCCAGCGACGGCGGGTCCAGCATCACCGGGCCGCTGCCATCCAGGGTGAAGTGCGCATGGCGGGTAGCCGCACAGTTCGGGATCATCGCGATCGGCAAGTTGGCAGCGTGGGTCGGGAAATCCTTGACCTTGATGTCGAGCACCGTGGTCAGGCCGCCCAGGCCCTGCGCGCCAATGCCGAGTGCGTTGACCTTCTCGTACAGCTCCAGGCGCAGCTCCTCGGCACGGTTGGAAGCACCACGGGCCTGCAGATCGGTGATGTCGATCGGCTCCATCAGCGATTCCTTGGCCAGCAGCATCGCCTTCTCGGCGGTGCCGCCGATGCCGATGCCGAGCATGCCCGGCGGGCACCAGCCGGCGCCCATGGTCGGCACGGTCTTGAGCACCCAGTCGACGATGGAATCGGACGGGTTGAGCATGGCGAACTTGCTCTTGGCCTCCGAACCGCCACCCTTGGCGGCGACGATCACATCGACCGTATTACCCGGCACGACCTTGACGTTGACCACACCCGGGGTGTTGTCCTTGGTATTGGTGCGCTTGCCGGCCGGATCAGCCAGCACCGAGGCGCGCAGCTTGTTGTCCGGGTAGGCGTAGGCGCGGCGGATGCCCTCATTGGCCATGTCCTCGACGCCCATGGTGGCGTCGTCCCAGCGCACGTTCATGCCGATTTCCAGGAACACGGTGACGATGCCGGTGTCCTGGCAGATCGGCCGATGGCCTTCGGCGCACATGCGCGAGTTGATCAGGATTTGCGCGATGGCCTCTTTGGCCGCCGGCGACTCTTCGCGCTCATAGGCAGCGGAGAGGTTCTTGATGTAGTCGACCGGGTGGTAGTACGAGATGTACTGCAGTGCGTCGGCGACGGACTGGATGAGGTCTTCCTGCTTGATCGATGTCACGGCTTGCTCGCTTGCTGAAGGCTGGCGGGGGTTCAGCCCACCATTTTACGCCTTGGAGCCGCGCAGTGCCGCCCGCCCTTGGTTGTAGGAGCGGCGTCAGCCGCGAAGCCGGTGAACGGACAGATCTCCAGCTTCGCGGCTCACGCCGCTCCCACAAAAGCTGGACCTTGTTCAGGCAAAGTGGCGCTGTCACGCCAGCCCGCCCCACGCCGTCCTGCCCGTATGAACCCCGAAACCACCTTCCAGACCCATCGCCCGCGCCTGCTGGCACTGGCCTACCGCATGCTGGGCAGCCGCGCCGATGCCGAGGACGTGTTGCAGGACGCCTGGCTGCGCTGGGCGGGCAGCGACACCTCCGACATCCGCGACGCCGAGGCCTGGCTCGTCACCGCCACCACCCGACTCAGCCTGGACCGCCTGCGCGCGGCCAAGCGTGAGCGCGAGCACTACCCCGGCCCGTGGCTCCCGGAACCATTGCAGGTCGAACTGCCGCCCGACACCGCATCCGATCCTGCACAGATCCACGCCGTCGCCAACGAAGTCTCCGTCGCCTTCCTGACCCTGCTGGAGCAACTGAGCCCGGACGAGCGCGCCGCTTTCCTGCTGAAAGAAGCCTTCGACCACGACTACCGCCAGATCGGCAGCCTGCTTGGCCACAGCGAGGCCAACTGCCGGCAACTGGTGCGTCGGGCCAAGCAGCGCCTGCAGGCAGGTGCACCACGCTTCCAGCCGGCGCCGGCACAGCATAGGCAGCTGCTGCAGCGCTTCATGGACGCGGCCCAGCGTGGCGACAGCCCCGCCATCCAGGCCCTGCTGCATGCCAATGCCACCCAGTTCCCCGACGGTGGCGGCATCGTCACCGCTGCCATCCGCCCACTGCGGGGCGCCGAGCGCATCGGCCGCCTGTACTGGGCCATCGCCCGCCGCGGTGCTGCCCTGCCCGCCCAACTTGGCTACGTCAACGGCGAACTGGCAATCCTGCGCTTCGCCGAAGGCAGGTTGGCGTCATTCACCACCATCGAAGTGGTGGATGGGCGCATCGCAGCCCTCTACAGCGTGCTCAATCCAGAAAAGTTGCCCCCGCTTGTCACGCACGAAGCCGCTGCTGCGTCCTTGTAACGAAAGACGGCCATCGTGGCTGTCTGGAGAAACCTGATGTCCGCTACCACCTTCCCACGCGTGCCCTACACCCGCCTTGCCGCCGATGCCTTCAAGGGTCTGCTGGCCACCAGCAAGGCCGTGCATGACAGCTCCATCGACCACGAACTGCAGGAGCTGGTGTTCCTGCGCGTATCGCAGATCAACGGCTGCGGCTACTGCATGGACATGCATGCCACCGCACTGCGCAAGGCCGGCATCGAGCCACGCAAGCTGGACACCCTGCCGGCCTGGCATGAAAGCCGCTTTTTCGATGAGCGCGAGCGCGCCGCCCTGGGCTGGGCCGAGGCGATGACCCGGCTGCCGGATGGCGCGCCCTCGCAGACCGCCTTCGACGCGTTGAGGCCGCATTTCGACGACAAGGGCATCAGCGACCTGAGCATGGCCGTGGCGGTGATCAACGCCTGGAACCGACTCGGCGCCAGCCTGCTGCCCCCGCTGCCCTGATCGAATGGCGAACCCAAGGCCATCAATCCAGACCGGACTGATGGCCGCAGCCGGCGCCACACCGCACAATACGGCGCATGGGAACCCTTGTACTGATCCTCGACCTCATCGGCACCTTCGTCTTCGCCCTGTCCGGGGCGACGATGGGTGTGCGCCGACGGCTGGATATCTTCGGCGTGCTGGTGCTGTCGTTCGCGGCGGCACTGGCCGGCGGCATGACCCGCGACCTGCTGATCGGCGCTACCCCCGTGGCGGCCATCAGCGACTGGCGCTACCCGGCGATCACCTTGGCCGCTGGCGTCGTCACCTTCTTCTGGGCGCCGCTGATCGAGCGCATGCAGTACCCGGTGCGGATGTTCGATGCGATGGGGCTGGCTTTGTTTGCCGTGGCCGGTACGCAGAAGGCACTGGCGTATGGCATCGACCCGCCGATGGCGGCTGCCTTGGGCATGTTGACTGGCATTGGCGGCGGCATTGCCCGTGATGTGCTGCTGGCACAGGTGCCGCTGGTCTTGCAGGCCGAGTTGTATGCGGTTGCGGCGTTGGCCGGTGCTGCCGTGGTCGCCGTCGGTTATTGGCTGGGCTTGCCGCCGTTGCCGTGCGCCCTGGTAGGTGCTGGACTGTGTTTTGGCCTGCGGATGATGGCGATGCATTTTGGTTGGCATCTGCCAGTGGCCTTGCAGTCATCGGAGCCCCCGCCGCCGGAAGGGCCGCGGAGTTGAGGTAGAGCAAGAACCAAAGCCAAGGCACCCCTCCCCGGCCCTCCCCTTGCCTGCGGCAAAGGGAGGGAGCGAAGCCCCGGTAACACCAAACTCACACTGCATCGGCCATCTTGGAAGTCCCGTTTCAACAGGACCCAACCATGTCCGCAGAACGCTCCGACACCCTGATCGGCGATGACGTCGTCCGTACCCTTGGCCAACAATCCGAGACGTCGCAGGTGCTGGCCCAGGTCAAAGACGGTCAGGTGACCTTGTCCGGCGATGTACCCAGCACCGATGCGAAGCACAAGGTCGAGACCGTTGTTGCGGCCATCGAAGGCGTGCACAAGGTGATCAATCATCTCAACGTCGACAGTGGCAAACGCTCGTTCGGTGCCGCCGGCGAGGCTGTCCGTGACAACCCAGATGGTCGCGACGATGCGCAAATGGGCGATATCGACCTCGGCAAGGACGGTTGAGCCCACTGATGCACCGGGGCCAGTGCATTTGCGGGTAACCTGAACCCGCACCTCGCCGCTTGAGCCACACATGCCACACCCCGAGCCCGCTCCCGCCAAGAAACCCAGCTTCCGCGAGCGCGTCGATGCGATGCGCAACCTGCCGCCCTTCCTGCGGCAGGTGTGGCAGACCAGCCGTTGGCTGACACTCGCCAGCCTCGGCCTGCGCCTGGTCCGCGCCTTGATGCCGGTGGCGATGCTGTATGTGGGCAAGCTGATCATCGATGAAGCGGTGCGCCTGGCCGGCGCAGGCCCGATGCCGCCACTGGCAGAGGCGTTCTCCAGCGGTCATCTCAACACCCTGCTTGAACTGCTGTTGCTGGAATTGGCCATCGCGATCGGCTCGGACCTGCTCGGCCGGCTGATCAGCTACGCCGATTCACTGCTCTCCGAGCTGTTCACCAATGCAACCAGCGTACGGTTGATGGAGCATGCCGCCGAACTCGATCTGGAAGATTTCGAGGACCCCGACCTACAGGACAAGCTGGACCGCGCACGCCGCCAGACCATGGGCCGCATGAGTTTGATGAGCCAACTGTTCGGGCAGGTGCAGGACACCATCACCGTCATAAGTTTTGCCGCCGGCCTAGTGGTATATGCGCCGTGGCTGATCGTGCTGCTGGCAATTGCCCTGGTCCCGGCCTTCATTGGCGAATCGCATTTCAACACCCTGGGCTATTCGCTCAACTTCAGCTGGACGCCCGAGCGCCGCCAGCTTGATTACCTGCGCCAGGTTGGCGCCAGCGTGGAAACGGCCAAGGAGGTGAAGATCTTCAACCTCAACCGCTTCCTGATCGACCGCTACAAACTGCTGGCCGAACGCTTCTACAAGGCCAACCGCGCACTGGCCCGCAAACGCGCCTTCTGGGGCACGCTGCTGGCCGCCCTGGGCACGCTTGGCTATTACGCTGCCTATGGGTACATCGCCTGGCGCACCATCCGCGGCGACTTCAGCATCGGCGACCTGACCTTCCTGTCCGGCAGTTTCCTGCGCCTGCGCCAGTTGCTGGAAGGCCTGCTCACCGGCTTCTCGCAGGTCGCCGGGCAGGCGCTGTACCTGGATGACCTGTTCTCGTTCTATGCCATCGAACCGGAGATCCGCTCACGCCCGGATGCAGTGGCGATACCGCGCCCGATCCGCGAAGGCTTCGTGTTCGACAACGTTGGCTTCCGTTACCCCGATGCCGAGCGCTGGGCGGTACGCAACCTCAGTTTCCATCTGCAGGCGGGTGAAGTCATCGCCCTGGTCGGCGAGAACGGCGCCGGCAAGACCACACTGGTCAAACTGCTGGCGCGCCTGTACGACCCGGACGAGGGCCGCATCCTGCTCGATGGCCGCGACCTGCGCGATTACGACCTGGATGACCTGCGCGCAAATATGGGCGTGATCTTCCAGGATTTCGTGCGTTATCACCTGTCCGCCGGCGAGAACATCGGCGTCGGTCTGGTGGAGTCGATGTACGACAAGGACCGCATACAGAACGCGGCGCGGCGCGCGCTGGCCGATGAAGTGATCGACGCCCTGCCCGCTGGCTACGACCAGCTGATCGGCCGCCGCTTCAAGACCGGCGTGGACCTGTCCGGCGGCCAGTGGCAGAAGATCGCCATCGCCCGCGCCTATATGCGCGACGCGCAGGTGATGATCCTCGACGAACCGACCGCAGCCCTGGATGCGCGGGCGGAGTTCGAGGTGTTCCAGCGCTTCAAGGAGCTGTCCGACAACCGCACAGCGGTGCTGATCTCGCACCGGTTCTCATCGGTACGCATGGCCGACCGCATCCTGGTGTTGGCCGACGGCCGCATCGAAGCCAGCGGCACTCACGAAGAACTGATGATCGAAGGCGGGCGCTATGCGGAGTTGTTCGAGCTGCAGGCAGCGGGCTATAGGTAAGCCACCACATGTAGTGCCGAGCCATGCTCGGCAGAGAGCCCACCTGTAGTGCCGAGCCATGCTCGGCAGGGGCTCTACCGGTAAAGCCCTTGCCGAGCATGGCTCGGCACTACCCATACTTCGGTCAAATGAGATTCATTCCCATTTATGGGAAATCGGCTAGAATAGACCGGTCTCCAATCTACGAATCACGGCATGTCTTCCGCTTTTGGCGCCGAAACGGTGCTTGAGGTCCGTCACTGGACGGACGCCTACTTCAGCTTCTCCACCACCCGCGACAGCGGCTTCCGCTTCGAGAATGGCCAGTTCGTGATGATCGGGCTGGAAAACGAAAACGAAGGCGCCCGCCCGGTGTTGCGTGCCTACTCCATCGCCAGCGCCAACTGGGAAGAGCAGCTGCACTTCTTCAGCATCAAGGTGCAGGAAGGTGCGCTGACCTCGCGCCTGCAGCACCTCAAGCCCGGCGACAAGGTACTGGTCGGCAAGAAGCCCACCGGCACCCTGCTGATCAGCGATCTGCATCCTGGCAAGAACCTCTACCTGCTGGGCACCGGCACCGGCCTGGCGCCTTGGTTGAGCGTGGTCAAGGACCCGGAAACCTACGAGCGCTTCGACAAGGTGATCGTCTGCCACGGTGTGCGCTACGAGAAGGACCTCGCCTACCGCGAGTACTTCGAGCAGGAGCTGCCGAACGACGAGATCCTCGGCGATATCGTCCGCGACAAGTTGCTGTACTACCCGGCGGTTACCCGCGAGCCCTTCCCCAACCAGGGCCGCCTGACCTCGCTGATGGAAAGCGGGCAGATGCAGGAAGCACTTGGCCTGCCGCAGCTGGATCCGGCCAATGATCGCTTCATGATCTGCGGCAGCCCGCAGATGCTGGCCGACCTGCGCACCGTGCTGGATGCACGTGGCTTTGAGGTCTCCACCCGCATCGGCACCCCGGGTCACTACGTGTTCGAGCGCGCTTTCGTAGAGAAATAAGAAGATCTGTGGGAGCGGCGCAAGCCGCGAAGCTGGCGTTGCCGCCGAGTTGGGCGGTTCTGCGAGCTTCGCGGCTTACGCCGCTCCCACACGACGACGCTTACAGCGCCGCCTTGATATCCGCTTCCAGCGCCTCCGGGCGCGCGGTCGGCGCGTAGCGGGCAAGCACCTGCCCGTTGCGGCCGATCAGGAACTTGCTGAAGTTCCATTTGATCGCGGCAATGCCCAGTGCGCCCCGCTTTTGCCGCTGCAGCCACTGCCATAGCGGATCAGCGTCGGCCCCGTTGACCTTGAGTTTGGCCGACAGCGGGAAACTGACCCCGTAATTGATGCTGCAGAAGTCCTGGATGGCGGCGGCATCGCCCGGCTCCTGGTGACCGAACTGGTCGCAGGGGCAGCCCAGCACCACCAGCCCCTGCGGGCCCAGCGCCTGCCACAGCTGCTCCAGCCCCTCGTACTGCGGGGTGAAGCCGCATTTGGACGCTGTGTTCACTATCAGCAGCACCTTGCCATCAAAGGCGGCCAGCGGCAGCGGACGGCCATCCAGGGCGGTCAGCTCGAAATCAAAGGCATTGGGCATGGCGCGGCTCCTGACAGGACGGCCAGCGTACGCCATCACGGCGCCAACGGCATGCAAGATGTGGCCTTTCAGCGCAACCCTGCCATTCGACACACCCCTACGGGCGCGCCTGCAGGTACCCTGAAAGATCAGTCTTTTACCGGAGTTTCCGCCTTGAACACCCGTCTCGCCCTCGCCCTTGCCGCGACCCTGGGTCTTGCCCTGCCGGCCTACAGCCAGGTCGCAACCACTGCGACCACCCAGTCAGCCCAGCAGGCCAATCCGTTCTTCGCTGAAAGCCCGCTGCCGCTGCACTACCCGCAGTTCGACAAGATCAAGGATGCCGACTTCGCACCGGCCTTCGACGCTGGCATGGCCCAGCAGTTGCAGGAAGTGGAAGCGATCGCCAACAACCCGGCCGCCCCCACCTTTGAAAACACCCTGGTCGCGCTGGAAAACAGCGGCGCCGTGCTCGACCGTGCCACCACCGTGTTCTTCGCGCTGATTGGCGCCGACACCAACGACGCGCGCAAGAAGCTGCAGGCCGACTATTCGGCCAAGTTCGCCGCGCACAGCGATGCCATCAACCTCAACGGCAAGCTGTTCTCGCGTATCGAGACCCTGTACAACAACCGCACCAAGCTGGGCCTGGATGCGGAAAGCCTGCGTCTGGTCGAGAAGTACCACGACAACTTCGTCCGCTCCGGCGCCAAGCTGTCCGACGCCGACAAGGCCAAGCTCAAGGCGATGAACGCCGAGCTGGCCAACCTGGGCACCAAGTTCAGCCAGAACGTGCTGGCCGAGGTCAACGCCTCTTTCATCGTCGTCGATGACGTCAAGCAGCTGGACGGCCTGTCGGCCGAGCAGATCGCTGCTGCCGCCGAAGCCGCCAAGGCCCGCAAGCTGGATGGCAAGTATGTCATCGCCCTGCTCAACACCACTGGCCAGCCGCCGCTGACCAACCTGGCCAACCGCGAGCTGCGCCAGAAGATCTACGAAGCCTCGATCTCGCGTGGCAGCAAGGGTGGCGAGTACGACAACACCGCGCTGGTGTCGCGCATCATGACCCTGCGCGCAGAGAAGGCCGCACTGATGGGCTTCCCGAACTTCGCCAGCTACTCGCTGGGCAACCAGACCGCCAAGACCCCGGAAGCAGTCAATGCGATGCTGGGCCAGCTGGCTCCGGCCGCCGTCACCAACGCCAAGCGCGAAGCCGCCGACCTGCAGGCGATGATCGACAGCGAGCAGAAAGCCGCTGGCAAGCCGACGTTCGAGCTGCAGCCGTGGGACTGGGCCTTCTACAGCGAGAAGGTGCGCCAGGCCAAGTACAACTTCGACGAGTCGCAGCTCAAGCCCTACTTCGAGCTGAAGAACGTGTTGGAGAACGGCGTGTTCTTCGCCGCCGGCAAGGAATTCGGCCTGAGCTTCAAGCAGCGCAGCGACCTGCCGGTCTACCACGAGGACGTCACCGTCTATGACGTGTTCGACGCCGACGGCAGCCAGCTGGCGATCTTCATCTTCGATCCGTATGCACGCGAGTCCAAGCGTGGCGGTGCATGGATGAATGCCTACGTGTCGCAGTCGGGCCTGACCGGCGACAAGCCGGTGGTCGCCAACCACCTCAACATCCCCAAGCCGCCGGCCGGCAAGCCGACCCTGCTGACCTGGGACGAAGTGACCACCACCTTCCACGAATTCGGCCATGCGCTGCACGGCATGTTCTCGGACGTGAAGTACCCGTACTTCGCCGGCACCGCGGTGCCGCGTGACTTCGTCGAGTTCCCCTCGCAGGTCAACGAGATGTGGTCCGACGAGCCGACCATCCTGGCCAACTACGCCAAGCACTACCAGAACGGCTCGGCCATGCCGCAGGCGCTGCTGGACAAGGTGATCGCCGCGTCCAAGTTCAACCAGGGCTTTGCCACCACCGAGTACCTGGGCGCAGCAATGCTGGACCAGAACTGGCACCAGATCGGTGTTGGTCAGATCCCGGCACCGAAGGACGTGATGAAGTTCGAGCATGAAGCGCTGGTCAAGGACGGCATCTATTACGCGCCGGTCCCGCCGCGCTACAAGACCCCGTACTTCAGCCACATCATGGGCGGCTACTCGGCTGGCTACTACGCCTACATCTGGTCGGAAGTGCTGGACGCCAATACCCAGAAGTGGTTCCGCGAAAATGGCGGCCTGTCGCGCGCCAACGGCGACCATTTCCGCAAGACCCTGCTGTCCAAGGGCGGCAGCGTTGATGCGATGGAGCTGTTCCGCAACTTCGCCGGCCACGAGCCGCAGATCGAGCCGCTGCTGGAGAAGCGTGGTTTGACCACCGGCGCTGCTGCCAAGTAAGCAGTCGCTGGTTTTGTTGGAATGAAAACGCCCGGCTTTGCCGGGCGTTTTCTTTTGCTTCGTGCGGTAGATCAAAAGCCACCCTCATCCGCCCTCCGGGCACCTTCTCCCGCACGCGGGAGAAGGGAGTGGTCGGGCACCGCGGGGGTCTTATGCATTGTTTGCGCGCATGCATTGCGCGGCGAGCCTTCAGCTCAAGCAGCATCCCGCTTTCCCTTCTCCCGCAAGCGGGAGAAGGTGCCCGGAGGGCGGATGAGGGGGCTTTGTGCTTCTGGCTTTGTGCTTCTGGCTTTGTGCTTCTGGCTCTATGCTCTGGACTTCGCACAACCAACGAGCAGTCAGCGAGAAGGTTCAACCAAGCCTACCGCCCGCGCTCCACAATCACCGTAGCAGTCATGCCATTGGCCAGCACAACACCCTTCGCAAACGAGCCCGCATCCAATTTGATCCGCACCGGAATCCGCTGCGCCAAGCGCACCCAGTTGTAGGTCGGGTTCACGTTCGCCAGCAGGTCGCTGCCGGTCGGGCTGTCCGCATCGGTGATGCCATGCGAGATGCTTTCGATATGCCCGTGCAGCTCCTGCCCGCTCATCAGCTGCACGCGCGTGCCATCACCCACATGCAGCTGCGCCAACTTGGTCTCTTCGAAATAGCCGTAGACCCAGAACGAATTGGTATCGATCACCGCCAACTTTGCCGCACCAGCGGTGGCATAGTCGCCCTGCCGCACTTCCAGATTGGTCACATAGCCATCCACCGGCGCCCGCACCTGGGTGCGCTCCAGGTTCAATTCGGCCGTATCCAATGCCGCCTGCGCCTGCTCCACTGCAGCCAAAGCCTGCTGCTGCGACGCACTGGCCTGTTGGCGACTGGCCTGCGCCTGGGCAACACCGGCGCGTGCGGCCTGCGCAGCACTGAGCGCATCGGTACGCGCTTCTTCGGAGATCAAGCTGCCGGTAATGCGCTGGCGCCGCTCGTACTGCTGCTCGTAGCGACTGGCATTTGCACTCTGCTGTGCAGCTCCCGCCGCCGCTACCTGGATGCTTGCGCCCGCGGCTCGCGCGGAAGCCTGGGCGGCGGCCAGGTTACCGCGCGCCTGGTTCAAGGCGTTCTGGTAGCGCGCCGGATCGATCTGATAGAGCACGTCGCCACGCTTCACCAACTGGTTATCACGCACGGCTACCGTGCTGACAGGGCCGGAGACATCCGGCGCCACGCGCACCACTTCCGCACGCAGGCGACCTTCGCGGGTCCATGGCGAGTACATGTAATGGCGCCACATCGCCATCGCGATCAGGGCGGCAATCACCACCACCACGGCGGTTATGGAGAAACGAAGGATGGATTGGACTTTGGGGGTCATGGGAATTCTCAGAACAGCAGCAGGCCGAAGCCACCAAACAGACAGATGAAGATCGCGGTACGGAACAGGGCCGGATGCCAGACATTGCGATACCAACCGCGACGACCAGCCAGCGTGTCCAACGCCCATAGCGCGACGCAGACCAGCAGGAACAACAGCAGCAGGCCGGGAAACAGGGTTCCGGCGAATGCGATTTCAATGGGCATGACGGGGTGTCTCCAGAATGTGATCCGCTGGCGCGATATAGGTCGCCATGACCGAGCTGTCATCCACCATCGCCAATCGCACAAGGCGCAGATGCAGCAGCACTCGCGCAGCAACACCACCGGCAACAGCCTGCATGCGGGCCAGCGCGATCGCCTGGGTCAGCGCAGCATCGGCGCGCTGCCATGCCTTCGCATCCGGCATGGCGAAGAAATCGGCCAAGGCCTGCACCACCGAATCCACATGCAGGTGCAGCTGCGTTGATGCCGGCTCACGTGCAACATCCTGCCGCAGGTGGATCAGGGCGCGTCCCGTTTCATTGACTGCCAAGGCCCAGGCCAGCTGCTCGCGTGACTCCTGGCTGCCTGCTGCGGTATGGGTGACGATCTGGTGCAACAGATCGCTGTTGATGCTCTCGAAGCGGTGCTGGAGTCCACGCAGCGGTGCCTGTGCAGCCAACCCAACCTGCGCGCGCAAGCCAGCCATCTGCCGCCGTCGCAACCACGCCGTTCCTACCAGCGGTGGCATCAGGGCGAAGCTCAGCACCGCCGCACCCATCGCCATCATCTGCGAGGTGCCTTCGTTGAAAAAGCGCACCGGATCAAACGCATGCACGCTGGTGATGGCAAGGATATTGACCAGACCCATCGTGTAGCCAAGACCGAATACCGACAGCTTGGGCCGACTGACCATATAGGGGCCGACCATGAAGAACGGCAGCAACCCCGCAACCAGCAGGGTGAAGCCCTCCATCCGGGTCAGCACCATGTAATCGCAGACATAGGCCGCGATCACGCCGAGCAGATACCCCCAGGCTACCCTCCCGGTGATACGCGCTGCGTTCGGCATGGTGGCGAACAGGCCGGAGAAGATGGTCGCCAACAACATCACGTTGACCGCCATCGCCCAGCCGCTGGCGGCCCACAGCGCGCCAAGCAGCAACATGGTGATGGCGGTACGAGTGAATGCTACTGCGGCGCCGAGGTAATCATTGCCGCGGGTGAAATGCGCGCGCGCATCGTCTTCGGTGGGTGCGATCTGCAGGGTCAGCTGCCGGCGTGCATGCACGTAGTGCTCGAGCTCCTTCACGAAGCGCCGCAACAACTGCGCACCGACATCGAAGTCTTCGATGTGTGCGACATCACTCATGGCATCGCGCAACTCGACTGATCGCGCCGTCAGGCCTCTGCGTACTGCATTGATCTGCTCCGCCAGTTGCGCCGGCGACTGTTCGCTGGATTGCAGGGCCGTGCCCAGAGGCTTGTACAAGGACTGCAATGCCAGACCCGCGGATGGATCAGGCTGACGCAACAGACGGTTGATCAGATGGTGCAAGGACTGGAACGTAGTCGATGCCGCCATGAAGCGCTGGTTGAAGTGCTGCAGGTGCGCGCTGCGGGCGCGGGCTTCACCGTCTTCGAAGATCACCGAGCTGCGCAGGTCTTCCAGCGCCACCGCGTCGCGAACCACGCGCAGATGCGCCTGCTCCATGCGCTCGCGCGGGACCTCGCCAAGCAAGGCGCCGCGCATGAAGCCAAGGAAGTTCTCGTACTGGCTGTTGATTGCTGCGCGCAAGGTGTCACGCAGGCGCACCGGGAACAACGTGTCGCTGATCACAGCGGTCACCAGCAGGCCCAACAGTACTTCGCTGATACGCGCTACCGCCGAGTCGAAGACCTGCCCCGGATGGGTGGAGATCACCGGCAAGGCGATGATCGCAGCGGTATAACCGGCCAGCACGAAGGCATAAGACTTGAAGTTGCGATGCAGGGTGGCCCCGGCAGTGCAGCCGGCGATCCATAGCGCCATCAACAGCAGGAACGGCTCTCGCTGTTGCGGAAACAGGCCCACGATCAACAGCGCACCTGCTGCCCCGGCGAAGGTGCCGAGTACCCGGTAGAAGGCCTTGGCCAGCACCATGCCGCTTTGCCGGTGCATGACGATGACCGTGGTCATCATTGCCGTGCCCGGCTGCGGCAACTGCAAGCGCATCGCCAGCCAACCGGTCAGGAAGAACGCCACGGTCGTTCGCAACACGAACAGCCAGGTGTCGGCTTCGCCCTTGAGGAAGCCGCGCATGCCAGCGTACCAAGGCGCCGCCGGCGCACTTGTCGATGATGGGATGGAAGACATGGCGCGCTCAGATGGCCTCGATGCCGCCCAGCATCTTTTTCAGCAGCCGTTCGAGCTGGTGCTGCTCACCCTCATCCAGACCCTGCACCTGCAGGGTCAGCAGCTCCGCCATCTCCGGAAGCAGACTCTGGATGCAGGCCAGGCCTTTGTCGGTCAGGTGCAGGCCCAGCTTGCGCCGGTCATTGGTGTCCGGAATCCGCTCCAGCAGGCCCTTGTTGCACAGCTGGTCGGTGAGCCGGGTGATGTTGGCCGACTTCTCTGTGGCGGCCTCGGCTAGCTCCGATGGCGTCAGCGGGTGATCCGGCGTGCCGTACAACATCATCAGGATGTTGTATTCGGCGTGGCTCAGGTCGAAATCACGCAGCACCGCGTTGGCGCGGTCGTGTACGGTCTTGTAGATGCCCTTGACCAGGCGCACCAGCACCGCCGGTTCACGCGGGAACCCCGGCCAGCGGGCGCAGGTGGCATCAATCCGGGTTTCGGTCGCGTCGAAGCTGCTCATGGGCTATCCGGCTCATCGAGGAATGAGGCAGATAATACACATGTGTAATATAAACTTCTAAAACAGTTTTACGGTTACAGCGCTCCGCGTTCAGCGTGGCGACAGATATCCCTCCCGAACCCCACGTGGCGACAGCAGCAATTGCCACAGCTGCGAGTGTCGGGTGCGGAAAGTCGCCATCGAGGCGGCCAGGTAGAAGCGCCACATGCGCCTGAAGCGCTCGTCGTAGCGCGCGTCCAGTTGCTCCCAGGCCGCTTCCACGTTGTCGCGCCAGGCCTGCAGGGTGCGGTCGTAGTCGGTGCCGAAGTTGTGCCAGTCCTCCAGCACGAACAGCCCTTCCATGGCATGGGTGATCTGCGCGGCCGAAGGCAGCATCGAGTTGGGGAAGATGTATTTGGCGATCCACGGGTCGGTGCGGTCGCGGCTGACGTTGGTGCCAATGCTGTGCAGCAGGAACAAACCCTGCTCGCCCAGGCAGCGCCGGGTAACCTCGAAGTAGCTGCGATAATTCTTGACCCCGACATGCTCGAACATGCCCACCGAGAACACGGCGTCGAAATGTTCGTCCAGCTCGCGGTAGTCCTGCAGGCGTATCTCGATCGGCAGGCCAGCACACAGCTCACGGGCAAACCCGGCCTGCTCCTGCGAGATGGTCACGCCGACGCCCTGCACGCCATAGCGCTCGGCAGCGAACTTGAGAGCCTCACCCCAACCACAGCCGATATCCAGCACACGCATGCCCGGTTGCAGGCCGAGCTTGCGGCAGATCAGTTCGAGCTTGGCTTCCTGCGCGTCGTCCAGACTGCTGGCGTTGCGCCAGTATCCGCAGCTGTAGACCAGCCGCTTGCCAAGCATGGCCCGGTAAAGATCGTTGCCCAGGTCGTAATGACGCTTGCCGACCTCGTAGCTGCCATGCCCACTCTGCAGGTTGAAGAGCTTGGCCTTGAGCGCATCCCAGACTTCGCCGCTGCCATGCACGCGTTCATCCAGCCGTGCATCCAGCAGATGGGTGAGCAGGCCATCCAGCGAATGCGCCTGCCACCATCCATCCATGTAACTCTCACCCAGACCGAGCGAGCCGTCGGCCAGCACCCGCGCATAAAAGCGCGGGTCGAGGATGTCCAGGTCCTGCGGCCGGTCACCGCCAGGGGTGATATCGGCCTCCTGCAGCAGTGCTTCCACACGTCGTTGCAGCCCCGCATCCATCACTGACCTCCTGTGTTTCAGGGGCTCGCGAACAGGCCCCGATAATCCGCCGCCACATGCGGCAACAACACGGCTGCGGGCACATCCACCGTCTGCGTGCCATCCGAGTACGGACCCACCTGGTAAGGCGGGAACACGAAGCGCAGTGCCGCAATCTTGCCCGCCACGTCCATCACCGGCTGGAACTGGGCGAAGTTGGTGGCGTCGGCCGTGGTGCCTTCGTCGATCATCTTGGACAGGTTGCGGACCTGGGCCTGCTGCTCTTCCGGCGACAGGTCTTCGCCCTGCGCGCGCACCGTGGCCTGCTCAAGCAGCTTGTCCTCGGTGAAGTCGCTGACTGCCTGCCAGCCCTTGGCCGTCGTGATCAGATCCTCGGCCTTGAGCAAGTGTTGCTGCTCCGGCAGCCATACAAAACGCGCAACCAACGGCTGGCCATGAGCGCCGCCGGTATAGCTGCTGCCATCGGCAGAGACCGCCACCACCGTCGGCGATTCGACCAGCATGTCGAAGGCGAGTGACAGTTCGTACGGCGCGGTCGGCTTGTCGTTGCCCAGCTCGGCCACCGACTTCAGCAGGTCGGCCTTGGCATGCCCTGCATAGTCGCTCAGTGCGTTGGCCAGGCCCGGGTACTTGGCGGCTGCCGGCGGGTAGCTGATGCCGACGACATAGCTGGGGGTATTTTCGATCACATCGCGCAGATCGACTGCCGCAGGTGCGACCGCAACCGGCGCCTGCACCGGTTCCGCGGCCGGTGCGGCCGGCGCACCTTGCTCATCCTGCTTGCAGCCAGCCAATGCCAGCAGCAATACCGCTGCGGCAGACGATCCCCGTACCAACCTGTTCATGCCCTGTCATCCCTTGAAGGTTTGTGCGGCCGCCCGGTCGGGCTTGGCCATGCAAGCGGAATTATCCCAGCAGGTCCGCATATTCGCCATGGCGCTGCATGAAAGTAGCGGCATACGCGCAGGCCGGCACCACCTTCCAGCCCGCTGCCCGGGCGTGATCCAGCGCGAACCGGGTCAACTGGGCGGCGATGCCGCGGCCACCGATGGCCTCGGGGACCCCCGTATGGATGATGACCATGACCCCGTCACGCAGCTCGTATTCCAGCACCGCGCGCTGGCCATCGACCACGGTCTGGAACCGATGCGCTGCGGCGTCATGCTCAATGGTTGGAACTGGCGGTTGGTTCAAGCTCATGGCTGCTCCTGCATGGCGCGGTGGATTGGGTCGAATGGGCGTGGCGGCGTGCCCAATCGGACACAAACGCCGCATTGCGTCACTTTCCGACATCAGTGCCGCCAACACCACCCCAATCAAACCATGGACTACGTCTCAAAAGCTGGCACGGGTTTTGCTGTGCTTACCAACAGACAGACAACAACGGAGGTGTCCCATGTTCGACAACGACCGCACGATGCAGATCCCGGCAGACGATCATGATGCCACCCTGCTCGAAGGCCTGTTCCAGCTGACCGTCGCTGGGGAAACCAACGGCTGGGAATTCAAGAAGATCGACAGCGAAGTCTATTCGCGCTTCCTCGACAACTACGCCGTCTAAGCCCAGCTTCAGCCCCCGCTCTGAACGCGCGCCGGCCGCCATTGCCGCAGCGCCGGCGCTGTGAAAAAGAAAGGGGCCGTGACGCAACAAAGCGCCCGGCCCCTACTCTTGCGGGCCAGGCCCGCTCCCGCCCCACTCCGCCGATCAGAAGCGGAAGCTGGGGTTCATCAGACTCTGCAGGAAGTGCTGCAGCAGCTCGGGCTCCATGATCAGCATGAACATCACGCCGAACGCGGCACCGGCAAGGTGCGCGCTGTGATTGACGTTGTCCCCGCCCTTCTTGTCCATCCAGATGCTGTAGCCAACGTAGAACGCGGCGTACACGATGGCCGGGGCCGGGATGAACATGACCAGGATCAGCTTCCACGGCGCGATCAGGATGTAGGCGAACAGCACCGCTGACACCGCGCCTGACGCCCCCAGGCTCAGGTAGTTCGGGTTCTTCTGGTTCTTCAGGTAGGTCGGCAGGATCGATACCACCAGCGCCGACAGGTAGAACAGCGGATAGACCCACCACTGCCCGGTCGTACCGAGCATGATGACCTCGATCGAGCGCCCGAAGAAATACAGGGTGACCATGTTGAACAGCAGGTGCCCGAAATCAGCGTGGATGAACCCATAGGTCACCAGCCGGTCGTACTGCTTGTGTTTGTCGATCGCCGGCGGCCACAGGATCAAGCGGTCAGCCAGCTTGCGGTTGTTGAACGCCATCCACGACACCAGGGCGGTGACGGCGATCAGGATCAGGGTTATCGGTCCTTGCATGTTCAAACCGCCCGGTAGTTGTCGACCATCTTGTAACGGCGTGCGTAGATGCCGAATGCCAGTGCCGCAATGAAGGCAAAGCCGGCGAAGAAGAACATCAGGAACGCGGTCTCGCTCAAGCCAGTACTGGCAATACGGTCAGTGACCGCATGGTTGCGCACCGCCGCATTGGACAGCAGCACCCACAGGTTACCGATGGTGGTGGTCAGGTTCCAGAAGCTCATCACCACGCCCTTCATCGACGCCGGCGCCTGGCTGTAGGCAAACTCAAGACCAGTCGCCGAGACCAGCACTTCACCGAAGGTCAGCAGCGCATAAGGCAGTACCTGCCAGAAGATCGACATGGCATCGCCACCGTCCATCACCACCTGGATGCCGCCCACCACGATCCAGGCCAGGCCACTGAAGGCGATACCGGCGGTCATGCGCCGCAGCGCGGTCGGCTCGAAGCCGAAGCGACGCAGGGCCGGGTACAGCACCAGATTGTTGAACGGGATCAGGATCATCACCAGCAGCGGGTTGAGCGCCTGCATCTGCGAGGCGGTGAACCAGCTGGGCATGCTCATCTGCTGGCCCTGCAACACCCAAGTCGAGGCCTTCTGGTCAAACAGCGAAAAGAACGGGGTGGTCAGGGCGAAGATCACCAGCACCTTCATTACCGAACGCACGCCCTCGACAGCCGCCTCCGGGTGCACGCCGCGGGCGCGGTCCAGCTGCAGCATGGTGCCGCCACCGATACCGGCCAGCACCGAGACCAGTGCCAGACACAGGCAGATCACGATGCCCAGGCTGGGCACCAGGGCGAACGAAGCCAGCGCCAGCAGTACGCCGAGCACCGCCACCACCAGGCCCATACGGCCCTGGCCCGGGGCTTGTGCCAGCAGCGCTGTACGCACCACGTTGGCGAAAGAATGCGGGTCCTTGGGCGGCAGCGGTACCAGCACATAGCGCTTGCGGCCCAGCCAGAACACGAAGGTGGCCACGAACATCAGGATGCCGGGGATACCGAACGCCCACTGTGGGCCGAGGTTCTTCAGCGCCAGCGGGATCAGCAGCGAGGCGAACAGCGAGCCGAAATTGATGATCCAGTAGAACGCGTCAAACACGATCTTGGCCAGATGCTTGTTGCCCTGGTCGAACTGGTCGCCCATGAACGACGCCACCAGCGGCTTGATGCCACCAGCGCCCAGGGCGATCAGCCCCAAGCCCAGGAAGAAGCCTTGGCGGTTGCCCTCGAACAGCGCCAGGCACAGATGGCCGACACAGTAGATCAAGCTGAACCAGAGAATGGTGTGGTACTTGCCGAAAAAGCGGTCTGCCAGCCAGCCACCGAGCAGCGGGAAGAAGTACACGCCGATCATGAAGCTGTGCATGATGTCCTTCGCCTCGCCAGCACGGCCTTCGGCGGTGATCTCCTGCAACAGCAGCGAGGTGATCAGGAACTGCACCAGGATGTTGCGCATCCCGTAGAAACTGAAGCGTTCGCACGCCTCATTACCGATGATGTAGCCGATCTGGCGCGGCATCTTTGCCTTGGGGTTCGGGGCTGCTGCCACGTCGTTGGTCGTCATCTGCGGGCGATCCGTGAGTACAAAGGTTGCAAGCGTAACGCATCACGCTGCCTGCCAGACTGGAACCGCTAGGTAAAACACCTACCGCCCATACCAGCAAAACCCTATTACAGCCGTCTGCACGCCCCTTCTACGCGGAAAGCATTAGGATGACATTCCCTCATCTTGAGGCGTTGCAATGCTGCGCTGGGGCTGTTTTGGTCTGCTTGTCCTGTCATTTGGCGTCATGGCTGAGCCGGTCATACCGGTCATCAAGATCGCCAACCTGCGCCTGCCCGACAGCGGCGAAATCTGGACCGGCCAGCGCGACCGGATCGCCGCGCTGATGGAAGACCTGCGGCCGGACGTGATCGTGGTGCAGGACGTGCGCCAGCTGGCCAACACCGCCAACCCCGCCTGCTGGCTGGGCAGCCGCCTCAAGTACAGCTGCGACTTCATCAGTGCCGACCGCCCCAGCCAGCCGGTGCGCCGCGGCAATGCGGTGCTGACCCGCCTGCAAGCCCAGCAGGACGGCATTACCCTGCTGCACGGCGACGACGCGCCAACCGCCGCAGGCATGCAGCGCCTGCAGCTGCAGCAGGCCCAACTGAACATCTATGCCGCCAGTATGTGCCCCAGCGACAACAACCCGGTCTCGCGCGGTCACCAGGCCGCGGATCTGCGCTCCTGGATGGATGCCACCGCCGAAGGCCTGCCGTCACTGATCATCGGCAACTTTGCCGCGCCCACCGAGGAACTGGTACGGCAACTGCCCGGTTATCAGCCGGCACGCAGGAATCCGTCCAATCGCCGTGGTGATGCCCGCGTCGCAGCCGACGCGCAACACGGGCTGGACGTGCTGTATCAGGTCCGCAGCTTCGCCGACATCACCCAGCAGGCGATCCAGCTGCCGGCCAGCGATGCACAGCCGGCCCCCGAGCCGCTGGGCATGATGGCAACGCTGCGCATTACCCGCCTCCCCGCCACCGATAGCGTCGAGCAACCCTGAGGCGGCAGTTGCCCAGGGTCGTTTGTGGGAGCGGCGTCAGCCGCGAAGCTGGCATTGCTGCTGGGCCTGGCATCCAGGCAATCTGATGAATGCACTGGCTTCGCGGCTGACGCCGCTCCTACAAAAGCCAGCCAACGCGCGTACAAACCAACCGCCCATGACCGGCTTTGTTTGTAGGAGCGGCGTCAGCCGCGAAGCTGAGGTTGTTGCAGCTTCCGGAAGCATCGCAACCTGCTGATTGGCGTGCTTCGCGGCTGACGCTGCTCCCACAACATGGGGTTTGGGACGCCTTCAACGGCAAAGGCCGGGCAATGCCCGGCCTTTGCAGGAGCGGCAGTCCCAGCCGGGACCGCCGCTTCATGTCACCGCTATCAGGCAATCGCTTCCTGGTAACGACGCTCGACTTCGTTCCAGTCGACCACGTTGAAGAACGCGCCGATGTATTCCGGGCGACGGTTCTGGTACTTCAGGTAGTAGGCGTGTTCCCACACGTCCAGCGCCAGGATCGGGGTGTTGCCGTCCATCAGCGGGCTGTCCTGGTTGGCCGAGGACTCAACGACAACCTTCTTGTCCGGAGTCACGCTCAGCCACGCCCAGCCGCTGCCGAAACGGGTCAGCGCAGCCTTGGTGAAGGCTTCCTTGAACTTCTCGAAACCGCCAAGCTGCGATTCGATGGCCTTGCCGACGTCACCGACCGGCTCGCCGCCGCCGTTGGGCGACATCACGGTCCAGAACAGCGAGTGGTTGGCGTGGCCGCCACCGTTGTTGCGCACCGGGCCCTGCAGGTTTTCCGGCAGCGACTTGGTCTTCTTCACCAGCTCGTCAACCGGCAGGTCGGCGTATTCGGTGCCTTCCAGCGCAGCATTGACGTTGTTGATGTAGGTCTGGTGGTGCTTGCTGTGGTGGATCTCCATCGTGGCCGCATCGATATGCGGTTCCAGGGCGTCGTAGGCGTAAGGCAGCTTGGGCAGGGTGTAAGCCATGAGGGATCTCCTTTGGATAGCCGGTTTCTGTGTCTGGTCGAAAAACCAGACGGTGCGCTATCAATGGTAGGGACGAAGCAGCAACTTACCAAGGGTGTTGTAAAGGAAACTTTGTCCCGCACGCGGGCGGTGGACAGTGCAGGCGCGATCTGCGCGGGCGTTGTTACCACCACGTGAAACCTGCGTACTGAACCATCTGTTCAACAAAGACGCTGTCATGGCGTGATAATCACCGCCTGTTCCGGAATTCTCCTACTGCCCATGCGCAAGCCCATGCTCCTTGTCTTCGCCATCGTCCTGCTTATCGGCGGGCTGTGGGGCATGCGCGTGCTGCAGCAACCTGCGCCTCCGCAGTTCGCGCCGTCGCTTTCGCAGGACTCGCCTGCATCGGCCGAAACCAGCCAAGCCGCACACGCTGAGGAACGCAGCAAGGACCCGCTCCCGGCTTTCCTGCCGGCAGAAGCGCGCGAGACCATCGCCCTGATCCAGCGCGGCGGACCGTACCCGCATCGCCAGGACGGCAGCACCTTCGGCAACCGCGAGCGCCAGTTGCCGCAGAGGCCGCGTGGCTATTACCGCGAATACACCGTGGATACACCAGGACTGAGCCATCGTGGCGCCAAGCGCATCGTCACCGGCGGCGACCCGCCGGATGCCTGGTATTACACCGATGACCATTACGAGAGCTTCCGCAGCTTCGAAGTCCCCGCCAGGAGTACGCCATGAGTGACAGCGGTTTCGATATGGGCCTGGAAGATGTGAGCCAGGCCGGCGTCTACGGAGTCGGCGACGGCGACCTCGGTGGCTTGGCCGCGGTAGCCCGCGATGCCGGCTTGCGCGTGTGCCGCATCGATCTGGAAGGCTGCGCCGACAAGCGCACCTTGTTGATGCGACTCGGCACCCAGCTCGACTTCCCCACCGGCTGGAGCCGCAACTGGGATGCGCTGTCTGATGGCCTGCGCGATCTGTCCTGGTTGCCGGCAAACGGCTATGCCTTGCTGTTCAGTGACGCAAATGACCTGCGCCAAGGCAGCCCGGCTGACTTCGATACCCTGCTGGACGTGCTATCCGAAGCCTCGGCCAGCTGGGCCGAGGACAAGGTGGCGTTCTGGGCCTTCCTGGAACTGCCCGGTGGCGGTGAGGAAGCAGCTGGCGACGAAGAAGAGTAACCCTCAGCGGGCGGCCTGCAGCCAGCGCGCCAGGCCTTCCAGCTGTTGCGCCTGGACCTTGTCCACCACTGGCGCCAGGGCGCTGAGATCATCGGGGCTGTAACCGCCTGCGCGGTAGCGCCAACTTATCCGGGTAGATGAGCCTTCTGCCTGCAACGTCCACTCGGCGACACCGTACAGGCCCATGCCCTGCATCGGCCCCAGGCCGCCAGTCATGCGCAGGGTTTTCTCCGGATCTACGAACACGACCTGCAGGTGTTGCGCTTGCTGTGCGCCTGCGCGTTCGCAAAAGCAGCCACCGGCACGGGCATCGATGGAGAGCGTTGCAGCCTTGCCCCACCAACTGTGGTCTTTTGGCCACCAATGATCGATATCAGCCGTCATCGCCTGCCAGACGCGCGCTGGCGTGGCAGCGATCTGGACACTGTTTTCGACGGTGAAGCCACCGGGTGTGGCGTCTTTGACTTCGGCGTAGGCCGGTAAGGCGAAAGCTGTTGCGAGCAGCAGGAGCGTATTGAGTCTGCGGTGCATGGCTGCTGCTCTTGTTGAATGGCATGAGCATGCGCGGAGCGTGGTTGGGCCGCAAGCGCTTGGGCTCATGGCGAAGAGCCCCCCCCCAGCCCTCCCCTGCACCTGCGGTGCAAGGGAGGGAGCGTAGTGCCGAGCCATGCTCGGCAGGAGCCTTCCCAGCAACCAATCAGCGCTGCAGCTGTAGGCAGAAAAACCCAAAGATCAACAACTCAAAGCACCCCTCCCCAACCCTCCCCTACGCCCACGGCGCAAGGGAGGGAGCAGAGCATCAGCCGACCGACGCCGAAACCGGCCCTTTCAGTTCGATGGTGTTGCCATCCGGGTCTTTGAAGTACAACGACAGGCCATCCCCTTCTGCGCCGAAGTTCACCTCGGCCGCCGCCAACGGCGTTGCGCCGTGCTCGGACAGATACGCAACCATGCCCGCCTCATCGAAAGGCTCGACCCGCAGGCACAAATGATCAACATTGCGCGCCTCCGCTCCCGGCCCGGCACCACCGCGCGCACCCAACGTGCCATCCAGACTGATCAAGTCGATCATCGACGCACCGGCACGCAGATGCACCAGACCAAGATGGTCGCGTCGTCGCACCACCTCGCAGCCCAGCACGGTTGAATAGAACGCAATGCTGCGCTCCAGGTCGCGGACCCGGAACACCACATGATCGATACGTGCAACGTCGAACGGCCGTTTCATCATCACCTCGCAGCATCCATGGACACCATCGTGCCGTCCTCGGCGAGGACGGCAGGTGAAGCAAGGCGTAGACCGTCAACGCCGGATCAGGCGTCCAGTTCCTGCCAACGTGCGTAGGCGGCATCCAGTTCGGCCTGCACCTTGGTCAGCTGCTGCGTATGCGCGGTGACTTCGGCGCTGGATCGGGTATAGAACGAGGGATCGTTCATCGCCGAGGTCAGACCTTCCACATCCAGCTCCAGCTTTTCGATCCTGGCCGGCAGCTGCTCCAGCTCGCGCGCGTCCTTGAAGCTGAGCTTGCGCTTGGGCGCGGCCTCGGCAACCGGGGCCGCCGGTGCAGCAGCAGGTGCTGCGGTCGCCGAAGCCTTGGCCACCGCCATTGCGGTCTGGGTCGGTGCCGGGCGCTGGCGCAGCGAGTCGCTGTAGCCGCCAATGTAATCGCCCACCTTGCCCTCGCCTTCCAGCACCAGCGTGGACGTCACCACGTTGTCGAGGAAGTCACGGTCATGGCTGACCAGCAGCAAGGTGCCGGTGTAATCCGCCAGCAGCTCTTCCAGCAGCTCCAGGGTTTCCACGTCCAGGTCGTTGGTCGGTTCGTCCATCACCAGCAGATTGGACGGCTGTGCGAACAGCTTGGCCAGCAGCAGGCGGTTGCGCTCGCCACCGGACAGGCGGGTGATCGGCGCGCGTGCGCGTTCCGGGGTGAACAGGAAGTCCTGCAGGTAGGCATGCACATGCTTGCGCTTGCCGTTGAGGTCGATGAAGTCCGCGCCTTCGGCCACGTTCTCGATCGCGCTCCAGTCCTCGCGCAAGGTGGCGCGGTACTGGTCGAAATAGGCGATCTGCAGGTTGGTGCCCTGCCGCACTTCGCCGCTGTCCGGCTGCAGTTCGCCCAGCAGCAGCTTCAGCAAGGTGGTCTTGCCGCTGCCATTGGGGCCGATCAGGCCGATGCGGTCACCGCGCAGGATGGTGGTTTCGAAATCCTTGACCATCACCCGCTCGCCGAACGAGAAGGAGATGTTCTTGATGTCGATGACCTTCTTGCCGGAGTTCTCGGCACCGGCCGCTTCCAGCTTGACGTTGCCACCAAGCTCACGGCGCTGGCTGCGCTCGTTGCGCATCGCCTTGAGCCGGCGCACGCGGCCTTCGTCGCGGGTACGGCGCGCCTTGATGCCTTGGCGGATCCAGACTTCTTCCTGCGCCAACAGCTTGTCGAAGCGGGCGTTTTCCTGCGCCTGCGCGTTGAGGCGTTCTTCGCGACGGCGCTCGTAGTTGTCCCAGTCGCCCGGCCAGCTGGTCACCTGGCCGCGATCGATCTCGACGATGCGCGTGGCCAGGGCACGCAGGAAGCGGCGGTCATGGGTGACGAACACCACGCAGCCGTTCCAGCCCTTGAGGAAGGTTTCCAGCCAATCGATGGCTTCGATGTCCAGGTGGTTGGTCGGCTCGTCGAGCAACAGCACGTCCGGTCCGGCGACCAGCGCACGCGCCAGCAGCACACGGCGCTTCATGCCGCCGGAGAGTCGACCGAATTCGGCGTCGCCATCCAGGTCGAGCTTGGTCAGGGTTTCCTCGACGCGCTGGTCCAGGCCCCAGCCATCGGCGGCATCGATCTTGGCCTGCACATTGCCCATTGCCTCGCCATCGAAGACTTCGGCGTGGCTCAGGCGATGGAACTCGGCCAGCCAGTGACCGAGCTCGCCGAGGCCATCGGCGACCACGTCGAACACGCTGCCGGCAGCGCCGTGCGGCACTTCCTGCTCGAGCCGGGTGACGCGCACGCCCTGCTGCACGCGCACCTCGCCGTCATCGGGCTTGAGCTCGCCAGCCATCAGCTTCATGAGAGTGGATTTGCCGGCGCCGTTGCGGCCGATCAGGGCGATGCGCTCGCCAGTCTCGATCGACAGTTCGGCTTTTTCCAGCAACAACGGGCCGCCGACGCTGTAGTCGACGTTCTGCAAGGTAATCAAAGGCATGGGCGTATTGTACGGGCTCTGGCGGTCGACCGCGCTCAATCGTCGCTAAACACATCCGCCGGCAGGCCGAGCAGCTGGCGCAGGCTGGCCGGAATCCGCTTTCCGGGATGGCGAACCGCCCATAGCTGACGCTGCAATGGCGGCAAGGGCGTCGCCAACACCTGCAGCTTGCCCAACGTCACCAGGTCAGCCACCGTATGCCGCGACAGGCAGGCCAGACCCAGCCCGGCGACCGCGCCCTGCTTGATCGCTTCGGTGCCGCCCAACTGCAGCACTTCCGCGAAGCCATGGAGATGCGGCAACAAGGCCTGTTCGGCAGCCTCGCGAGTACCTGAACCGGGTTCGCGCAGCAGCCAGCGTGCTTGTCGCAGCATCGCCAGATCCGCTCCGCTTTTGTACCGCGCGGAAAGCGGGTGACGTTCGCCAAACACCACCACCAGTTCGTCCTGCTGCCAGTGCGCCACTTCCAGCCCGGGCTCGTGGCTGGGCCCTTCAATCAGGCCGACATCCACTTCCAGCCGTTGCACGGCGGTGGTGACCTCGCGGGTATTGCCGATCACCAGTTCGACATGCGCGTGTGGATTGGAGGCCTGCAGGTCGGCGATACGTGCCGGCATCAGGTAGTTGCCGATGGTGGTGCTGGCCCCGACCTGCCAACGCACGGCCGCACCGGTCTGGCTGTCGGCTCGGAACCGACGCTCGATATCGGTCATACCCGCGAGCAGGGCCCGCGCCTGTGGCAGCAAGGCCCGGCCGTGGCCGTTCAGCACCAATCTGCGGCCAATCCGATCGAACAAGGCCAACCCGAGCAGGTTCTCCAGTTCGACCAGCGCAGCACTGACCGCCGATTGCGACAAGCCCAGTAACTCGCCTGCCGCCGTAGTGGTACCGGCTTCGGCAATGCCGGAAAAGATCTGCAACTGGCGTAGGGAGAGGTGCACGGCCTATCTCTAAAATAGGTAGATTTAACCAATATTATCCGTTTTACAGGTAATAACCTCGGATGCAGCATGGGCTATCTTCTAATAACCCAACGTTATGAACACCTCGACCCAAGGGCTGACCTCAATGCCCCTCCCCCGCCTCCCCGGCCTGCTGCTGACGGCCGCCGTCGCTGGCCTGTCGATCTGGCTGGGCACCTTGCCGTGGATGCAGGACCACGGCATCAGCGCGCTGACCCTGGCCATCGTCATCGGTATCGTGCTGGGCAACACGGTCTATCGCAGCCTGGCGACACGTGCTGATGCAGGCGTTGGTTTCTCCAAGGCCACCCTGCTGCGCGCCGGCATCATTCTCTATGGTCTGCGTCTTACTCTGCAGGATATCGGCCAGGTTGGTGTTGCTGGCGTGGCGATCGATGCGCTGGTGCTGTGCTCGACCTTCGGCCTGGCCTGGTGGCTGGGCACCAGGTTGCTGGGCATGGATCGCAATTCGGCGCTGCTGATCGGCGCTGGCAGCTCGATCTGTGGCGCTGCAGCGGTGATGGCGGCAGAACCGGTGATCAAGGGCCGCGCCGAACAGGTGGCCGTTGCCGTGGCCACGGTGGTGGTGTTTGGCACGATCGCGATGTTCCTGTACCCGCTGCTGTATCAGTGGGGCGTGTCGGCGGGCTGGATGCCGCTGGATGAAACCGCGTTCGGCGTGTTTACCGGTTCTACCGTGCATGAGGTTGCGCAGGTAGTGGCTGCAGGTCGTGCGGTCAGTGAGCCTGCCGCCGATGCCGCGGTCATCACCAAGATGGTGCGGGTGATGATGCTGGCGCCGTTCCTGGTTGGTCTGTCTGCATTGCTGGCGCGTGGCCAGAACGGCGGAAATGGCGAGCGTTCGAAGATCACCATTCCGTGGTTTGCGTTCGGCTTCATCGCGATGGTTGGATTCAATTCTTTGCAGCTGCTGCCGGTTGGGCTGGTGCATGTGCTTGTTGAGCTGGACACCGTGTTGCTGGCGATGGCGATGGCTGCGCTTGGTCTGACCACGCACGCTTCGGCGTTGCGTCAGGCCGGTGCCAAGCCGATGTTGTTGGCTTTGTTGTTATTTGCCTGGCTGTTGGTTGGCGGCATGCTGATCAATCTGGGTGTGCGGGCTGTCCTGGGCTGAGGCGCTAGCGGGAAGGCCCCTGCCGAGCATGGCTCGGCACTACAGGATTGGGGCCGCGACTGCTTTAGCCCCTCTCCCGCGTGCGGGAGAGGGGTTGGGGTGAGGGCCGCTTTTCGCTGGTAAAGCCCCTGCCGAGCATGCCTCGGCACTACAGGATTGGGGCCGCGATGGCTTTAGCCCCTCTCCCGTGTGCGGGAGAGGGGTTGGGGTGAGGGCCGCTTTTCGCTGGTAAAGCTTCTGCCGAGCATGGCTCGGCACTACAGGATTGGGCCCCCGATGGCTTTAGCCCCTCTCCCGTGTGCGGGAGAGGGGTTGGGGTGAGGGCCGCTTTTCGCTGGTAAAGCCTCTGCCGAGCATGGCTCGGCACTACAGGATTGGGGCCGCGATGGCTTTAGCCCCTCTCCCGCGTGCGGGAGAGGGGATGGGGTGAGGGGCGCTTTTCGCTGGTAAAGCACCTGCCGAGCATGGCTCGGCACTACATTTCAGAAACAAAAAAGGCCTTCCCGGTTACGGGAAGGCCTTTGCACTTTCGCTTGCAGCTCGATCAGGCTTCCGGGCGCATGTACGGGAACAGCAGCACGTCGCGGATCGAGGCGCGGCCGGTCAGCATCATCACCAGGCGATCGATACCGATACCCAGACCGCCGGTCGGTGCCATGCCGTATTCCAGCGCACGGATGTAGTCGGCGTCGTAATGCATGGCCTCGTCATCGCCACCGTCCTTGGCTTCAACCTGGGCCTGGAAGCGTGCAGCCTGGTCTTCCGGGTCGTTCAACTCGGAGAAGCCATTGGCCAGCTCCTTGCCGTTGACGAACAGTTCGAAGCGATCGGTGTAGCCGGCGTCGTTGTCGCTGGCACGGGCCAGCGGCGAGACCTCGACCGGGTGATCGGTGATGAAGGTCGGCTGGATCAAGGTGTGCTCGACCGTGGCTTCGAAGATTTCCAGCAGCAGCTTGCCCCAACCGTAGCTGGGCTTGACGCGGATCTTCAGGCGTTCGCAATGGCGCAGCAGCGCATCACGATCAGTGCAGTCAGCGGCAGTGATTTCCGGATTGTGGTGACGCACGGCTTCGTCCATGCGCCAGCGGCGGAACGCCGGAGCCAGGTCGATCTGTGCGCCATCCCATTCAACAACGGTGGTGCCGAGCACGCTCTGCGCGACATCGCGGATCACGCCTTCGGTCAGGTCCATCACTTCGTTGTACGTGGCGTAAGCCTCGTACAACTCCATCATGGTGAATTCCGGGTTGTGGCGGGTGCTGACGCCTTCGTTGCGGAAATTGCGGTTGATCTCGTAGACGCGCTCAAGGCCGCCAACCACCAAACGCTTCAGGTACAGCTCCGGCGCAACGCGCAGATACAGATCCAGGTCCAGCGCATTGTGGTGGGTGGTGAACGGCTTGGCCGTGGCGCCGCCGGGAATGTAATGCATCATCGGCGTCTCGACTTCGAGGAAGTCGCGGTTGTCCAGCCATGCACGCATCGCGCGGATGATCTTGGAACGCTTGATGAAGACGTCGCGCGATTCCGGAGTGACGATCAGGTCGACATAACGCTGGCGGTAGCGCTGTTCGACGTCGGCCAGACCGTGCCACTTGTCCGGCAGCGGGCGCAGCGACTTGGTGAGCAGGCGGATGCTGGTCGCCTTGACCGACAGTTCGCCGGTCTTGGTACGGGTCAGGCCGCCTTCGACGGCGATGATATCGCCCACGTCCCAGCCTTTGAACGCCGCGTAGATCTCGCCCAGTGCGGTGGCCTGCAGGAACAGCTGGATGCGGCCGCTCTCGTCCTGGATCTGGGCGAAGCTGGCCTTGCCCATGATGCGCTTGGCCATCAAGCGGCCGGCCATCTTCACGGTGCGGCCGGTGGCTTCCAGCGCTTCGCTGGTCCAGGCCTCGGCATCGGCGTACTCGGCCTGCAAGGTGCCGGCGAAGTCTTCACGGCGGAAGTCGTTCGGGTAGGCGATGCCCTGCCCGCGCAGCGCCGTGAGTTTCGCGCGGCGCTCGGCGATGAGGCTGTTCTCGTCGACGGGAAGCTGCTGCGTTTCAGGGGTCTGTTCGGTCATGGCTTTGATTTCAATTTGGGGGAGATAACCAAGGTGCGGCCACCGTCTGGTGAAACCGCACCGTACAACAAGGGAATGGCCCGCGCAGGGCCATTCCGGATCACGCGTCGCTGCGTTTGGCGCCGGCTTCCAGGCCAGACTTGAGGCTGGCCTCGATGAACTCATCCAGGTCGCCGTCCAGCACCTTCTGCGTATCGGTACGCTCAACGCCGGTGCGCAGGTCCTTGATACGGCTCTGGTCGAGCACGTAGTTACGGATCTGGCTACCCCAGCCGATGTCCGACTTGGTCGCTTCCAGCGCATCACGCTCGCTGTTGCGCTTCTGCACTTCCAGTTCGTACAGCTTGGCGGCCAGCATCTTCATCGCGGTGTCGCGGTTCTGGTGCTGGCTGCGGCCGGTCTGGCAGGCAACCACGGTGTTGGTCGGGATGTGGGTGATACGCACCGCCGACTCGGTCTTGTTGACGTGCTGGCCGCCGGCACCGGAAGAACGGTACACGTCGGTGCGCAGGTCAGCCGGGTTGATGTCGATCTCGATGTTGTCATCGACTTCCGGCGACACGAACACCGAGGTGAAGCTGGTGTGGCGGCGGTTGTCCGAGTCGAACGGCGACTTGCGCACCAGGCGGTGCACGCCGATCTCGGTCTTCAGCCAGCCGTAGGCGAACTCGCCTTCGACGCGGAAGGTGGCCGACTTGATGCCTGCGACGTCGCCGCCGGACACTTCCATCAGCTCGGTCTTCCAGCCGCGCGCTTCGCACCAGCGCAGGTACATGCGCAGCATCATTTCCGCCCAGTCCTGGGCTTCGGTACCACCGGCACCGGCCTGGATGTCGACGAAGGCGTTGCAGCTGTCCATTTCACCGGAGAACATGCGCTGGAACTCGAGCTTCTCGATGTGCGACTGGAACTTGTCCAGATCAGCCACCACCGCCAACGCGGTGTCCTCGTCCTGCTCGCTCTCGGCGAGTTCAAGCAGTTCGGTGGCTTCGGACAGGCCGTCCAGTACATCGGCAATGCCGGTGACGGTCTTGTCCAGCATCGAGCGTTCACGGCCCAGGGTCTGGGCGTACTCGGGGTTGTTCCAGATGTCCGGGTTTTCGAGTTCGCGGGTTACTTCTTCGAGACGTTCTTTCTTGACGTCGTAGTCAAAGATACCCCCTGAGCGATAGCACGCGATCGGTGAGATCGGTGATTCGCTGGCGGATGGGATTCAGTTCGATCATGGTCGGTCTAGTAAGGCAGACAAGCCGACGATTCTAGCATCCAGGCGGCTCCTGAATTGGCCCTTTGGGGCGTGAAGACGTTCTCGCTGAATAGACACAACTTAACGTTAGAATCGCCTCCTGACCCGCGAAGACGGGAAAAGGAGACATTTCTGACCATGAAGGACCTAAGCTTGAACGCCAGACACGCTCGCCTCTTTGCAGCTATCACCTTGACCCTGGCCCTTGGCGCCTGCCAGAAGCTGGGCGGGATCGCCTCCACCGGCGGTGACAAGGCCCCTAACCTGACCGTCGGGGAGACGGTTTCCGGTGAAATCACCTCTTCCAGCACCCTGAACTACAACGACGGCAGCCGTCACCAGGGCTACAAGGTCACCATGAAGAGCGGCGAAGCCGTCTCGCTGGAACTGGGCGGCTCGCTCAGCGGCCAGCTGGCGGTGTTCGACGGCCAGAACATGATTGCCAATGCGTCCTCCTCCGGCTCCGGCGAAGGTGACTCCAGCAGCTCGGTCAACCTGGCCTTCCGTGCCCCCAAGGACGGCACCTTCCTGGTCGCGGTCAACAGCGCCAGCGCCGACGCGTTTGGCCCGTTCAAGCTCAAGAGCGCCAAGGTCGTGCCGTACGACGGCAAGCCGCTGGGCGCCGACAGCGAGATCACTGACTGGCTGATGGGCGACAAGCAGGAATACAAGCTCAAGGTCGACAAGGCCGGCCTGTACGCCGTCACCCTGGAGTCCAGCGCGTTCGACTCCTACCTGCACCTGAACGGCCGCAACGTCGAGCTGGAAGACGACGACAACGGCGGCAACCTCAACGCCCGCATCCGCACCTACCTGGAGCCGGGTGAGTACACCATCGCCGCCTCCTCGGTGAACAGCCACACCGGCTCGTTCAAGCTCAACGTCAAGCTGACCCCGACCGAGAATGGCCTGGTCACCCGTGACGGCACCGCGCTGACCGTTGGCCAGACCGCTCAGTCGATGATGGACTCGCGCGGCCGCCGCACCTTCGTGCTGAACCTGGACGCGCCCAAGCAGATCCAGTTCGACGCCATTGCCGACGGTTTCGACTCGGTGCTGCACATCACCGGCCCGGGTGTGGACGAGGAGAACGACGACGGCGGCAACGGCACCAACGCCCGACTGACCCTGGACCTGCGCGCCGGCCGTTACATCGTTGCAGTCACCAGCCTGGGCAGCCAGCAGGGCGTGTTCGAGCTGGAAACCACCGATCTGGGTGGTGATGTCGCCGCGCCCAGCAGCAACCGCAAGGATGCCGCCGAAGAAGCTGCCAGCGCTACCGCTGACGCAGCCGCTGCTGTCATCAACTAAGCCACACCGCCTATCCCGCCTACCGGCGTGATGGGCCATCCGCCACGCTGCCTGCCCCCGCAGGCAGCGTGGCTGCTTTTTACCCCTGCTTCCACATCAAGGAGTTCAAGTGAAGCGACTCGCAGCCGGACTGCTGTCCCTTGCCATTGCCGCCGCCGTGCACGCCCCCGCGTATGCCGCCGGCCCTGCCCGCCCGCTCGCCGTTGACGGCGATGTTTCCGGCGAAATCACCTCTTCCAGCCAGATCAACTACAGCGACGGAACCCGCAGCCAGCTGTTCTCGCTGCAGATGGGTGCAGGCCAGGCGGTATCGCTGAAGCTCAACGGCGCGCTCAAGGGCACGCTGGCCGTGTTCAACCGCGACGTGCTGGTATCGCGCACCGACGGTGGTGGCGAAGGTAATGCCACGCTGAGCATGCGCGCCGACAAGGCCGGCCAGTACCTGGTCGCCGTCAGCGGCGCCGACGCCCGTGCGTTCGGCCCGTTCCAGCTGTCTGCCGAACCCATCGTCGCCTATGACGGCAAGCCGCTGACCGCTGGCCGCCGGGTAACCGATTGGCTGACCAACGGCGACAAGACCTTCGTCCTGCAGGTCGACAAGCCGGGCCTTTACACCATCAACCTGGAGTCCAGCGAGTTCGATGCCCGCCTGGAACTGAGCGGCAACGGCCTGAACTTGGAAGACGATGACGGCGGCAGCAACCTCAACTCTCGCCTGGTCGCTCCGCTGCAGCCGGGCCGTTACACGCTGACCGCAGGTGGTCTGGGCGAGGCCTCGGGTGCGTTCTACCTCGGCGTCGAGCAATCGGATTTCCCGGAAGGCCTGGTCTTCAACGACGGCACCACTCTGCCGCTGGAAGGCACGGTCAGCGGCTTCATCGGTGCTGATGACACCCGCAGCTTCGTGCTGAAGCTGCCGGAGCGTCGTCGCGTGCAGCTCGATGCCAGCGGCAAGGAACTGGACACCATGCTCACCGTGCAGGGCGGCGATATCACCCTGAGCGACGATGATGGCGGCGGCGGAGTCAACTCGCGCATCAGCCAGGTGCTGGATGCTGGCGAGTACAACGTCTCGGTGCGTTCGGTGAACAGCCGTGGCGGTGTGTTCCAGCTGGCTACCTCCACTGCGGCCGCACCCGATGGCCCGACCCGCCCCGAGCTCAAGCTTGGCCAGGTAGTCAACGGCCAGCTGCGTGCCGGCAACCGCGACCTGTACACCCTGGAAATCCCGCGCAAGGGCAAGTACGTGATCAGCATGACCTCAGGCTCCTCCAGCCTGGACGGCATGATCACCCTGATGCGCAATGGCGAGGAGGTCGCCCAGCAGGACGACAGCGACTCCAGCCTGGATCCGAACCTGGAAATCGAACTGGAAGCAGGCCGTTACATCGTCTTCGCGCACAGCTTCGACCCCAACGCCACCGGCAGCTACCGCCTGCTGGCGCGCCGCAAGTAAGCGAGCGGCACAGAAAGGCCGATGCCAGATCCCTGGCATCGGCCTTTTCTTTTTGCAGGAGCGGTGTAAGCCGCGAAGCTAGCACCGCCAAACCCTCGCCCTGACGCATCGATTGCTTCGCGGCTTACGCCGCTCCCACAAACAGATGGCAGATGGCAGATAGCCAGCAAGCGGCTCAGCGCACCTCGAACTCACCCACCAACACGGTATCGCTGGCGTCCTGCAAACGCATGGTCACCGCTTTGTCCTGCTGCTGCGGCGTGCCCCAATGCGTACTCAACCTCAGCATCAAGGTGGTCGCCCCGGTGACCAGCTGCTGACGGCTGCCAAAGTAATTTGCCTCCACCTTGTAAAGGCCCGGCTTGGCCTCGCGCAACGAGAACTGCTCCGGACCATAACCACCGGTGAAGTCCTGCGACATCTGCCCACCTTGGCGAGTCAGGCGGTTGCCGTAGTACGCACGTTCGCCGTTGGGATCGGTCACCCACAGATCCATGTCGCTGTTGTCCGCATCCCAGGCCAGCACCACACGCAGATCCAATGGCATGGCCTTGCGCAAGCGTGGATCAACCTGCTTTGCATCCAGCGACGGGCCACCGCGTGCGATCAGGTTGGTCAGTTCATCCAGCGCGATCAACGCCACCCCATCGAAGCGCCCGTCCCATTGCCGCTGCACCACCTGATAGAACGGATCAATCGACTGCTGCGAACGCCCCGCCGCTTCCAATGCCAACCCCAGATCACGGAAGCTCTGCGGCTCATCATCGGCCATCGCCAGAACCTGCTCGAACACCGGCACTGCCAGCGCCGGTTCACCCGTCTGCATCAAACGATAGCCAAGCACGCGCAGCAGATGGCGATTATCCAGTTCCATTTCCGCCAGATTGGACAGCACCCGCAGCGCCAACTCGCGCTGCCCACCGGCCAACATCATGTCGGCCACATCCAGGAAGAACGCGCTGCTGTTGGCATTTGCTTCGCGCTCGTCCAGGTACCAGGCATACAACTCGGCGGCAGGTGCCTTGCGCAGGCGCTGCGCGACCGGCGAGTCCGGTTCCCACGCAGCAAGTTTGATCTGTACGTCGCCGGAATTGATCGGCGTATCCACGGCAGGGTATTGGCGCGGAGCGGCGGCGTTGGCGTTAACTACCACCCTGTCCAATGACTGTGATTCGGCCGCTACGTACGCGGGCGGTGGCGGTGGCGGTGGCAGGGGCGACGCCATTGCCGGCGCCGACGCTGGCGCGTCGCGTAAACGATGCCTCTCCGACTGCTCAGTCTGCGCCACCTTCGGTGGTGCATCTTTCGGCCAACGCTTGTCCCACCACGCCTGACGCTGCTTCCATTGCTCGGCTACATCGTCGAGATGGGTCTTGCGCGCGGCCTCGCGGTCGGCAACCTGACGGGCAAACCGGCGGTCATATTCAGCGCGCAAAGCTGCCGGCGGACGGATCGCGTAACGCAGGTAGTCCTCGATCGTATCCAGCACCAGCAAGGAGCTGCCTTCGCTGACCATGCCGAACTGCTGCGACAGCAACTGCATCGCCTCGCGATTGCCGCGCGGATCTGCGGCCAATTGCTGCAAGCGCGCCTGCGCCCACAATCCAGCCATCAGACCAGCATCAGCGTTGTCAGAGGTGGCGCTCAATGTCTGCCATTGGCCGCCATTGATCCGCACGCGCAACCCGGTCGGCGCTGCTTCGGCGCGTGCATACAGCCACAACCAGCCCTGCTCCAGACTTCGGCGATCAATCACCACATCGTGCAGCCCCGGAGCTGGCGCCACTTCCACTGTCGTCGGTGTGGCCAGCAAGCGGCTTGCCGCCGCACTCACATCATCGGTTCCGAGCTGCACCAGGCTGCCACCATTCGCCTCGCTCCAGCCACGCAGACGCGCCGTGTCGGCGCCAGCGGCCGCACTGCTGATGGCAAACAGTCGCTGACCCGCTGTCAGCGCAGGCAAGGCCGATGCCCCCCAATTGGACAAGCCATCACTGAGCAGCAGGTACTCGCCGAGCGCTGCATCCGGCTTCCAGGATGCCAAGGCGCTGGCACCATCATTTGGCGTCTGCTCCAGGACCCGCCGCAACGCACTCCAGTCGCCCTTGCGGATGCTGAAACGCCGCTCGGGCTCCGGCCTATCGCGCAGCACCGTCAATACAACATTGCCCTCGCCCATCGCAGCGAAGTAGCGATCCAGCAAAGCGAACTCGCGTGCCCGGTTGCGCGAGTTCGCCGAACCCGATGCATCCCACAGCAGGCCAACTGCCGACGGCAGTTGGCGCGCTGGTGCCAGTACAACCGGCAGTTGCGCGGACAGATAGTGCTGGCCGTCATGGCGCGCGACCTGCAACGCGGCTTGCGGTTTGGCTGGCAACTGCCATTGCAGCTGCGTCGGCAGCTGCCGACCGCTGCCCTGCCAATCCAGCGCACCGGCCATAAGTCGGAACGGTGCCTGCCCCAGCTTGTCCGCGCCCGCCGCACGCAAGCGCAGGCTGACCTTCCCGGCGGATGCAGCAAACTGCAGAGGCAGGCGCCATTGCCATCCCGCGCTGGACAAGGGCATCGCCTCGCGGATGGTCAGCTGCACCCGGCGGCTACCACCTGCAGGCAAGGGATATACGCGAAGGCGGAACTGGTTGCCGGCGGTCTGCTCAAGCAGCGCCGGGTCCTGGCCTTGCCGAGTGATCGCCTCGAACACCTGGCGCCCACGCTCCTTCGGCACCGGCACCGCGTCGCGCAGCTGCCCATCGATATCCAGGGCGAAGCCACTGATCTGCTGGCCATCGGCCAGGGGGAACTGCAGTTCGCCCTCCATCACCCGTCGATTGGGATTGTGGAAGACCAGCTCGATCCGGGTCTGGGCGACGCCAGCCTGCACCTCGCCGTCGATGCTCGCCCGACGCAGCTCGATTGGCTGTTCGTCCTTGGACACGGCAATCAGTACCGGCGGCCGCACCAACTCCCTGCCCTGCTGCGCGGCAACGGGCGTCACCGCCACGCCCAACAGCAGGCAAATCATCCAACAACGCCGCCAGCTAACCATGCTCATCGCAGCACTCCGTCCAAGGGTTGGAAGATCAAACGCACCAACAGCCACAACGGGGTTGGCGGATCGATCGTTCCGCTGCTGGCGCCTGCATCCCCCACCGGGCTGCCCAACACAAGCTCCCCCCTTTTGGCATTGTGCCGGGATTCGGTGGGAAACAACCTGCTGGGACCTATCCCCCCTGCAACAGTTTTGCCATTACGCGGACGTCAGTCGATCGCTTGCGCCCGCACAGAGGGCCAGAACATCATGAGCCGGCCGTTGCGGAGTGGCTACTTACAAAGTTGTTGGAACTACCGCTCCAGAACATACACAGCAGCCTCTTCACCAAACTCCAACTCCATGGCTCGCCTTACCAGCCCGGGAAGGGCGTACCAGGACTTCCCAGCGAACGCATCGAGATTGGCAGAATCCGCCTGCTGACTCAGCCATAACACCTCAGCACGACGCATTCTGATGTTCTCGTCTTTCAAGAGGGCCCGTCTGTGCCTCTTCATGAGAAGCCGCAGATCTTTCACCGTCAGAATCCCAAACCTACTGAGTTCAGAGGGGAGCTCATCAAGAGTGGCTTGGCTGTAATCATTGCGGCGCCGAAACAGCGGTCGAACCACCATGCCAATGGTCTTTGTATTCAAAGGTGCCAATTCGGCTTTTACACGTGCACTTTGATGCCTCATGAAAACCCCTCTCGCCCGAGTTGAGCCAACATCCGCCAAGTCGTGCACAGATCGCGTGCATGCAGAGCGTGCATGAAAAAAACGCAGCTCAGAAGATCATGGTCATCGCCGAAGTAAGAACACGCCAACCCGACGCGTCGTGGCGCAGCACGGCCGCGTGCTGCGATCCGCAGGTTCCACCGCACCAGAACCCAAATCCAAGGTCGTAATCACCATCCGGACGCCGGGTGGGGATGCCCAAGCCCATGTTCATCGAATCACCTACACGCGTGCCCTCGCTTGGTGGCTGCCACGCCGAGCCAGGCATCAGCTGGACGCCAAGTTCCCCAAGGTCGCGGATCGACGCCGGCGACAGGTCGATCGCGCTGTCGCCCTTGGGTGAACTGATGGAGACATAAACCGGCATGCGGTTGCTTGCCAGATAGCCGCCGGGCGCTGATTGATGGCGCAAGACTGCCTTCATTACTCCCTGCAGATCAGGTACCGGATTCAGCACAGCCTCGGCCAGCGCCTGCCGCTTGTCACGTGCTGACTGCAATGCAACTCCTGCGTCGCCCTTGGTGACGCAATCGGTGGCTGGAAGTTCGCGTACGCAGACCTCATCGGAGGTCTCATTGACGGATATCTGGTAACGGTGGAGCGCACTGGATTCACCGCGCTCGATCAACAACGCCCACTCGTTGTTGGCTGGGTCGAAATCCGGTCCATTGACCATCGAATCAGCACGGCCAAACCTTGCAACCAGCGCCTTGTCCGCTTCCGCGATCACCTGCATCTGGTTCAACAAGGGCTGTGTTTCCTCCCCATGGGCGGCAACCACAGCGAACGAAACCGATGTTGCCAGCACTGTTGCAAGAACCGACTTCTGCATCATGTTTGTTCCATCCAGACCCGTTGAACGCATTGTGCCGCTTTTAGCCAGCGCGCCAAGGGCCCCGCCCCCCCCCTTTTTTCTTGCTCAAGCCGACGCAGACTCCTCCCGGTGGTTGCTCAACCTTGACTTGAGTGCCGGCAAGTACCGCCGGCTACAGGCAACCTGCTTGCCATCGGTCATGTGCAGCAAGGCCTCGCCACCTTCCAGCGGTTCAATGGATACCAGGTGGCCGAGATTGATAAGCCAGCTGCGATGGACACGGACGAAGCATGCCGCATCCAGCTTCAGTTCCAGCGCGGCCATGGTGATCCGCAGCGGGTAGTCATGGCCTCGCAGGTGCAGGTTGACGTAGTTACCGGCGGCCTGCGCCCATTCGATATCGGCGGTTGCGATCAGGAAGTCACGGCCGAGCTTGCGCACCAGCAGGCGCTCGGGATGCTCGATCGACTCCATCGGCGGCCCGGCATCGGGCTCGGCCAGCAGCTGTGCCTCGCCCTGCAGGCGTCGGCGCAGGAAGCGGTAGCCATCGATGCAGAACAGGATGGCCGCGTAGGTGCGCACGTCCTTGAGGTATTCGTAGAGCAGCTCGTCAAGCCAGGCGCCGACGTGGTAGCGCTCCCCGACCAATGCATAGGCGAGCATTCTGAGCCCGAACATCGTCAGCACATGCAGCAATGAGATCGGCACGCTTGCCAGCAGGTACCACGGCAGGCGCCGGCGCCAGTTGTCCATGTGCAACGGCCAGCGCCGGCTGAACCAGACGATCGCCGGCACCAGCAACAGCAACCAGACCAGCCCGCTGGAGAACTCCCAGACCCAGGGTTCCCACCACTCCATGGAGGGCGCACCGGAGCGGTTCGCATCCATCCAAGTGGTGATCGCATTGCCGCTGCAGTTGATCAGCACCAGCAGCAACCAGAACAGCAGCTCCAGTGTTCGCCGCGGCGGGGTCGAACGGTTCAACAGTGTAGGCAATACGATCTGGCTCATCCGCGCATTCTAGACGGCGCTGCCAACGCCACTGTCTTTGGCCATCCCCCGATCGCCTCCATTCGTCCCTCAAAGCCCGCAGGCCGGCCCTTTCCGGCCAACGAACCGAGCTGCGCGGGCTGATATGTAGACCTTCTCCATACGCAGGACATGCAATGCACAGGCGCCACGATCTGGATTGGCTGCGGGTGATCGCCTTTGGCATGTTGGTGGTCTACCACGTGGGCATGTACTACGTGAGTTGGGACTGGCACGTCAAAAGCCCGGCGGCGAGCACCGCGCCGGAACCCTTCATGCTGCTGACCTCGCCATGGCGGATGTCGCTGCTGTTCCTGATCTCCGGCGTCGCCACCGCTTTCATGTTCGAACGCCAACCCGCCGGGCCGCTGCGACGTCGCTCCTGGCAACTCTTGCTGCCGCTGCTGTTCGGAATGGCGGTGATCGTGCCGCCGCAGGCCTACTACCAGGTGGTCGAACAACTGCCCGGCGGCTACAGCGAGTCTTATTGGGCGTTCTACGGCAAGTACCTCAGCGCCTACCAAGGCTTCTGCGACAGCGACGGCTGCCTGCGGGTGCCGACCTGGAACCACCTCTGGTTCCTGCCCTATCTGTGGAGCTACACCGTGCTGGCCTGGCTGTTGTGGCGGCTGTTGCCGGCGCGCGCGCTGCAGCGCCTGCGGCAATGGGCCGGCGTTGCCCTGGGCGGATGGGGAGCACTACTGGTGCCGGTACTGCTGCTGGCAACAGCGCGCCTGCTGCTGGTCAACCGCTTCGAGCAGACCCACGCTCTGACCGATGACTGGTACAACCATGCCCAGTACGCAAGCGCGTTCCTGATCGGTTTCCTCGCCGCCTTCAGCGGCCGCTTCTGGGAGTCACTGCAGCGGCTGCGCTGGCTGTCGTTGGCCCTGGCAGGCGCCTGCTATGCAGCCCTGATCCATACATGGTACTTCTCCGGCTACAACGATGCGCAACCGCCGCCGCTGGAGCTGCGCCTTGCATTGCGGGTCGCCTGGGCGGTGGATCAATGGTGCGCCATCGCCGCCTTGCTGGGCTTCGCCTACCGCTGGCGCGAAGCCGACAGCCCGCTGTTGCGCTATCTCACGCTTGCCGTGTTTCCGCTCTACATCCTGCATCAGACCGTGATCGTGGTGCTGGCGCACAGGCTCAAGCCGCTGCAGCTGCAACCTGGCATCGAGGCCGTGCTGCTGATCGTGGCGACCTTCGCCCTGTGCCTGGCCGCCTACGAACTCATCAAGCGCTGCGGGCCGTTGCGACCACTGTTTGGGCTGCGCAGCCGGCCGCCAGAACGCTTCGTCCGGGTAACTGCCAAAGCTGTGCGCGAGCGAGGAAACTGAGTTGGAACCAACACCAGACTGTTGCGCTTTCGCCCAGCCCCACAGCCTGTACCGGCCGGGCTGAAAGCAACTCAGCCGGCCTCGGCGCGCGGCTCGCCAACCAGCGGCCGTTCCGGCGCCGGCTTGCTGGGGAAGGCATGGCGCAGGATGCGCCACACCACCTGGCCAAACTGGCGCGGCAGCGAACCTGTGTTGTAGTGCTGGCCGTAGCGCGCGCAGATGTCCTTCACGTCCACCGCCATCGCCGCATAGCGGTTAGCGGGAATATCCGGGTAGAAATGGTGTTCGATCTGATGACTGAGATTGCCGGTCATCACGTTCATCAACTTGCCGCCGGTGAGATTGGACGAGCCGCGCAGCTGGCGCAGATACCAATGGCCGCGGCCTTCGTTGCGGACACATTCCTTGGGAAAGGTCTCGGCGTCGGCGGTGAAGTGACCGCAGAAGATCACCACGTAGGTCCAGACGTTGCGGATGATGTTGGCCGCCACATTGCCCAGCAATACCGGCAGGAAGAACGGGCCGGCCAAGGCCGGGAACAACACATAGTCCTTGAGGATCTGCAGCATCGCCTTGCGGCCTACCGGACGCGCCTGCTTCCACAGCTGCTTGAGCGTCATCTTGCCCACCAGCACGCGGCCGATACGCAGATCCTGTATGGCGATACCCCACTCGAACAGCAGCGCGAACACCACCGCCACGAACGGCTGGGCCAGGAAGAAGGGGTGCCAGCGCTGCTCGGGGAAGATCCGCAGCAGGCCGTAGCCGATGTCATCGTCCAGCCCACGCACATTGGTGTAAGTGTGATGGCGGAAGTTATGCGTCTTGCGCCAGTTTTCCGAGGTGCCGGCGATATCCCACTCGTAGGTCTTGCCCTGCAGCTGCGGGTCGCCCATCCAGTCGTACTGGCCGTGGATGACGTTGTGCGCCAACTCCATGTTTTCCAGGATCTTGGAAAGTGCCAGCAGCAGCACACCGGCTATCCAGGCCGGCACCAGCACGCTGTGCACGAAGGCACCGAGGAACAACAGTGCCCGCCCCGCCACGCCTGTCCAGCGCACCGCGGCGACGATCCGGCGGATGTAGCGGGCGTCGCTGGCACCCAGCAAGGCCTGGTGCTTGGCTTTTACGGCGTCGAGTTCATCACCGAAGGTCTGCAGCTCGGCAGGCGACAGCACGCGGTTGTGCACGGAAGACATGACTTACAGCTCCAAGGTCAAATCGGTACTGGCGCTGCTAACGCACAGTTTGAGCGGAACGGACGGTTCGCTGGTGTAATCGCCGGTCAAGGTGTGGCGGGTAATACCCGAGGTCTTGCCGCATACGCAGGTATTGCAGATGCCCATCCGGCAGCCGCTGGCTGGCTGGATGCCTGCGGCTTCCAGCGCTGGCAACAAGGCAACCCCACGCGGCACGGTCAGCGTGCGGCCGCTCTTGAGCAGCTGTACCTGCACGCTACCCTCCTCCAACTCGGCCAGCTGCGGGACGCTGAACGCCTCGCTGTCGAAATGCGCCACCTTGGCCTGCAGGCGCGCACGCGCGGCCTCGACAAAGCCTCCGGGGCCGCAAGCCAGCACATGGGCGGAATCCAGCTCGCCAAGGCTGGCGAGATCGAAGCTGTCCACGCGTGGCGCGGCTTCACCGGTCACCGCCAGATGCAGGCGGAACGACGGGTGCCGCGCGGCAATGGCATTGAATTCGTCAACGAAGCACAGCTGCTCGCGCTGACGCGCCCAGTAGATGAGATCGACCGGACCCGGCATACCCTGCGCGTCGAGCAGGCGCAGCAAGGCCCGCATCGGCGTGATGCCGCTGCCCGCGGCCAACATCACCAGCTTGGGGTCTGGTGTTGCCGGCAGCAGCATCTGGCCAAACGCCTGGCCCAGCGCGAATACCTCGCCCACTTCGGCCTGCTGTACCAGGTGCTGGCTGAGCTTGCCGCCGGCAATGCGCTTGACCGTGATCGCCAGACGGCCGCTCTGCAGCAGGGTCGGGCTGTAGCTGCGGGTGGTCAATCGCCCATCCAGCTCCGCGCCCAGATTGATGTGCTGGCCTGCCTGCAGCCCCAGGAAGTGGCGATTGGGCTGCAGCTCAAGCGTTACCGCGTCGGCGCTGGCCGGGTAGCGCGCCACAAGACGGGCCAAAGGCCGCCGCAGCGTCCACAGCGGATGCACCCGGGTAGACCAGAAATCGAAGAAGCCCTCGCTCAGCCAGGGGATCGGCGGCGGCGCGGTATTGCGGTAGACAGCACTCATGGGCCAACTATACGACCGAGCATACAAGCGTGTATACACTTGTATATTGCCAGTACAGGCTATGATTCACGGACCTGACCGGCCCGAGCCCCATGACAGCACGCGAACAGCCCCTGCCCGCACACGACGACCTGCACCCGGCGCGCAAGGCTTCCATCTCGCGTGACGACCTGCTTGCGGCCGCCCTGTCCCTTATTGGCCCGCACCGCAGCGTGTCCACGCTGAGTCTGCGCGAGGTTGCACGCGAGGCCGGGATCGCACCGAATTCGTTCTACCGCCAGTTCCGCGACATGGATGAATTGACGGTTGCGCTGATAGATCTGGCCGGCCGCTCGCTGCGCACCATCATCGGTCAGGCGCGGCTGCGCGCGGCCGACAGCAACCGCGGCGTGATCCGGCTGTCGGTGGAAACCTTCATGGAGCAGCTGCGCGCCGACGACCGGCTGATGCATGTATTGCTGCGTGAAGGCACCGCCGGCTCGGATGCGTTCAAGCAGGCCGTGGACCGCGAGCTGGGGTATTTCGAGGAAGAGCTGAAGGCCGATCTGGTCCGTTTGGCTGCGCTCGATGGCGCGACCCTGTTCGAGCCGGCGCTTGCTGCCAAAGCCATCACCCGCCTGGTGTTCGCCATGGGCGGTAGCGCGATCGACCTTCCGGAAGAGCGCGACCCGGAGCTGATCGAGGAGATGTCGCAGATGATCCGCATGATCATCACCGGCGCCCGCGCGCTGGCACGGCATCCGGTCAGAGCCTGAACCCCGCAGGGCTTTTGTAGGAGCGGCGTAAGCCGCGAAGCTGGCGGTCCGTCCGATCACAGCTGATCCCGCAACTTCATTGATGCCAGCTTCGCGGCTTACGCCGCTCCCACAAGCTGCCTATCGGTAATGCCCCTACCGAGCATGGCTCGGCACTACCTCTGCAAGCATTCGCGGTAACGGCCATCTACCCGGTTCGCGAACCACTCGGTGGTCAGTTCACGGGTGATCTTGGGGCTGTCCAGGCGGATGCCGGGAATAACCGCGCGCGGCAACGACGTTCCGGCGCGTGCATCCGCCAGCGCAAAGACCTGTCGGTGCAGATCGCCATCACTGAACTCCAACCGGTCTGACTGCGAAAGCGCAAGGCGTATCTCGCGTTCATCCATGCCCAGCTGCGGCGCCAGACTGCGCACCGCGCGCTCGGTCTGCCCGGGTTCATCGAGTGGCGCATCCGGCACCAGCAGGTCACCGTCCAGTGCCAACGGCTCACCGGTCAAGCTGCTGACCGCGCTCTGGAATGCGGCATTCCGGCTGGCATAGCGCCCTGCGTTGTAATCGGCAAAACGATGCACTTTCCGGGTGTAGGGCGTCTGGTAGTCGAGAAGATGCGCGATGCCGAAGTACACGCCACCACGACGGGTGAACACTTCATCGCGAATGCTGCGTGCCACCGGATAGGGATAGCGCTGCGCGTTGGCCTCCGCAAACGGAATGCTGACCTGCATCGCGCCTCCGGTCTGCACCGGGTTCTTGCCAGCGAACAAGCGTCGGCCCATCGGTGCACGGCCGATGATCTCCTCATAGAGCTCGCTCAGATCACGCTCGCTGCGCACCCGCGCCAGCTGCTCACCATAGCTGCGACCATCATTGCCCTTCACCTTCAAACCAGCGTCCACCAGCAACTTCGGTATATGCATGGCGGCCGCGCGGCGGTCTATTTCACCGCGCGCAATCCGCGGCAGATTCGGCACCTCGGGATTGGCGCGGTAACCGGACTCCTGCTCGATCACCGCCAGCGTCGCGCAGATGTTCTCTGGATTGGCTGGCAATTGCTGCGCGGCCAACGCTGCCTGGATATCTGCCGCCCAAGCTGTACGGTCAGCGGTCTTGGCGGGGATGCGCCGCGCGATGTCCGCGCGCACTACATCCACAGCTGGCCCCGCCGATTTTGGCGGCGCACTGCTACAAGCGGCCAGCGCGGCCAATACCACCATACCGAAGCTGCTGCGGAACCCGCGCGGAAATACCATAAATCCAAGCTTCATTACACAGACCCTTACAGCCGCGTTCGTGCGCAGACCCTACCGCAGCAGGCCAGCTACGCAAAGCCCGTCACCCTGCGAGCACGGCTGCTCGGCTTTGCGCTAGGCTTGCCGTCCCACCCTGCCCGTGCAGCCAGTGAAAACCGTCCACGCCACCCGATACATCACACCGCTGCGCGAAGGCGGTTCATTGCCGGCAGTGATAGAAGCCGATGACGATGGCATGTACGTCATCAAATTCCGTGGTGCCGGCCAAGGCCCCAAAGCCCTGATCGCCGAGCTGGTGGTTGGCCGGCTTGCACAGGTACTCGGCCTGCCGATGCCGGACATCGCCTTGGTCGAGCTCGACAAGGAATTCGCCCGCACCGAGCCCGACCCGGAAATCCAGGACCTGATCCGCGCCAGCGAAGGCACCAATCTGGGCAGCGATTACCTGCCCGGCGCGATCAATTACGACCCGGCCGCGATGCAACCCGATGCCGAACTGGCCTCGCGCATCGTCTGGTTTGATGCCTATACCAGCAACGTGGACCGCACCGCGCGCAATCCCAACCTGATGGTCTGGCACCGCAAGCTCTATCTCATCGATCACGGCGCCGCGCTGTACTTCCACCACGACTGGGAGAACGCCGGTGAAGCCTGCGGCAAGCCCTTCGTGCTGATCAAGGACCACGTGCTGTTACCGTATGCCAGCGCGATTGCTGAAGCCGACAAGCACTTGAGCCCCTTGCTGACCGATGCGGTGATCGACGGCATCGTCGCGCAGATTCCGGAGAGCTGGCTGCAGACCGAGCCAAGCTTCGCCGATGCCAGCGCCTACCGCTCGGCCTACGCCAGCTATTTGAAACGCCGTCTGCAATTGCGCGAAGCCTTCGTCCAGGAGGCCATCCGTGCCCACGCTGCACACCTATGATTACGCCGTCATCCGCGTGGTACCGCGGGTGGAACGCGAAGAATTCATCAACGTTGGCGTAATCGTCTCCTGCCCCAGCGCCGGCCATCTGCAGGCCGCCATCGAGATCGATGTCGCGCGCCTGCAGGCATTTGCGCCGCAACTGGATCTGGGCGGCGTGCAGCCCTGGCTCGATGCCATCGTTGCGATCTGCCGCGGCGAGCCAGGTGCTGGTCCGATCGCGCAGCTGCCGCCACGCGCACGCTTCCACTTCCTCACCGCCAAGCGTAGTTCGGTGGTGCAGACCTCGGTCACCCATGTCGGGCGTACCGCCAACCCAGCCGGCATCGTCGAGCATTTGCTGGAACGTATGGTGCGTACACCGCGCTGAGTCGTCGGCGGGGATGCCGGGCCAGCCGATAACTGTGGAGCGGAGCCATGCTCGGCATGGGCTCTAGCAGTGAAGCACCTGCCGAGCATGGCTCGGCACTACGGGATCCGCACGGTACAGGTAGTGCTTTTCGCTGCGGCATTGCGCCGCAGCGGCTGGTTGGCTATGGGCTTGCCGCTACGAGCTAAAGCCTTGCCCTCACCCCAACCCCTCTCCCGCGAGCGGGAGAAGGGCTAAAGCACTGCGAGCGCAAGCATTCCTAGCCCCTCTCCCGCTTGCGGGAGAGGGGTTGGGGTGAGGGCAAGCTTCTAGCCGATGAAGCCAGACGCCTCAAAAGAAAAGCGCCGGCATGCCGGCGCTTTTCCAAACCCAAACCCTGCAGAATCAGGCTTCCGGTACGGCCGGTTCCACTGCTTCCACAGTGCCTGCTGCATCGTCTTCCAGCACCTCGTCCTCGGCATCGAGCGAAGCATCCAGACGCTCAACCGCCTGCAGCTTCTCGCCCTTGGAGAGGCGTATCAGGGTCACACCCTGGGTGTTACGGCCGACGCGCGAGATCTCCGAACCGCGGGTACGCACCAAGGTGCCACCGTCGGAAATCAACAGCACTTCATCACCCGTACCCAACAGCACCGCGCTGACCAACTTGCCGTTGCGCTCGCTGGTCTGGATGCCGATAACGCCCTGGGTGCCACGCCCCTTGCGCGGGTAATCGGCCAGCGGGGTGCGCTTGCCGTAGCCGTTCTCGGTCGCGGTCAGGATGTACTGCACGCCGGCATCGTCTGCAGCTTCGACGATCTCGCCGCCGTCCACTGCCACTTCCTCGACGCCGTTGTCATCCTCGTTCTCATCCTCAACGCCGCCCGCACTTTCAGCGACGATCAGGCTGACCACTTCCTCGCCCTTGGGCATCTTGATGCCGCGCACGCCGGTGGCGGTACGGCCCATCGAGCGGACCTTGTCCTCGCCGAAGCGAACGGTCTTGCCGTTGGAGGCGAACAGCACGATGTCGCGCTCACCATCGGTCAGGCCAACGCCAACCAGCGCGTCGCCGTCATCCAGATTGATGGCGATCTTGCCGCGTGCCAGACGGAACGCGAACTCGCTCAGCGGGGTCTTCTTGACCGTGCCGTTGCGGGTAGCAAAGAACACGAAGTGGTTTTCGTCGTACTCACGCACCGGCAGCACGGCCTGCACGCGTTCACCGTTCTCCAGCGCGATCCAGTTGATGATCGGACGACCACGTGCGTTGGAACCGGCTTCCGGCAACTGATGCACCGGCAACCAGAACACCTTGCCCGAGCTGGTGAAGGTCAGCAGCGTGTCGTGCGTGTTGACCAGCCACAGCTGCTCGATGAAATCCTCGTCCTTGGTCGCTGCGGCACTGCGACCACGGCCACCGCGACGCTGGGCACGGTAGGCACTAACCGGCTGACGCTTGACGTAACCGGCACGCGACAGCGTCACCACCACGTCTTCCGGCGCGATCAGATCCAGGATGTCCAGGTCTTCTTCGCTGTGACGGATTTCGCTGCGACGCACATCGCCAAACTCGGAACGCACGTTCTCCAGCTCTTCGCGGATCCCCTGCAGCAGTACATCCGGGTTCTCCAGGATGCGGATCAGGCCAGCGATGGTTTCCAGCAGCAGCTTGTACTCTTCGGTCAGCCTGTCCTGCTCCAGCCCGGTCAGGCGGTGCAGGCGCATTTCCAGGATCTGCGTGGCCTGGACTTCGCTGAGCTGGTAGTTGCCATTGACCAGGCCGATGCCCTTGGGCAGGTCTTCCGGACGCGATGCCTCGGCGCCAGCAGCGCCCAGCAATGCACCCACCAAGCCCGGCTGCCACACCTTGGAGAGCATGCGCTCCTTGGCTTCAGCCGGATTGGCCGAGGTCTTGATCAACTCGATCATTTCATCGATGTTGGCCAAGGCAACGGTCAGGCCTTCCAACACGTGCGCACGCGCACGCGCCTTGCGCAGTTCAAAGATGGTGCGGCGGGTGACAACCTCACGGCGGTGGCGGATGAACGCCTCCAGCATTTCCTTGAGGTTCAACAGCTTCGGCCGGCCATCGACCAGCGCCACCATGTTGATGCCGAACACCGACTCCATCTGGGTCTGCTGGTACAGGTTGTTGAGCACAACCTCGGCCGACTCGCCACGCTTGATTTCGATGTAGATGCGCATGCCGTCCTTGTCGGACTCATCACGCAGCTCGCTGATGCCTTCGAGCTTCTTTTCCTTGACCAGCTCGGCGATCTTCTCGATCAGCCGTGCCTTATTCACCTGGTACGGAATCTCGGTGACGATGATCGACTCGCGACCATTGTCGGCCACTTCGATATCGGCCTTGGCACGGATGCGCACGCGGCCACGGCCGGTGCGGTAACCGGCAATGATGCCGGCGGTGCCATTGATGATACCGGCGGTCGGGAAATCCGGGCCCGGGATGTATTCCATCAGCCCATCCACGTCGATCGACGGCTCGTCGATCAGCGCGATGCAGGCATTGATGCACTCGGTGAGGTTGTGCGGCGGGATATTGGTCGCCATGCCCACCGCGATACCGGCCGAACCGTTGACCAGCAGGTTCGGGAACCGGGTCGGCATGACCGTCGGTTCCAGTTCCTTTTCATCGTAGTTGGGCTGGAAATCGACGGTTTCCTTGTCGATATCGGCCATCAGCTCATGCGTCAGGCGCGACATGCGCGCCTCGGTGTAACGCATTGCTGCAGCAGAGTCACCATCGACCGAACCGAAGTTACCCTGGCCGTCCACCATCATGTAACGCAGCGAGAACGGCTGCGCCATGCGCACCAGCGTGTCGTAGACCGACGCGTCGCCATGCGGGTGGTACTTACCGATGACGTCACCGACGATACGCGCCGACTTGTAGTACGGCTTGTTGCTGTGCGCGCCCAGTTCATTCATCGCGAACAGGACGCGGCGATGAACCGGCTTGAGGCCATCGCGGGCATCGGGAAGTGCGCGGCCGACGATCACGCTCATCGCGTAATCGAGGTAGCTCTTGCGCATCTCGTCTTCCAGGTTGACCTGGATGATTTCCTTGGCGTTTTCTGCCATTCGGGTTCCGTTGTCAGGTAGCGATCCCGTCCGCCGGCAGCACCTTGACGGGCCGCCCTGCCGGAAACTCGGATCAACCTGCGGAGTCTACCACAAGGGCAGGTTTTTCGCCGCCATTTAGGGCGCTTTTACCGGAAGAAATCAGGAACTTAGGGGCAGCCAGTGGTAGAGCCGAGCCATGCTCGGCTGAGGCCTTACCGATAGACCTTAGTAGGAGCGGCGCAAGCCGCGAAACCACACATCCAGCAGGCCATAGCCCTATTCAACCTGTAGAGCCGAACCATGCTCGGCTGGGGCACTACCGGGAAGGCCTCTGCCGAGCATGGCTCGGCACTACCCTTGACGCCTTACCGGGAAGGCCTCTGCCGAGCGCGGCTCGGCACTACCATTCGCGCCTTACCGGGAACGCCTCTGCCGAGCGCGGCTCGGCACTACCGGTTAGTCGGCGAACGCGGCAGACATCGTGGCCAGGTCCGGCTTCAGGATCACGCCGCGCTCGGTGACGATGGCGTCGATCAGCTCGCCCGGAGTCACGTCGAACACCGGGTTCCAGGCGGCGATGCCCTCGGCCACGGTGCGCACGCCGCCCACGCCGAACAGTTCACCCGGATCGCGCTGCTCGATCTCGATCTCGTCGCCGTGCGCGGTGTTCATGTCCACGGTCGAAGACGGGGCGACAACCATGAACTTGACCCCGTGATGGCGCGCCGCGATGGCCAACTGATAGGTGCCGATCTTGTTGGCGGTGTCACCATTGGCACAGATTCGGTCAGCACCAACGATTACCCACTGCACCGCTCCAGTCTTCATCAGGTGCGAGGCGGCCGAATCGGCAATCAGGGTCGCGTCGATACCGTCCTGCTGCAGCTCCCAGACGGTCAGGCGTGCGCCCTGCAGCCACGGCCGGGTTTCGCCTGCAAACACCTTCGCAATACGTTCCTGCGCGACGCCTGCGCGGATCACACCCAGGGCGGTGCCGAAGCCGGCGGTTGCCAGCGAGCCGGTATTGCAGTGGGTAAGCACACCGCTACCAGCGTCGATCAAACCCGCTCCCAATGCACCCATGCGGCGATTGGCAGCGAGATCCTCATCGGCGATGGCCTGCGCTTCCAGCGCGGCAACCTGCTTCCAATCCGCACCAGCAGCAGCCAGTGCGCGGCGCATGCGCGCCAGCGCCCAAGCCAGGTTGACCGCAGTCGGGCGTGAGGCATTGAGTCGATCCAGTGCCGGTGCCAGCACCTGCAAGGCAGCTACACCGTCTGCGGCCTGGACCTCTTTCGCCGCCAACACCACGCCCCACGCAGCCGCGATACCAATGGCGGGCGCACCGCGCACGGTCAAGGCGTGAATGGCCTCGGCAACCGCATCGCTGTCATGGCAGAGCACATGCTCAACGACAAACGGCAGCTTGCGCTGGTCCAGCAGCTCCAGGGCCTCGCCGGTCCAGCGGATCGGGCGGATATGGTCGTAACGGGCGTAATCAATTGCAGAGGTATCGTTCATGCCGCCATTGTAATAGGCGCCGCCCGGCCCGGATCAACAACTCAGTCGCGGCACATCGGCCTCAATCCGCGGAAAACTCGCCGCGACAGCCCTTGTCCACCCAGATGCCGTTGCGGTCCCAGCCCCAGCTGTCACCTTCACGACAGGCAGCATTGGACAACTGCTCGACCAGAATGACTCTGCGCGTGACGCTGACGCCGCATTCGCGGCGCAGTTCGCCCTTGGACTCGCAGGTGATCCTGCGGGGAACCTCGACAAACCCCGAACCATCCTCGGCGCCAACCTCGAACAGGCCCTGGCAACCGCGACTAACCCAGATTTCCTTGCCACTGTATCCCCAGCTGCGTCCTTCACGGCACGGCAGCACCGACTGCTGTCGCAGCAAGCGCACAGGCGCTCCGCGCAAAATCACCGGGCAAACCTCGGTCCGCCCCTTTGATTCACAGCGCACCACGCGGCGTGTCGTGCGGGTGGAAGCCTGCCGTCTCGCGAATTCGGCCTTGCAGCCCTGGCTTACCCAAACCGCGTCACCCTCGACACCCCAACTGGTCTCGCGGATGCAGTCGCGCTTGGACAGCTGCCGCACCAGCTGCACGCCGGCACTGGTGTCCATCGGGCAGAACGCCCGCATTTCACCGTCAGCTTCGCAGCGCACCACCTGCCTGCTCGCCGCCGTTGGCGCGGCCTCCTGCGCCGCCAGCATTGTCGGCGCGAGCACTAGCAGCAAGCCGCAGAGCCGTTTCATCAGGTGTTCCCCTACTGGGTCATGATGGCTTCCGGTGATCACACACTGCCTGAGTCATTGTGAGCAAAGCATCATCATCGTCGCGGAAACAATGCAGGTCCATGATCAAACGCAAACCAGATTCAGGCGTTGGCGAAATCGAACGCCAGCACATCGGCAATGCGTGGCGTCCCGGCCAAGGCCATCAACAGCCGATCAACACCTACCGCGACACCGGCACAGGCCGGCAATGACGGCAACGCTGCCAGGAACGGCTCGTCCAGCGGCGGCTGTTCAGCGCCACGCGCCGCACGCACTGCCAGATCGCGCGCAAACCGCTGCCGTTGCTCGTGCGCGTCGTTCAGCTCGTGGTAGCCATTGGCCAGCTCGACCGGCCCAAGGTAAAGCTCGAAGCGTTCAGCCAGTGGCGGCGTGCCGGGACGGATCTTCGCGAGCGCGGCCTGGCTGGCCGGCCAGTCATGGATCACGGTGATGGCGTCCACGGCGAACTGGGACTGGATGCGATGGGTCATCAGCAGGTCCAGCCAGTCATCGCGGGTCAAACCATCCGCGGCAATCCCGACATCACCCAAGCCCGAGCGCAGCTGTGATTCATCGGCCAGGAATGGATCCAACGCAACCGCCTGCAGGAACAGGTCGCGGTAGCTGACGATACGCACCGATGCGTGCGGCCGCCCCACCAACGCCAACGACTCCTGCACCAGCGTGATGGTTTCATCGATCAGGCGGTGGTGATCCCAACCAACCCGATACCACTCCAGCATGGTGAACTCGGGATTGTGGCGGCCACCGGTCTCCCCATTGCGGAACACCCGCCCCAGCTCATAGCAATCGCCAACGCCTGCGGCCAGTAAACGCTTGAGCGGATATTCCGGCGACGTACGCAGCCAACGCTGCGCCGAACCGGCATCGACATGACCGCTGAAACGGGTGTGGAAGCCTTCGATGTTCGGCTCGGTATTGCCCGCCGCCGACATGATCGGGGTTTCCACTTCGAGTACGTCGCGCTCGGCAAAAAAATGCCGGATCAACGCATTCAAACGGGCACGCTGGCGCAGGGCTTCGATCACGAGTGCAGACGCCCGGCAGCGCCGTTCAAGGCCAGCGTCAGGATGTCGCGCTCATCGTCGCGATAGCCCGCCGACAGATACAGCGACTTGGCCTTGGCATTGTGGTGATTCACTTCCAGACGGATCACCGCTGCGCCCTGCCCTGCGGCCCAGTCGCGGGCCAGTCCAAGCGCCTGTCGGCCCCAGCCGCGGCCGCGTGCAGCCGGCCCCAGATACAGCTCATCCAGCAGCACGAAACGACCGCCCTGCTCGACACTGAAGCACCAACCCAAGGTGATGTAGCCGACGACACTGTCATCGGCCTGCAACAGCAACACCGAGCCACAGCTCGGCTGCTCCAGCAAGGTCTGCAGGCCCGGTTCGACCCGCTCGGCGATATAGGGAATCTGGTCTTCCACATAAAAATCGCGAACCATCGCGATCAGCAGCGGGAAGTCTGCGGTTTGCGCGATGCGCACCTTGATCTCACTCATGCCTGTTCTCCCTGCTCAGCGAGGAAGGCAAGCAGACGCGCTTCGTCCCACACCTCCACACCGAGCTCGTTTGCCTTGTCCAACTTGGAACCGGCTTCGGTGCCGGCCACCACGAAACTGGTTCTCTTCGACACGCTGCCTGAAACCTTGGCACCCAGCGCCTCCAGCTTGGCCTTGGCTTCGTCGCGACTCATCTGCGCCAAGGTGCCAGTCAGCACCGCGGTCTTGCCATCGAGTACGCCTGCGACCTGTTGCTGTTCCAACGGAGTGATCGCAAGCAGACGCTCCAATGCAGCACCGGCGTCGCTGAACAACTGCGCGTTGGCATCGACATTCAGCCACGCGACCAGGGCATTGGCGGTCTCCGCCGGCAGGCCAGCGGTCATGAAGTTATGAGCATCTTCGTCAAGAATCGCCGCAGTCGAACGGAACGCTTCGGCCAGCTGACGCGCGCGCACCGGCGTGACCTTGGGGATTTCCAGATCCGCCAGCAGCGTAGCCAGGTTCAGGTCCACGCGCAGCTTGGCGTTGGGCGCGTGGGTATCGCTGATCTGCACGCCACGTTCCAGCAATGCATCAATGGCTTGCTGGTTACCCGGCTGGGCCATGAAGTGGCCAATCGAACGAGCCACTTCGCCACCGATATCGGGCACGCGCTTGAATACCGGCCACGGCAGGTGGCGGATCAACTCAAGATCACCGAACCACGCAGAAAGCGCCTTGGCAGTGCTTTCGCCCACATGTTCGATACCCAGCGCGAACAGCAACCGTTCCAACGTGGTGTTGCGGCTGGCAGCAATCGCAGCGATCAGGTTGTCGGCCCACTTGGTGGCGATCTTTTTGGTGTTCCACTGGAAGCTGGCAGGCACCGACAAGGCCTGTGCACGCCAGGACGCATCGCCTGCATCCAGCTTGAGGATGCGATTGAGCGTGTCACCGCTACCTTCCGGCTGCAGGTGCAGGCCGAGCTGCGACGCCAGCGTTTCCGGTGAGTCGGCATCCAGCGCCAGCTTCAGCACCAGCAACTGGTCGCGGTTGAGTGCATACAGATCGGCGACGCCGCGCACGATGCCTGCATCGACCAACACCTCGATGTACTTGTCGCCGAGCCCGTCGATGTCCATCGCCTTGCGTGAGGCGAAATGGGCAATGGCTTCCTTGCGTTGTGCCGGGCAGCTCAGTTCGCCCGAGCAGCGCCAAGCCGCCTCGCCTTCCTCGCGCACGATCTCCGAGCCGCACACCGGGCAGGCACGCGGCATCTGCCAAGGCATGGTGCCTTCGGGGCGACGATCAACAATGACGCTGACCACTTCCGGGATCACGTCGCCGGCACGGCGCACGATAACCGAGTCGCCAACCCGCACGTCCAGGCGCGCGATCTGGTCGGCGTTGTGCAAGGTGGCATTGGTTACGACGACACCGGCCACATGCACGGGCTTCAACCGTGCAACCGGCGTCGCCGCGCCGGTGCGGCCGATCTGGATCTCGATGGCCTCGACCGTTGTTGTCTGTTCCTGCGCAGGGAATTTGTGCGCGATCGCCCATCGCGGTGCGCGTGCGACAAAGCCCATTTCCTGCTGGCCATCGCGATCATCGAGCTTGTAGACCACGCCATCGATGTCATAGGCCAGGCTGTCGCGGCGCTCACCGATGTCGCGGTAGTACGCCAACAGACCTTCGGCACCCTGCACCACCTTGCACAGGTCGCTGACCGGGAAGCCCCACTGTGCCAGCTGCGCCAGGGTTGCCGAATGCGTTTCGGGCAGCTCGCCACCGGACACTTCACCGAGGCCATAGGCATAGAAACTCAGCGGCCGTTGCGCACTGATCTTCGGGTCAAGCTGGCGCAGTGAGCCGGCCGCGCCATTGCGCGGATTGGCGAGCACCTTGCCGCCGTGCAGGCGGGCCTGCTCGTTGTAACGCTCGAAATCGGCGCGCGGCATGTAAACCTCGCCACGCACCTCCAGCACTTCAGGCCAGCCCTGGCCGTCCAGTTGCTGCGGAATAACCTTGATCTGGCGAAGGTTGGCGCTGACATCTTCGCCGGTGGCACCGTCGCCACGGGTGGCACCCTGCACGAACACGCCGTTCTCGTAGCGCAGATTGATGGCCAGGCCATCGAGCTTGGGCTCAGCGGAGAAGAACAGCTCGCGGCGATGCAGGCGCTCATCGATGCGGCGCACGAAGTCATGTACTTCGGCATCGCTGAAGGCATTACCCAGCGACAGCATCGGCACGGCATGCACGACTTCCGGGAAGCGCGATGACGGCTTGCCACCGACCTGATGGCTGGGCGAGTCCGCACTGTCCAGTTCCGGGTGTGCGGCTTCGAGCGCTTCCAGCTCGCGCATCAACCGGTCGTAGTCGGCGTCCGGGATGATCTGCTCGTCGTGCTCGTGATAGGCACGCGAGGCGTCGGCCAGCTGGCGGCGGAGTTCGCTGATGCGCTGGGTGGCGTCGGTATTTTGATTCATGCGGCGATTTTACCTGCGCGGAGTGAAAGCGCGGGTGAGCTGGTGGTGCATTGGCTTTACGTCTACTGCGAACAGCACCCCTCCCCGACCCTCCCCTTGCCTGCGGCAAAGGGAGGGAGCGACGCTCTGCCCCCTCCCTTTCGCGTAGCGAAGGGGAGGGTTGGGGAGGGGTAGCTCTTAGAGCTTTACCAACGCGGCGACTTGGTCAGCGGCGGCGCCTGATGCTGGCGGTCATAGGCGCGCAGATCATCGCGGATATGCGCGATGCGCTGACGGCCCAGGGCATTGCGGCTGTCATCCAGCACCACGCCATCCAACAGTTCGCCCATGCGCTGCACGGTCGGCAGCATTTTTTCCCAGGCATCGAGCGCGGTCATTGGCGCCGGCAAAGTCAGGAAGAAGGCGATGGCCGGGGTTTCCATCTCACGGATGTTGGCCATGTCGAAACTGCCCGGCTTCATGATGCTGGCCATCGAGAAGATCGGGCCGCGCTCCGAGTGTCCTTCCACCAGACGATGGAATACATTCATGTAGCCGAAGACCAGACCGGTCTTCTCCGCCGCCACCACGATGTCCTCGCCACGCAGCACCTGCCCGGAACGGGCAGCCACGTACAGCGAGACGATCTTGTCGAAATCCTGGGTAGGCCGCTTGCCCAGCTCACTGAGGTTGCCTGCGTCCACATCGGGCAGGCCGAGCTCGGGCTGGGTTACGCCGTCGCCTTCTGTGCCACCCTCAGCCCGCTCGGCACCGACAGCACCGTCGGCGGCGCCCAACACCGGCTCGCGACGCGGTTGCTCGCCACTGGCAGGCTCCTTGCGCTTGCCTTGCGCCAGCCGCTTGGGCCGACTGAAAAAGAAAATGGCCGCTACCAGCAAAACGCCGGCAACCAGAATGCCGATACGCAACAGTGCCGTGTCAGACATGCGCTGCAGTCTCCGGATTAATCGTTCAGGTGGTTAAAGGATGGCACGTCAGGCCGCGCCCGCCAATCGGGCAGCCTCTTCCAGATCAACACTGACCAGGCGGCTGACGCCCGGCTCACGCATGGTGACACCCGACAACTGGTGCGCCGCCTCCATCGTCGCCTTGTTATGGCTGACGAACAGGAACTGCACTTTCTCGCTCATTTCCTTGACCATATTGGCCAGGCGACCGACGTTGGCCTCGTCCAGCGGCGCATCCACCTCGTCCAGCAGGCAGAACGGGGCCGGGTTGAGCTGGAAGATCGCAAACACCAGCGCCACCGCGGTCATCGCCTTCTCACCGCCGGACAGCAACGAGATATTGGATACGCGCTTGCCCGGCGGCCGCGCCATGATGGTCACGCCGGTATCGAGCAGGTCTTCGCCAGTCAGCTCCAGGTAGGCATGGCCACCACCGAACAGGCGCGGATACAGCGCCTGTACGCCGGAGTTGACCCGGTCGAAGGTGTCCTTGAAGCGGCCGCGGGTTTCGCGGTCGATCTTGCGGATGGCGTCTTCCAGGGTTTCCAGCGCGGTATTCAGATCGACGTTCTGCGCCTCCAGGTACTCCGAACGCTGCGAGGCCTCGCCGTATTCGTGGATTGCAGCCAGATTGACCGGCTCCAGGCGACGCATGCGGCCGTCGATCTGGTGCACGGTCGATTCCCAATCCGACACGCGCGCATCTTCGGGCAGCGTGTTGATCACGTCCTGCAGCACGAAGCCGGCCTTCTCCACCGCAGCCGACAGCTGCTCGGCACTGAGCACCAAGGCCTGCTGGTCCAGCTTGCGCTGCGAGATGCGTTCGCGCTGCGCCAGTGACTGTTCGTCGCGCTGGTGGCGGGTCTGCTCCAGGCCGCGCAACTCATGATCGATACCATCGAGCAATGTGCGCGCTTCGGCCAGCACGCGATCAACTCGTACGCGCTCGGCCAATGCGTTCTGGTGCTCGGCCTCCAGCGTATGGACCGGTGTATCGCCCTCGTCCAGCTGCGAGTGCAATTCGCCAAGACGTGAATCCAGCTGGCCGCGCTGGGTGCCCATGCGTTCCAGTGCATGGCTGAGCGAACTGATCTGGGTGCGCTGCGATTCCAGCGTCAAGGCCAGCGCATGCATGCTGTCGCGCACATTGCGTGCAGCATCTCGGGCCTGGTCGCGGGCATCACTCATCTGCCTGCGCTCGCTTTCCAGCGCGTGCCGGGCCGACTCCAGGTCGCCCATGCTGGACACGGCCTCATCCAGTCGCAGGCGCGCCTCGGTGGCCTGCTCGCGGCTGGCGTCGAGGGTTTCCAGCAATTGCGCCAACTCGGCTTCGATACGTTCAATGCGTGTGCGCGTGGATTCCAGCTTGCCCTGCTGGCTCTGCAGTTGCCCCGCCAGCTCCGAAGCACCACGGTGGGCCTGATACAACGATCGCTGCACGTCCTCCCGCTGCTGTTCGGCGGCCAATAGCTGGTCCCGCAGCGCAGCCAGTTGCTGCTCCAATGCAGCCTCACGTTGCTGCAAGGTCTCGATCTGCTCGCGCAAGGTGACAATCTCGCGCTCACGCAACAAGGCGCCCTGCTCGGCAGCGCCGGAGCGCGACAAGCGCACCCAGCCCTGCCCCAGGCGTTCACCGCTGCGGGTTATCACCGAATCGTTGTCACCCAGCTTGCGCTGCAGCTGCTGTGCCTGGGCGAGATCTTCAGCGCCGTGCAGATGCGCCAGCAAGCGACGGATCGCCAGCGGCCCCTGCACTTTTGCCGCCAATGAGGTCGGCGCGAAGTCCGCCTTGCCATCGGCGCTGGCAACCAGCGCGATGCGCCCCTCACCCAGCTCAGCCAGCGCATCAACCAGGGCTTCCGGTGCATCCACCAGCACACCTTCGATCAGCTGGCCGAGCGCGCTTTCAACGGCATTTTCCCAGCCGCTTTCAACGGTGATGCGCTCGCCAACGCGCGCTGCCGAATCCAGCCCGCGTGCTTTCAGCCATGCCGCAGCCGCGCCCTGCTCCTGGCCGAGTGCAGCCTGCTGCAGCGTTTCCAATGAGGAAAGCCGGCCGCGCGAGGACTGCGCCTGCTTGCGAACATCAGCCAGTTCCGACTGCCCGGCACGCTGCTGCTCCTGCAGCGTCGCCACCGATTCCTTGCGCAGCTCGACCTGCTCACTCAAGGTTTCCAGCGCGGTCTTCTGGGTTTCGTGTTCCACCTGCAGCTGTTCGAAGGCCTCGGCCAGCGCATCCAGGTCCAGACCTGCGCGCTCTGCCTGCAATGCTTCGCGGCGGCGATCGGCTTCGAGGACTTGTTTGTCCAGATAATCCACGCGGGTGCGCTCGACCTCGCCGGAGCGGGTTGCTTCGGAGGTATTGCGGTTATGCGCTTCCCAGCGCTGCTGCCAATCAGCCAGTTTTGCCTCGGCCTCGCGCAGCGCTTCTTGGCGGATCTCGTTATCTTCCTGCAACTGCTCCAGCTGCGGCTCGGCGTTCTCCACCGACTCACGCAGCACGATCAACTTGGCTTCGTCGCCGCTGATGTGCTGACCCAGTTCGGACAGCGCCTGGCGGGTTTCATCGCGCGCCTTGTGCAGGCGCTGCGCCAGCTCCCGCTGGTGATGAATCTGCTGCTCAAGCCGGGCCAAGGTGCTGCCCACCTGGTACACGTCGGCCTGCGCCTTGTTCAAATTCTCTGACGCTTCTTCGCGACGCACACGGCCGGTTTCAATGCGGCTCTCGGCATCACGCTGCTCGGCGATCAGCTGCTGCAGTTTGGTCTCTTCACGCGACAGCGCTTCGCGCAGGCCGCCCAGACGCCCATCAAGGCCACGGTATTCCAAGGCCTTCCATTCCGCATCCTTGACCCGGCGCTCTTCCTGCAGCGCCTGGTACTGCTCAGCCTGGCGCGCCTGCCGCTTGAGGTGTTCGAGCTGCTTGCCGATTTCCTCGCGCAGGTCGTTGAGGCGATCCAGGTTCTCGCGGGTGTGGCGGATGCGGGTTTCGGTCTCCTTGCGACGCTCCTTGTACTTGGAGATGCCGGCGGCCTCTTCCAGGTACACGCGCAGGTCTTCCGGGCGCGCCTCGATGATCTGGCTGATCATGCCCTGCTCGATGATCGAGTAGCTGCGCGGGCCCAGCCCGGTGCCGAGGAACAAATCGGTGATATCGCGGCGGCGGCACTTGGTGCCGTTCAAGTAATAGTTGCTGCTGCCATCACGGCTGACCGTGCGCTTGACCGAGATCTCGTTGAACGAGGCGTACTCGCCAGAGATGGTGTGGTCAGCGTTGTCGAAGATCAGCTCCACGGTCGCCTGCGACACCGGCTTGCGTCCGGCCGAACCGGAGAAGATCACGTCGGTCAGCGAATCGCCGCGCAAGCGGCTGGCCGAGCTCTCGCCCATCACCCAGCGCACCGCATCGATGATGTTGGACTTGCCACAGCCATTGGGACCGACGACGCCGGTCATATTGGTCGGCAGGTGCAACGTCGTTGGATCGACGAACGACTTGAAACCGGAGAGCTTGATCGTGGATAGACGCATGGAATCGGGCTGTTGGCGGACATCGGCAGCAACTGCCGACACCCGGAATGAGGTTCCGGAGGTTCCCTTCCCGCACTCAACCCGTTGATATTCCGCAGAATTCAACTGAAAAAGCGCGGCACTGGCAACCGAGTATAGCTATACCCATGGCCGCCGGTGGCCAGGCCGACCGGCCGGCCAAAAGAAACGGGCGCCTTGCGGCGCCCGTTCTTTACAGCCAATGCGGCAGGATCAAGCGTCGGCTTCGACGATGACCTTGACGGTGGCTTCCACATCGGCGTGCAGCTTGACGATGACGTCGAATTCACCGACGTTGCGGAAAGCGCCTTCGCCCATGATCACTTCGCTCTTGTTCAGCTCCAGGCCGGCAGCGGTGAAGGCTTCAGCGATATCGCGCGGGCCAACCGAGCCGTACAGCTTGCCTTCGGTCGAAGCGTGCGCACCGATGGTGACGCTGGCGCCTTCGAACTTGGCAGCGCGGGCTTCGGCTTCGTTGTGCGAGGCCTGTGCCTTGGCTTCGTACTCAGCGCGCTTGGCTTCGAACTCGGCGATGTTGCTGGCGGTGGCCGGAACGGCCTTGCCCTGCGGCACGAGGAAGTTACGGCCGTAGCCCGGCTTCACGTCAACCAGGTCGCCCAGGCCGCCGAGGTTGGTCACTTTCTGGATAAGAATCAGCTTCATGGTGTAGCTCCGTTATTCGTTAGCGGCGCCAATGGCACCGCAACGCTTGCTGTCCGAATAGGACGGTGGGTACGGAAAATCCGGCCAAGGCCGGATTTCCTGTCGAGAATCCGCAGCGAGTGCGGATTCCTCCGAAAAATCGGATTAGACGTCGTGGTTGTCCGTGTACGGGATCAGGGCCAGGAAACGGGCGCGCTTGACGGCCGTGGCCAGCTGGCGCTGGTACTTGGACTTGGTGCCGGTCACGCGGCTCGGAACGATCTTGCCGTTCTCGGTCAGGTACTGACGCAGGGTGTTGAGATCCTTGTAATCGATCTCTTTCACGCCTTCAGCGGTGAACTTGCAGAACTTGCGGCGGCGGAAGAACTTGGACATGAAAGTGCTCCTTATTCAGCAGAAGCGGCGTCGTCGCCGGCTTCGTCATTGTTGGAAGATGCACCTTCTTCGTCGTCACGACGACGGCGCTCGCCACGCTCGGGCTTGTCACCCTTCTCGTCCTTGCTCTTCATGATCAGCGACTGCTCGGTGTCGGCCTCGTCACGCTTGATGACCAGGTTGCGCAGCACGGCGTCGTTGAAGCGGAAGCTCTCGGTCAGTTCGTTCAGAACTGCCTGGTCGGCTTCGATGTTCAGCAGAACATAGTGAGCCTTCACCAGGTTCTGGATCGGGTAAGCCAGCTGACGACGGCCCCAATCTTCCAGACGGTGGATGGTGCCGTTGCCGGCTTCGACCAGCGCCTTGTAGCGCTCGATCATGGCGGGGACCTGTTCGCTCTGGTCCGGGTGGACCAGGAACACGACTTCGTAATGACGACTCATGTTTTTATACCTTTCGGATATAGCCCTGACGGGCTGGACAGCCCCCCGCTGTGTATCGCGGTGGGGCAAGGAATCCTGCACTTGGAGCGCAGGAAGCCGGGCATTATCCATTGGAAGTGGACTGGAGGCAAGTTACCCCGGCCGGTGCAACACAGTATCCGGCGCCGGAACGGGCCTCGGCCGCTACGGATGCTGCGTCGCAACAGTACACTATGTAACCGATTCCACGCCCTCCCCGGACCGCCTGACGTGAATTCCACGCTTTCCTTGGCAGCGCAGCTGACGCCGCGCCAGCGCACTTTCATCCTCATCGCACTCTCACTGGGTGGCTTCGCCATCGGCACCAGTGAGTTCGCCAGCATGGGCTTGATGCTGGAAATCAGCCGCGGCCTGGCAATCAGCGAAGCCCAGGTCGGCCACCTGATCAGCGCCTACGCCATCGGCGTGGTGGTCGGCGCACCACTTCTGGCCTTCGCCGGGGCCAGCCTGCGCCGCCGCAGCCTGCTGCTATGGCTGATGGGCTTCTACGCCATCGGCAATCTGGCCAGTGCACTGGCGCCGAGCTATCACACGATGCTGCTGGCGCGTTTCGTCGCCGGCCTGCCGCATGGCGCCTATTTCGGCGTGGCCATGCTGGTCGCCGCCTCGATCAGCCCGCCGGAACAGCGTGGCGCCGCTGTTTCCAAGGTGCTGCTGGGCCTGTCCATTGCCATCCTGCTCGGCAACCCGCTGACCACCTGGCTTGGCCAGCAGTTCAACTGGCGCAGTGCCTTCGTGCTGGTCAGCCTGCTCGCCCTTGCCACGGTGACGATGGTTGCCCGCCAGCTGCCAGCCGATCCGAACGAAGTCCGCACCTCGCCGATGCGTGAACTGCGTGCCTTCAACACCAGCCAGGTATGGCTGGCATTGGCCATCGGCGCGATCGGCTTTGCCGGCATGTTCTGCGTATTTACCTATCTCGCACCAACCCTGGTCAATGTCACCGGCATCAATGAGCGCTGGATGCCGGTTGCGGTCGGCCTGTTCGGCGTCGGCGCGATCATCGGCAATGTTGCCGGCGGCAAGCTGGTTGACCGGCTGCAGTTCCGCGCCGCCGGCGTACTGCTGGCGTGGTCGATCGTTGTGTTGATGCTGTTCCCACTGGCCGCGAATTCAGCCTGGGCGATGGTGCCGGCGATCATCGCCGTGGGCACGATGGGCGCGTTGGCGGTGGCCCTGCAGACCCGCTTGATGGACGCCGCCGGCGAGGCCCAGACCCTGGCCGCCGCCTCCAACCATGCCGCCTTCAATACGGCGAACGCGCTCGGCCCGTGGCTGGGCGGCATGGCGATTGGCGCGGGTTATGGCCACGCCTCCACCGGCTATGTAGGCGCGGCGACGGCAGCGGTTGGTTTGCTGCTGTGGGGTATTGCGGTGATGCTGCAGCGACGCGCCAGCACCTCAACACAGACCGCCAACCCCTGCCTGGACAGCTGAAACGGCGGCGACGGCATTTGTATTCAATAAGGGATAGTATTGAATACAGCCGCAATCGGAGACTCCCATGTCACGAGCAAACACCACGACCATGACGGTTCGACTCAGCGGACCTTTGAGCGACTTCGTGGCCGCCAACGTGGGAGAACACGGCGCTTATGAAAATGTCAGCGAATACATGCGCGACTTGATCCGACGCGACAAGGAACGTGCGGAAACTGAAGCTTTCGAGCGACTCAAGGCAGAGCTGGCTCACGCCTTTGCCGCGCCCGAGTCGTCGTACCAGCCGTTGACGGCAGCCGAGGTCATCGCCCGTAACCGGCGCTGAGCACCGGAACATGGCCCAGATCCGAATCCAGGAAGCCGCGTCCTACCGGCTTGACGAGATCTACCGCTACACGCGGGACCATTGGGGCGAAGAACAGGCGGAGCGCTACATCAACGGATTGTTCGAGGCGCTGGATGGTGTTTCGACACGGCTTACGCCATCACGCCCCATTCCGGGTGAGTTTGGCATCGATGGTTTCTTCTTTCGTTACGAGCAGCATGTCGTGTACTGGCGACGGCTTTCCAATGGGGACATCGGTGTCGTCACCATCCTGCATGCACGAATGCACCAGATCGACAGGTTCAGCGAAGACTTCGAAACCTAGCCAGTAGTGCCGAGCCGTGCTCGGCAGGGCTTTCCCGGCAAAAACCAGCACCCGTAGTGCCGAGCCATGCTCGGCAGGGGCCTTATGCACAATCCCGGGCGTCGCCGGTAATGTCCCAGCCGAGCATCGCTCGGCTCTACAGGGGCAGGCGCTCTGCGATCCTGGCTTCTCTGGCCTCGACACCGCGCCTGCTTCGCGGCTTACGCCGCTACAGAAGGAGCAACCACCGCCTTGCTCAGCGGTGCATGTCGTCGGTGGTGAAGCTCTCGCCGCAACCGCATTCGGCCGCTGCGTTGGGATTCTTGAAGGTGAAGGTCTCGCTCAGACCCTGCTTGCCGAAGTCGATCTCGGTGCCATCCACCAGCGGCAGGCTCTGTGCGTCCACGTAGATGCGCACGCCGTCCTGCTCGAATACGGTGTCGCCCTCACGCTCATCCTTGGCCAGGTCGGTGACATGGCCCCAGCCCGAGCAACCGGTGCGGGTCACGCCAAAACGCAGGCCAAGCGCACCCGGGGTGCCGCTGACGAAGCGCTGCACGCGGGAATGGGCGATGGGGGTCAGATGAACAGCCATGGTGGGGCGACTCCAGCAGAATTACGGTCCAATTATAGATGGAGGCGGCCCGCCGGACTGCAAGCGTCGATAAATGCTCGCTTGCCCGGGTGTTGAACCGCTAAAATCTCGCATTCACAGATCGAGTCGATCAACAGAGGATTCAAGTCATGACGGTGGTCAGCGTTGCACACGCCCTTGCCGGGAAGTTCCCGGAAGGCGGAGAAGTCACAGTCCGCGGGTGGGTCCGCACGGTGCGCGGCTCGGCTGGACTGGCCTTCGTCAACGTCAGCGATGGCTCGGGCTTTGCCCCGATCCAGGTCGTGGCCACCGAAGCCCTGTCCAATTTCGAAGACATCAAGAAGCTGACCCCAAGCTGCTCGGTGATCGCCACCGGCACCCTGGTCAAGTCGCAGGGCAAGGGCCAGAGCTTCGAGATCCAGGCACAGAGCCTCGAAATAGTCGGCTGGGTCGAAGATCCGCTGACCTACCCGATCCAGCCCAAGCCGATGTCGCCGGAGTTCCTGCGCGAAGTGGCGCACCTGCGCCCGCGCACCAACCTGTTCGGCGCTGTCACCCGCATCCGTGACTGCCTGTCCAAGGCCGTGCACCGTTACTTCCACGAGAACGGTTTCTACTGGATCAGCACGCCCATCATCACCAGCTCCGATGCGGAAGGTGCCGGCCAGATGTTCCGTGTCTCGACACTGGACATGGCCAACCTGCCGCGCAGCAGCGATGGCCAGATTGACTTCAGCCGTGACTTCTTCGGCAAGGAAACCTTCCTGACCGTGTCCGGCCAGCTCAACGTCGAGGCTTACTGCCTGGCACTGAGCAAGGTCTACACCTTCGGCCCGACCTTCCGTGCCGAGAACAGCCACACCACCCGCCACTTGGCCGAGTTCTGGATGGTGGAGCCGGAAATCGCCTTCGCCGACCTGGCCGAAAACGCACGCGTGGCCGAAGATTTCCTGAAGTACCTGTTCCGCGCCGTGCTCGACGAGCGCGCCGACGACATGGCCTTCATCGCCGAGCGCGTGCAGAAAGACGCCATCACCCGCCTGGAAGCCTTCGTCAACGCACCGTTCGAGCGCATCGAGTACACCGATGCGATCAGCCTGCTGCAGAAGTCCGGCAAGAAGTTCGACTATCCGGTCGAATGGGGCCTGGACCTGCAGACCGAGCACGAACGCTGGTTGACCGAGGAGCACGTAGGCCGCCCGGTCGTGGTGACCAACTATCCGGAGCACTTCAAGGCTTTCTACATGCGCCTGAACGATGACGGCAAAACCGTCGCCGCGATGGACGTATTGGCCCCGGGCATCGGCGAGATCATTGGCGGCAGCCAGCGCGAAGAGCGCCTGAACGTGCTCGACGCACGCATGGCGCAGTTCGGCCTGGATCCGGAGCACTACCAGTGGTACCGCGATTTCCGCCGCTACGGTTCGGTGCCGCATGCCGGTTTCGGCCTAGGCTTCGAGCGCCTGGTGGTCTACGTCTGCGGTCTGTCCAACATCCGCGACGCAATCCCCTACCCGCGCGCACCGGGTTCGGCGGAGTACTGATTCATTTGATCCAGTAACAGGAGGCGGTGCCGTTGACCTTGTTCTTCGCTCTTTGCTTCGTTGGCGTGGCCATTGCCGGCCTCAGCGCCTTCCTGATTTTCTGGCCGTTGACGCTGGTCCATATCCGCGACCGGCATCCGGCGCTGGCCACCGAATTCGGTGCCGGCGCCTTCCTGAAACCAGAGTGCCTGCGCTGGCTGCTGGGCCGCGGCTTCACCGGCATCGCCGACCGCTCACTTTCCGGGCTGGCAACGCCCGCCCGCATCGCCCTGTTGGTGACGTTCGGCGGGCTGGGCATGGCACTGCTGTTGTGGCTTTTTTCGCAGGTAATGAAATGACTGACTTCGAGAACACTCCTGACCAGTGGTGGCTGGCACAGCTCGGCGGCACCCTGATCTGGGCGCGCCTGCGGGTCCGTCCGGGCGGCACCGCCGAGATCCTTGACAGCGATGGCAACACGCTGAGCTACGACAGCGAAGACACCGCCCGCGGACAGCTGTTCGATGCCGAATTCGTCGCCTTCGACGGCATGGACGAAGAGGATGCGCTGCACCGTGGTTTCTCGCTGCACGAGGTGACCCCGCCGCAAGGCGACGACGACACGCTGCGCGAGCGCATGGTGCAGTTGCTCGGCACCCGGGTCTAAGCGGCCATTCGTGTTCGCCCAGCGCGCCTTCGTCGAGACCGACCTGCTCTGGCTGGACCGCCTGCTGGCCCGCGACCCGTTCGTGACCCTGCTGACCACCGGCGACGATGGACTACCGGAGCTGACCCGCGTGCCGGTGCTGTACCGGCGCGAAGGACAAAAAGTCGAACTGATCGGGCATTGGGCCCGAGCCAACAAACAGTCGCGCCACCTCGGCCGCGCCAAGGTATTGGTCGACGGCCCGCAAGGCTATGTATCGGCCAGCTGGTATCCGGACAAGGAAAGCGCTGCGCGCGTGCCTACCTGGAACTACGCCGCCGCTGAACTTGTCGGCGAACTGCATAGCTTCGACGACACGCCGGCATTGGCCCAACTGCTGTCAGACACCAGCCATTTCTTCGAGGCCAGCGTCGGCCAGGACTGGCAGTTCGATGCCAGTCTGGACGATCACGCCCCTTCGCTGCGCGCCATCGTAGGCTTCCGCCTGGACGTGCAGCAGATCCAGATCAAGCTGAAATTGAGCCAGAACCACCCGCAGGCAAACCAACTGGCGGTGATCGAGGCCTTGCAGGCCCTGGACACCGCCGATGCCCGCGAACTGGCGCAGTGGATGCAGCTGTATCGCAATGAGCACGGCGACCAGCCTGATGTCTGACCCGCGCACCGTTTCCCGCGACGCTGCCGTGCAAACGCGCAGCAGCGCCCTCCCCCTCAAGATCGCAAGGGAAGCTTCACCATGAAAGACATCCATAACCTGCTGCAGAAGAACCGCGAATGGGCGGACCGGATCGAAAAGGAAGATCCCGAGTTCTTCCAGCAACTGTCCAAGCAGCAGAGCCCCGAGTACCTGTGGATTGGCTGTTCCGATTCGCGCGTACCCGCCAACCAGATCATCGGCATGGCGCCGGGCGAGATCTTCGTCCACCGCAACATCGCCAACGTGGTGGTGCATACCGACCTGAACTGCCTGAGCGTGATCCAATACGCCGTGGACCAGCTCAAGATCAAGCACATCCTGATCGTCGGCCATTACGGCTGCGGCGGCGTGCATGCAGCCTTGAACAAGGTGCGCGTTGGCCTGGCCGACAACTGGCTGCGGCACGTCGGTGATGTCGCCCAGAAGCACGACGACATCCTGTCACAGATCGACGACCCGGAGCTGCGCCATGCGCGCCTGTGCGAGTTGAACGTGATCGAGCAGGTGGTCAACGCCTGCCGTTCGACCATCGTGCAGGACGCCTGGGCCCGCGGCCAGAAGCTGATGGTGCACGGCTGGGTCTACAGCCTGCGCGACGGCCGCGTCAGCGAGATGGGCATTGATGTGGGCTCGCCGGAGGAGTTGCAGCCTGCGTATGAAAAAGCACTTTCGTTCGTACCGCGCAAAGGCAAACGGCACTGAGCGGGGGAAAATCCTGCCGGAGTTGGGCTCCCCAAATCCCAACCGGAGCTAGGCTTCCTCCCCTCTCCCGCTTGCGGGAGAGGGGCTGGGGGTGAGGGCCTACCGCCCCAGCCAAGTCAAAACCCTGCCCTCATCCGCCCTTCGGGCACCTTCTCCCGCATGCGGGAGAAGGGACAGAGCAGAAGCCAGAGCAAAGCCAAAGCCAAAGCAACAGCCAAAGCAAGAGCAAGAGCAAGGCCAAAACCGCAACAGCCCACCTCCCCAACCCCCCAGCCCTCACCAAACAGGCCCCGCATGCTCCCCCTACCCCTGAACCTGCTCGGCTGGATCGAAGAACACCGCCATCTCCTGAAGCCGCCGGTCGGCAACAAGATGATCGAGAACGGTGACTTCATCGTCATGGTGGTTGCCGGCCCGAACAGCCGCAACGACTACCACTGGGATGAGGGCCCGGAGTGGTTCTTCCAGCTCGAAGGCGAAATGGTGCTGCGCGTGCAGGAAGATGGCGCAGTGCGCGACATCCCGATCCGCGCCGGCGAGATATTCCTGCTACCACCCCGCGTGCCGCATTCGCCACAGCGCATGCCCGGCTCGATCGGCCTGGTCGTCGAGCGCAAGCGCCTGGACCATGAACTCGATGGCTTCATGTGGTTCTGCCAGCAATGCAACCACAAGATCTACGAAGAGTTCTTCCACCTGAAGAACATCGAGACCGATCTGCCCAAGGTCTTCGACCGGTTCCATGCATCCATCGAACACCGTACCTGTAGCCAATGCGGGGCCGTGCACCCACTGCCAAAACCGGTCACGCCAGAGGCCTGAGTGGCCGGGCGCGGTTACACTGCGGGTACATCCTCGACGTGCCCGCACCGATGAACGAAACGCTGTCACCTGCCCACGCCACCGCACTTGATGCCGCCGATCTGCTGCGCCACCTGCGCAGCCAGTTCCTGATCCCGCAGCACCAAGGCACCGATCAAACCTATTTCGTCGGCAATTCGCTGGGCCTGCAGCCACGCGGCGCACAAGCGATGGTGCAGGAAGTGATGGACCAGTGGGGCCGCATCGCCGTCGAAGGCCACTTCACCGGGCCGACGCAATGGCTGAGCTATCACCGTCTGGTGCGCGATTCCTTGGCCGGCGTGGTTGGCGCGCTGCCGCACGAAGTCGTCGCGATGAACACGCTGAGCGTGAACCTGCACCTGATGATGGTCAGCTTCTACCGCCCGAGCAGCGAACGCCCGGCGATCCTGATGGAAGCCGGGGCCTTCCCGACCGACCGCCATGCGGTCGAGGCACAGATCCGCTTCCACGGCTTCAATCCGGCCACCGATCTGATCGAAGTGCAGCCGGACGAAGCCAACGGCACCATCTCGATGCAGGCCATCGAACAGGCCATAAGCGAACACGGCAAGCGCGTCGCACTGGTGCTGTGGCCGGGCGTGCAGTACCGCACCGGCCAGGTGTTCGATCTGGACGCGATCACCCGCCTCGCACGCGCGCAAGGCGCCAACATCGGATTCGATCTGGCCCACTCGGTTGGCAACGTGCCGTTGAACCTGCATGAGGTCGCACCCGATTTCGCGGTGTGGTGCCACTACAAATACTTGAATGCCGGTCCGGGTGCGGTTGCCGGCGCATTCGTGCACGAACGCCATGCCAAGGACACCTCGTTGCCGCGCTTCGCCGGTTGGTGGGGCCACGAGCAGGCCACGCGCTTCCAGATGGCACCGGAGTTCGTGCCGGAACTGGGCGCCGAAGGCTGGCAGCTGAGCAATCCGCCGGTGCTTGGGCTGGCCCCGCTACGCGCATCGCTGGCGCTGTATGACGAGGCCGGCATGGATGCGCTGCGCACGAAGTCGCTGAAGCTCACCGGCTACCTGGAGACCATGGTGCGTGCGCGCCTGGACCATGTACTGCAGATCATCACCCCTGCCGAACCCGAGCGCCGCGGCTGCCAGCTGTCGCTGCGCGTGGCCGGTGGCCGCGCGCAGGGCCGCTCGCTGTTCGAGTACCTGCAATCGGTGGGCGTGCTCGGCGACTGGCGCGAGCCCGATGTGATCCGCATCTCGCCCACGCCCCTGTACAACCGCTACAGCGATGTCTACCGCTTCGTCGACGAAGTGGAAACCTGGGCTGGCGTCTGACCAACGGAATACTGTGACTTGAACACCCCCACCCCACGCAGCCTCACCCTGATCGGCGCCGGCCTGGCCGGCTCCCTGCTTGCCATCCTGCTGTCGCGACAAGGCTGGAAAATCACGATCTACGAACGTCGTGGCGACCCGCGCATCGCCGACTACGAGTCCGGCCGCTCCATCAACCTGGCGCTGGCCGAACGCGGCCGCAATGCCTTGCGTCAGGCTGGCGTCGAAGACGAGGTGATGGCCAAGGCGGTGATGATGCGCGGGCGCATGGTGCACCCGCGCCAAGGCGCGGCCGACCTGCAGCGCTACGGCCGCGATGACAGCGAAGTGATCTGGTCGGTGCACCGCAAGGACCTCAACACCACCTTGCTGCAGCTGGCCGAGGAAGCCGGTGCGACCGTGCATTTCCACCGTCGCCTGCATACCGTGGACTTCGATGCCGGCTATGCCCGCTTCATCGATGACCGCGACGACCAGCCGCATGACATCCACTTCAACACGCCGCTGATCGGTGCCGATGGTGCTGGCTCGGCGCTGCGTGCAGCGATGAATCGCAAGCTGCCGTTGGGCGAGCGCATCGAGTTCCTCGATCATTCGTACAAGGAACTGGAGATCCCGCCGGCAGCAGATGGCAGCTTCCAGATCGAAGCCAATGCCCTGCACATCTGGCCGCGCGGCAACTACATGTGCATCGCCCTGCCCAACGACGAAGGCACCTTCACAGTCACCCTGTTCCTGCCCAATGAGGGCGAGCCCAGCTTCGCAACGGTGCGCAACGGTGCCGAGGCCGAGGCGCTGTTCCAACGCGACTTCGCTGATGCGCTGCCGTTGATACCGGACCTGCGCGCCGACTGGGAGCAGCATCCGCCTGGCCTGCTCGGCACGCTGTATCTGGAGCGCTGGCACCAGCGTGGCAAGGCGGTGCTGATCGGCGATGCCGCGCATGCGATGGTGCCGTTCCACGGCCAGGGCATGAACTGCGCATTCGAAGACTGCGTGGTGCTCGCGCGTTGCCTGGCCGAGCATCCCGGCACCGAACAAGCCTTCGCCGCATTTGAAGCCGAGCGCAAACCCAATGCCGCCGCCATCCAGCAGATGGCCCTGGACAACTATCTGGAGATGCGCGACCGCGTCGCCGACCCAAGCTACCTGCTGCAGCGCGAGCTGGAGCAGGCCCTGCAGGCACGCTGGCCAACCCGTTTTGTGCCGCATTACACGATGGTCACCTTCCTGCACACGCCGTATGCGATTGCGTTGGAGCGTACCCGTCTGCAGCAGACCATTCTTGCCGACGCCACCGCCGGTCATGATTCGCTGGACAACATCGACTGGGCCGCTTTGGAGCGGATCGTCCACGACCGCCTGTCGGTACTGGAAGGAGCGCACTGATGGCAGAGAGCTTCCTGTTCTATGACCTGGAAACCTTTGGCCAGGACCCGCGCCGCACCCGCATCGCCCAGTTCGCCGCGGTACGCACCGATGCCAATCTGAAAGTCATCGACGAGCCGGTCAGCTTCTACGTCCAGCCGGCCGACGACCTGCTGCCCTCGCCGATTGCCACGCTGATCACCGGCATCACCCCGCAGCATGCGTTGGCCGAAGGTGTCAGCGAGGCCGAGGCCTTCGCCCGCATCAACGAGTTGATGAGCAAGCCGCAGACCTGCACGCTTGGCTACAACACGCTGCGGTTCGATGATGAATTCGTGCGTTACGGCCTGTTCCGCAACTTCCACGATCCCTATGAGCGCGAGTGGCGCAGCGGCAACTCGCGCTGGGACCTGCTCGACATGCTGCGGCTGGTGCACGCACTGCGCCCGGACGGCGTCAACTGGCCCAAGCGCGAAGACGGCGCCACCTCGTTCAAGCTCGAACACCTGGCGTTGGCCAATGACGTGCGCGAGGGCGATGCCCACGAGGCGCTGTCCGACGTCTACGCCACCATAGGCATGGCAAAACGCTTCCGTGAAGCGCAGCCGCGCATGTGGGACTACGCATTGCGCCTGCGCGACAAGCGCTACGTCGGCAGCCTGCTCGACGTGGTGGCGATGGAGCCGGTGCTGCACATCTCAATGCGCTACCCGGCCAGCCGCCTGTGCGCCGCGCCGGTGCTGCCACTGGCGCGCCACCCACACATCAACAACCGGGTGATCGTGTTCGATCTGGAAGGCGATATCGAGCCGCTGCTGGAGCTGTCGGTGGAAGAAATCACCGCGCGCTTGTACACCCGCGCGGCCGATCTGCCCGAAGGCCAGCAACGCATTCCGCTGAAGGAAGTGCACCTCAACAAGGTGCCGGCACTGGTTGCCTGGAACCACCTGCGCCATGCCGACTTCGAGCGCCTGGACATCGACCCGGCAGTGATTGAGGCCAAGGCCGAAAAGCTGCGCGCGCTCGCCCCGCAACTGGCCGAGAAGGCTCGTCAGGTGTTCGCCCGTGAACGTACGAACGATGGCCCGATCGACGCCGATGCCTCGCTGTACGATGGCTTCCTTGCCGAAGGCGACAAGGGCCTGCTCAGCAAGGTGCGCACCGCCCCGCCGGACGCATTGGCCGAGCTGGAACAGCGCTTCCGCGATCCGCGCCTGCCCGAGCTGCTGTTCCGCTACCGTGCCCGCAACCATCCGCAAACGCTGGACGCGACCGCACGCTCACGTTGGGACGCATATCGTCAGCAACGTTTCACCATTCCTGGCATGGCCGAGCAGACCTTGCCGGAATACGTCGCGCAGATTGCCGAATTGCGCGAGGAACACAAGGACAACCCGGCTTCGCTGGCCCTGCTTGATGCACTGGACCAGTGGGGCCACAGCCTGCAGGACACACCATGACCCAGTATTTCAGCGACGCCAGCTTCAAGTTCCTGCGCGGGCTGGCCCGCCACAACGACAAGACCTGGTTTGCCGAGCACAAGCAGCAGTACGAGGACCATGTACGCCAGCCCTTCCTGCGCCTGATCACCGACCTGCAGCCCGACCTGAGCGAGGTCAGCACGCATTTCCAGGCCGATCCGCGCACCGTTGGCGGCTCGCTGTTCCGCATCTACCGTGATTCGCGCTTCTCCCACGACAAAGCACCCTACAAGACCTGGCAGGGTGCACGCCTGTTCCATGAGCGCCGCAAGCAGGTGCCGGCGCCGTCGTATTACATCCACCTGGCACCGGGCGAGAGCTTTGTTGGTGCTGGTATTTGGCACCCGGAACCGGACGTACAGCGCCGCCTGCGTCAGTTCATCCTCGACAACCCCGGCAGCTGGAAGGCCGCCGCGCATGCGCCGGCCACGCGCAAGCGCTACGAGTTCGAATCCAGCGAGAAGCTGGTACGGCCACCGCGCGGTTTCCCGGCCGACTTCGAGTTCATCGACGACCTCAAGCACCGCAATTGGGTGCTGTGGCGCTCGCTGGACGACGAGGTGATGACCGGCCCGCGCCTGCGCCAGACCCTGGCCAAGGACCTGGCCGCACTCGGTCCGTTCGTCGACTACCTATGCGCCGCGCTGGACCTGGAGTTCTGATTAGCGTGGGCTTCACGCAAACCAACCTGGTTTGCGGCACGCTTGGCGGCAACCTTCGACAGGAAGCCGCCATGACCAGCATCCACCTGCAAGTCTGGATCGATGCCCCGCTGGCCACCGTCTACAGCGGCCTGGCCAGCGCCGAGGGACTGAGTCACTGGTGGATACCGCACCAGCAATCGCTCATCGACGGCGACACCGTGATCAGCCACAACCCCGGCTCCGGCCATGGCGTGGTCGCGCTGAAGCTGCTGGAGATCATTCCCGAGCGCTGTATCCGCTGGGAAGTGATCAGCCGTCACCCGCCACAAAGCCCGGCCTCGGCCTGGACTGGCACCGAGATCCGTTTCGACCTGTCACGCCGGGCCAGCCCCGGCGCCTGGCGCGGTCTTCCGCATGAAGGCGAGCCGATGACCGTACTGGAGTTCCATCATCTGGGCTGGAACGGCGACAGCGAATACCTTGGCTTCTGCAGCCAGGCCTGGGCCGAGACACTGGTACTGTTGCGGCGCTGGGCCGAAGCGCGCAGCCCAGCACACAGCTGATACCGAGGACCGCAACGCAATGAAGAAGTGGATACTGCCCGCCGTCATCGCTGCACTAGTGCTGCTGGGCGCTTACGTGATCGGAGGCCCCTATCTGGCAATCCGCGGCATCAGCCAGGCCATCGAGCAACGCGACACCGGCAAGCTCGCGCGCCATGTCGACTTCGGTGCGGTGCGGGTCAACATCAAGGCCCAGCTCAACGACTATGTGGTGCGACGTGCTGGCACCGCCGTGCAGTCCAGTCTTCTTGGCCAGGTAGCATTGGGTGTGGCCGGCAACCTCACTGGCGCCAGCGTCGATACCTTCGTCACCCCGCTGGGCATTGCCGCCCTACTGCAAGGCGACAGCCTGTGGAAGCGGGCCATCGGTGACACCGTCGGTGGTGACACATGGGCACCGCCATCGCCGGCCAAGCCACTGGCCAATACCACCGGCCATTACGAATCGCTGTCGCGCTACACCGCCACCACCCATCTGGAGGATGGCCGCGAAGTCGTGTTCGTGCTCAGTCGCCAGGGGCTGCGCTGGCGGCTGACCAATATCGTGCTGCCGCTGGGACAGGCGCCGGGCTGACCGGCGCCGGTTCCGTCAGGCAATCCTGCGCGGCGCTTCCTCGATCACGCTATCGGCGAGGAAAGCCTCCAGCGAATCATCCATCGCCTGCATCCACGGGGTGTGATGCAACGGTGCCAGCGTGCCGGTCAGCACCGAGCGATAGCTGTAGTTGCGATAGCCAAGGATGTCCTTCTTCTTGTCGTGCTTCCACTGTTTGAACAACGTGGCCACGGCCTCGACGTTGAAGTCCGGGTAGTCGGTGGCATCGAGCAGATCACGCACGTATTCGGTCTGGAAGTCGATGTCCTGTGCCGCCGAAGTCGTCGCCTCCTCGCGCGCCAGCCAGGCTTCGCTGTCTGCACGCATTGCCTCGGTGGTCGGTAGCGCGATCCTGCCGAGGATCACGTCGCGCGCATACCAGGCCTGCGCATCGAACATGTTGAAGGTGTAGTACTGATCCTGCATGCCGAGATAGATCAGCTTGGGGTTGTCGATCCAGAACACACCCTTGTACAGATCACCGGGATACAGGCGATTGCGGGTACGCAGGGTCAATGCATCGGGCAGGAACGGGAAATGGTGCTGATAACCCGTGCACAGCACGATCGCATCCACGTCCTTGCTGCTGCCATCGATGAAGTGCGCGGTGTTGCCTTCAACACGCTGCAGCAGGGGTTTTTCTTCAAAGGCCGCCGGCCAGTCGTAGCCGGTTGCCGCGCTGCGATAGCTGAAAGTCACCGACTTTGCACCGTACTTGTAGCATTGCGTACCGATGTCCTCGGCCGAATAGCTGCTACCTACCAGCAGCAGGTCCTTGTCGGCGAATTCGCAGGCATCACGGAAGTCGTGCGCATGCAGCACGCGCCCCGGGAAACGATCCACGCCTTCGAAGAACGGCGCGTTCGGCGTGGAGAAATGCCCGGTGGCAACGATTACCCGGTCGAACTCCTCGGTCAGCAACTCGTCTTTCTTCAGGTCGCGGACGGTGACGGTGAAGCGCTCGGTCTCTTCCGAGTAATCGACCCATTGCACGGCCATGTTGAAGCGGATCTGATCACGCACACCGCTCTTTTCGATACGGCCCATGATGTAGTCGCGCAGCACGGCACGAGGCGGATAGGAGGCGATCGGGCGGCCAAAATGCTCTTCGAAACTGTAGTCGGCAAACTCCAGCGCTTCCTTCGGGCCGTTCGACCAGAGGTAGCGGTACATGCTGCCATGTACGGGTTCGCCATAAGCATCCAGCCCGGTACGCCATGTGTAGTTCCACATCCCGCCGAGATCGGATTGCTTTTCAAAGCAGACGATCTCTGGCACTTCAGCCCCACCTCGACGGGCGGATTCAAAGGCACGAAGTTGCGCCAGGCCGCTCGGGCCGGCTCCAAGAATGGCGATACGCATGGTCATTCGGGTTGTTTCTCCTGTGTAGCTGCAATCGCGTAAACGCGACGGCACTGCGCAAGGGCGCGTTATGCGCCGTGCAGGAGAGACAATGCGTCCAGTCCCGCGCGGCGCGCGAAACACCCGGCCGCCACGCAAGGCAGCGCGAAAGGGAATGGCAGGTACATGACGCTACCGGTCGGGGAACAGGCCCCGCCCCTGGATCACCGGGTGGGTGCAGTGCGGGAGAGATCTGCTGCATTCGTGCAGATCAGGACGCGGCGGGATTGCCGCTGGTTCAGCTTGGAACCCGCGAAAGCGCCTTCATCCTAGCATGCGACGCTTTTGTAGGAGCGGCGTAAGCCGCGAAGCCACAAATGTTGCTGAAGCGGCATTGGCTGCAATTGCAGGCAGCAAGCATTCGGCCTTGTTACCAGCTTCGCGGCTTACGCCGCTCCTACAAACAACCGGTTCAATCCGGATTGGCTACACCATGCGGCACATGACCAGCGGCCACGTGCTGACGTGCACTGTCGATGTTGTGCTGTGAATCGTCAAAGAAGATGTCGGCACCGAACGCTTCCAGGAACGGGCCTTTGTGGCGGCCGCCGAGGAACAGCGCTTCATCCAGGCGCACGCCCCACTCGCGCAGGGTGCGGATCACGCGTTCGTGCGCAGGTGCCGAACGTGCGGTCACAAGCGCGGTGCGAATCGGTGCTGCTTCACCGGCCGGGAATGCGGCCTGCAAGGCATGCAGGGCCGACAGGAAATTACGGAACGGACCACCGCTGAGCGGCTCATGCGCGCGTTCGCGCTCATGACGACCGAACGCCTCCACGCCCTGCTCGCGCGAGATGCGCTCGCTTTCATCACCAAAGATCACCGCGTCACCATCGAAGGCGATGCGCAGCTGGGTCTTGGAGCGGCCGGTATCGGTAGCCGCTGCCGAAGCAGCAGCTACCTCCTGCGCGCTCTGCGGCAGGATCGTCGCCGCAGCGATGCCGTTGACCAGCGCACGACGCACCGAGTCCGGGTTGGCCGAGAGGAACAGATCGGTACCAAACGGCTTGACGTAAGGCCAGGTCGGCTCGCCAGCAGTGAAGGTTGCCCGCACGATATCCAGCTTGTAGTGCTGGATGGAATTGAAGATGCGCAGGCCGGTATCGGCGGAATTGCGCGATAGCAGGATCACCTCGACCCGCGGCGTTTCCACCGGTGCGCCGTCATTCAATGCCAGCAGCTTGAGCACCACCGGGAAGGCCACACCCGGCTTGAGCACATCGTCTTCGTGCGCCCGCTGGTAGGCGGCATAGGCCTCAAGACCTTCGCGTTCGAACAGGGCATGGCCCTCTTCAAGGTCGAACAAAGCACGCGAGGTAACCGCGACGGTGAGAAGCCGGGGAGTGTTGTCACCCATGGACGATGAACCCAATACGATCAAGGAACGGGACCCAGTCTACCCGGAAGCGGCCCCGCTGCTGCCATTCCGGCATTCAGACCATGAACTGTTCGCTCAGGATGCGTTCTTCGAGGTTGTGCTCGGGGTCGAACAGCAGGGTCACCTGGCGCTCGCGCGACTCACGGATGGTCACTTCCACCACGTCGCGGGTTTCGTGCGAATCGGCGGTGACGCTGACCGGGCGCTTGTAAGGATCAAGCACGCGGAAGCGTACTTCGGTCTCGGCCTTGAGGATGGCGCCACGCCAACGCCGCGGGCGATACGGCGCCAACGGGGTCAAGGCGATGGTGTTCGAACCCAGCGGCAGGATCGGACCGTGCGCCGAGTAGTTATACGCGGTGCTGCCGGCGGGGGTGGAGACCAGCACGCCGTCGCAGATAAGCTCTTCCACCCGCTGCTGGCCATTGAGATCGATGCCGATATGCGCGGCCTGGCGGGTCTGGCGCAGCATCGAGACGTCGTTATAGGCCAGCGAACCGGTGGTGGTGCCGGATTCGGTTAGCGCGATCATTTCCAGCGGCCGCAGGTGGGCTGGCTCAGCCAAGGCCAGACGCTGGATCAGATCGTCTTCGCGATGGTGGTTCATCAGGAAGCCGACGGTGCCCAGTTTCATGCCGAACACCGGCTTGCCCTTGCTGCCATGGCGATGCAGGGTCTGCAACATGAAGCCATCGCCGCCCAGCGGGCAGATCACGTCCGCGTCCTCCGGGTTGTGGTCGCCGTAGCGGGCAGCCAGGGTGACACGGGCCTGCTGGGCAGTCTCGACGGTGCTGGCGAGGAATGCGATTCGGGGGGACACGGGCGCGTCTTTTGGTTCGGCTTGGAGGGCGAGGATAACCCGCTGATGCGTTGGCTGGTGCTTTCGTTTGCTTGGAAACTGAAGGCCAACGGCAACAGCTTGCCCTCACCCCAACCCCTCTCCCGCAGGCGGGAGAGGGGCTACAGCTGCAATTGCGCAGAATGCCTGCGCTCGCGGTGGACTAGCCCCTCTCCCGCGAGCGGGAGAGGGGTTGGGGTGAGGGCAAGCTCTTGATTTCCCCAAAAGAAAACGGGCCCAAAGGGCCCGTTCTCCAAAACAAAACCTAACGCCTTAAGCGCCGTGCGCAGCCAACTGGCCCAAACGCTGCACCGCCACCGACACCGTCGGGTAGTCCAGCGTCTTCTGCTCGGCCAGCTCGGCCAGCATTGCCAGGGTGAAGCGCAGGCCACTGTCATCACGGCCCAACCACGCAGCCACCTTGGCCTCCGCGGTCGCACCCTTCATCGACAGCACCTGGCCAGCCAATGCACGCTGATGTGCGGCCAGCTCGTCGCGCAGCACGCCACGGGCAACTGCATGCCAACGGCCGTTGACCTCCAGCGCGTCGATCTGCTCGAACAGCCACGGCATCTGCAGGGCTTCGCCCAGGCGGAAGTGGACCTTGGACACGTCCACCGGCTTGAGCTTGCGCGGACGCGCCAGCTCAATGATGTCGAATGCCGGTTCCAGGAACTGCAGTTCGGACAGCTGCTGTGCCAGTGCCGCCGGCAAGCCCTTCTCCTTCCACGCCACAACGCTGGCCTCATAGGCCGGACGCTGCGAATCAGGCAGCACGCCCGAGGCGACGCGGATGTCGTTGAACGGGCCCTGGTAGCGATCCACCGCGGCAGTGATGCCCGGCATCGCACCCGGACGGGTCAGCAGCCAACGCACGAACGAGCGCTGCAGCTTCCAGATCACTTCCAGTGCGTCCACCTGCACCGCTTCCGGCAAGGTGCCGTCGAGCGCATCGATCTGCGTCCACAGTGCACGTGCGTCCAGCGTTTCACGGCTGATGGTGTAAGCCTTGGCGACCTCGGCCACGGTGCGGCCGGTGTCTTCCTGCATGCGCATCAGGAAGGTGGCGCCCATGCGGTTGATGGTCTGGTTGGTCACGGCCGTGGCGATGATTTCGCGCTTCAGGCGGTGACGCTCCATCGCGTCGGCGTACTTCTTCTGCAGCGGCTGCGGGAAGTAACGCAGCAGCTCCTTGGACAGGTACGGATCTTCCGGGATGTCCGACTCCAGCAGCTGCTGGAAGGCGACGATCTTGGAATACGACAGCAGTACCGACAGCTCCGGACGGGTCAGGCCCTGGCCGCGCAACTTGCGTGCCGACAGCTCGGCGTCGGACGGCAGGAACTCGATCTGGCGATCCAGCAGGCCCTGCTTTTCAAGCGTGCGGATGAAGTGCTGCTTGGAGCCCAGACGCTTGCTGCTCATCCGCTCCATCAGGCTCAGTGCCTGGTTCTGGCGGTAGTTGTCCATCAGCACCAGCTCGCCAACCTCGTCGGTCATCGAGGCCAGCAGCTTGTTGCGCTGGTCCACGGTGAGCTTCTTGGCACGCACCACATCATTGAGCAGGATCTTGATGTTGACTTCGTGGTCGGAGGTATCCACACCGGCCGAGTTGTCGATGAAGTCGGTGTTGAGCAGCACGCCGACCTGCGCGGCCTCGATGCGGCCGAGCTGGGTCATGCCCAGGTTGCCGCCCTCGCCCACGATTTTGCAGCGCAGCTCGCCACCGTTGACGCGCAGGCCGTTGTTGGCACGGTCGCCGACATCGGCATTGGTTTCGCTGGCCGACTTGACGTAGGTACCGATGCCGCCATTCCACAGCAGGTCAACCGGTGCCTTCAGCGCGGCATTGATCAGGTCGGTCGGGTTCATCGCCTTGACACTGGCGTCGATGCCCAGTGCTTCACGCACTTCCGGGGTGATCTCGATCGACTTGAGCGAACGCGGGTAGATACCGCCGCCCTTGCTGATCAGCTTGCTGTCGTAATCAGCCCAGCTCGAACGCGGCACCTTGAACATGCGCGCGCGTTCCTTGAACGAGCTGGCAGCCACCGGGTTCGGGTCGAGGAAGATGTGGCGGTGATCGAAGGCGCAGACCAGGCGGATGTGCTCGGACAGCAGCATGCCGTTGCCGAACACGTCGCCAGACATGTCGCCGACGCCGACCACGGTGAAGTCCTGCTTCTGGCAGTCACGGCCCAGCGCACGGAAGTGGCGCTTGACCGACTCCCACGCACCACGCGCGGTGATGCCCATGCCCTTGTGGTCGTAGCCGACCGAACCACCAGAGGCGAACGCGTCGTCCAGCCAGAAACCGTGCGCACGGGCGATGCCGTTGGCGGTGTCGGAGAACGTCGCGGTGCCCTTGTCGGCAGCGACGACCAGGTACGGATCGTCCATGTCATGACGCACCACGCCCTGCGGCGGCACGATCTTGTTGTTGACGATGTTGTCGGTGATGTCGAGCAGGCCGTTGATGAAGCGCTTGTAGCAGGCCACGCCCTCGGCGAACCACGCATCGCGGTCCACCGACGGATCCGGCAGCTGCTTGGCGAAGAAGCCGCCCTTGGAGCCGACCGGCACGATCACGGTGTTCTTGACCATCTGTGCCTTGACCAGGCCCAGCACCTCGGTGCGGAAGTCTTCGCGACGGTCCGACCAGCGCAGGCCGCCACGGGCAACCGGGCCGAAGCGCAGGTGGGTACCTTCCACACGCGGGCCGCACACGAAGATCTCGCGGTACGGGCGCGGCTTGGGCAGGTCCGGCACCTTGGCGGCGTCGAACTTGAAGCTGATGTAGTCAGCCGGGCCGCCATCGGCGCGCACGCCGTCCTTGCGGACCATGTAATAGCTGGTACGCAGGGTGGCTTCGATCACGCCGATGAAGCTGCGCAGAATGCGGTCTTCGTCCAGGCTGGAGACGCCGTCGAGCAGCTTGATCAGCACTTCGTGGACCAGCGCCATGCGCGCGGCACGGTCGCTCTTGCGCGCCTTGACCACGCCATCGAGCAGCTTGATGGTGGCAGCGTCGTCACCGGCCAGCTGCTTGAACTGGGCCAGCTGCGCGTCCAGCACCGCCTTGTCGGCCGACGGGGTCGGCTCGAAGCGGGCTTCGAACAGTTCCACGATCAGGCGCGCCAGCAGCGGGTAGCGGTTGAAGGTGCCTTCCACATAGGTCTGCGAGAACGGCACGCCGATCTGCAGCAGGTACTTGCAGTAGCCACGCAGCATCGATACCTGGCGCCAATCCAGACCGGCGCCCAACACCAGACGATTGAAGCCGTCGTTCTCGGCATCGCCGTGCCAGACGCGGGCGAAGGCGTCGCTGAAAGCGGCATTGGCGCTGGCCGGGTCGATCGCACCAATGGTGGATTCGACTTCGAAGTCCTGCACGTAGACCGGCGCTTCGTCGACCATCAGCTTGTACGGGCGCTCGGCGATCACGCGCAGGCCCATGTTTTCCATCATCGGCAGCACGTCGGACAGCGGAATGTCTTCCAGCTGGCGGTACAGCTTCAGGCGCAGGCCATCGACCTCGTCACGACGGATCGCCTGCAGGCTCAAGCGCAGATCGTCCGGACCGGTCAAGGCATCCAGCTGGGCAACGTCGGCCGCAGCGATTTCGGCACTGGAATCTTCGATGTAACCGGCAGGCAGGGCCTTGCCGATACGCGAGGCAATGCGCAGGCCTTCGCCTTCACCATGGCTGTTGACCAGCGCTTCGCGCAGGTCGTCCTGCCAGTTGCGCAGCACGTGGGCCAGGCGCTTCTCCATGCCCTCCACGTCCAGCTCCAGGCTCTCACCAGCCTTGGGACGCACGATCAGGTGCACCTGGGCCAGCGGCGAATCACCCAATACCACGCTGGAATCGACGTATTCGCCGTGCAGCGCATCCTTCAACATGCTTTCAACGCGCAGGCGCACGTCGGTGTTGAAGCGTTCGCGCGGCAGGAACACAAGCGCCGAGATGAAGCGGCTGAACTTGTCGCGGCGCAGGAACAGGCGGCTACGCACGCGCTCCTGCAGGCCGAGCACGCCCATGGCGGTGCGGAACAGCTCGTCCTCGCTGGACTGGAACAGTTCTTCGCGCGGCAGCGACTCCAGGATGTGGCGCAGTGCCTTGCCGCTGTGGCTGGACAGGCTCAGGCCCGAACGCGCCATCACGTTCTCGTAGCGCTGGCGCACCAGCGGGATCTCCCACGGGCGGCGGTTGTAGGCGCTGGAGGTGAACAGGCCAAGGAAGCGCTGCTCGCCGATGATCTTGCCCTTGGCGTCGAATTCCAGCACGCCGATGTAGTCCATGTAGCCGCCGCGATGGATATGCGAGCGGGCATTGGTCTTGGTCAGGATGAGTGCGTCGTGCAGGCTGCTGGTGGCATTCAAGCCTTCCGCCGCCAGGCCCTTGACCGGGCGCGCGACCATCGTGTCCTTGCCACGCATCAGGCCCAGGCCGGTGCCGTTCTGGGCGACCAGCACTTCTTCCTTGCCCTTCTTCTCTACCTTGTATTCGCGGTAGCCGAAGAAGGTGAAATGGTTGTCAGCCGCCCAGCGCAGGAATTCCTGTGCTTCGGCGCGCGAAGCCTTGCTGACCGGCAACGGACGCTTGCCGAGGTCGTCGGCCAGTGCCACGGCCTTGTCGGTCATCGGCTGCCAGTCATTGACGATGGCGCGCACGTCTTCAACGGCGTTGGCAACGCGCTTGGCAACGGCATCCAGAGCATCGGCCGGCTGGCGGTCGATCTCCAGCAGCATCACCGATTCCAGCGCGCCGTTGCCGACGCCGCTGAGCTTGCCAGCCTTGTCGCGCGCGATGCTGATCACCGGATGACCCAGCACGTGCACGCCGATGCCCTGCTCGGCCAGTGCCAGCGTCACCGTGTCGACCAGGAACGGCATGTCGTCGTTGACGATCTGCAGCACGGTATGGGCCGATTCCCAACCGTCGGCCTTCAAGGTCGGGTTGAACACCCGCACATTGGCCTTGCCCGGCTTGCGGGTGCGGGCGAACTCCAGCATGCCCGCGGCCAACACCGCCCAGTCATCGGCCGAGTGCAGCGTGAACTCATCGGCCTCCATGCGCTTGTAGAACGCCGTAGCAAATGCGACTGCCTGCGCCTGCGCGGCTGCAGCGGGATAACGCTTCCGCAAGGCTGCAAATACCGGTTCTAGCGAGAGGCCGGCTTCCGCGATGTTCTGCTTCACAGCCGGTTTGGATTTCGTCTTTACGGACTTGGCAGCACTGTTTTGCGATTTCATGGCAGAGCTTTGGGTGTTGCTCGTTTGGAGAAACCGCGATTGTATCGCTGGTAACAAAAAGAACCTTGCTGCAGGGCCGCATTATCTGCATCGCGATTCAACGCGAAACCAATGCAACCACCATGTTTTTTGCTGCCGCAAGATCATCGAACGATGTCCGCCACCTGAATCTCGTTTGCTCACGTGACAGAGTGAAAGACGAATTACGTTGCGGTGTTTCTGAACTGGACGGTATAGTCCACCGCTTATGCAGACCCCCTTTGCCAACCCCGCGCCAATCGACGCGCGTGACGAGCGCGTGTTCGAAGCCGTGCGCGAATTGCTGGCCGAGCAAGGCATACGCTTGAGTATGGACGCGGTCGCATCGGCGGCTGGCTGTTCCAAACAGACGCTCTACAGCCGCTATGGCTGCAAACGCGAGTTGTTGCGGCAGGCCATGCAGTTGCATGTCTCCACCGCGACCGCCGCGTTATCTGTACGTGAAGACAAAGCGCTGCACGAAACCGTGCTCGATTTTGCGGTCGGCTACCTTGAGCATCGCAACAAACCCGGCGCCCGCCGTACCGCACAGTTGATTGGTGCCAGCGTCCACGAGTTCCGCGACGAAGCACAGTTCATGTATCAGGGAAGCAGCGAAGCGCTGCGAGAACATGTGGCTGAATGGATGCACACCGAGATGCAGCGCGGGCGCCTCAAGCATGACGACCCGCAGTTCCTGGCCGAGCTGCTGATCAGCATGATTGCCGGCCAGGATTTTGAAAGACAGCGCTTTCACGCCCCCTACCGCGATGATCCACAACAGCGTCGCCGCTGGGCCGAATTTGCCACCGACGGCTTTCTACGCGCCTTTGCCTGCGAGTACGAAACCGCCGCAGCTCCAAATAAAAACAACACCCGGAGTTCCTCCCGATGACCGCCCCACTCCGTCTTCTCGCTCTCACCTGTGCAGCGACACTGAGCCTTGCCGCCTGCAAGAAACCGCAGGAGCAAGCAGCCCCTCCTCCGCCGGAGGTTGGCGTGGTAGACGCCACACCACAGACCCTGCCTTTGCAGCGCGAGCTGGTTGGTCGCCTGTCGCCGTTCCGCTCCGCCGACGTGCGTGCCCGCGTGGCCGGCGTACTGCAGAAGCGCGTCTATGAGGAAGGCAGCACGGTCAAGGAAGGCCAGGTGCTGTTCCTGATCGATCCAGCACCGCTGCAGGCCTCGCTGGCGTCGGCCGAAGCTGCACTGGCTTCGGCCCGCGCCACCTACGTCAACGCCCGCGCCACCGCCAACCGCGCCCGCTCGCTGGCACCGCAGAGTTATGTGTCCAAGTCGGACCTGGACAGCGCCGAAGCCGCCGAGCGCTCCTCGGCAGCTGCCGTGCAGCAGGCCGAAGCGGCGGTCACCACCGCCCGCATCAACCTTGGCTATGCACGCGTCAGCGCGCCGATCGCCGGCCAGGCTGGCAAGCAGCAGGTCACCGAAGGGGCGCTGGTCGGCCAGGGCGATGTCACCCTGCTGACTACCGTCGACCAGATCGATCCGCTGTACGTGAACTTCTCGATGACTGCCGACGAGCTGAGCCTGCTGCGCGCAGCCCAGGACAAGGGCGCGGTGGCACTGGCCGGCGACGGCAAGACCACCGTGCAGGTCAACCTGCCCGACGGCAGTGCCTATGGCCACGAAGGGACGCTGGACTTCTCCTCGACCACGGTTGATCCGGCTACCGGCACCGTGTCCTTGCGGGCACAGCTGCCCAACCCGAACCACATCCTGCTGCCGGGTTCGTTCGTCAGCTTCAAGGCCAACCTGGGCGAGCGCCACAACGCTTTCCTGGTGCCGCAGCAGGCCGTGCAGCGTGATACCCAGGGCGGCTATGTGCTGATCGTGGGCAAGGACGGCAAGGTCGTGCGCAAGAACGTAAGCCTGGACAACCAGCAGGGCGGCAACTGGCTGGTTTCCTCCGGTCTGGCTGTTGGCGACAAGATCATTGTTTCCGGTGTCCAGAAGGTCAAGGAAGGCGCACCGGCCACGGCCAAGCCGTGGCAGCCCGATGCCGCCAAGCCCGCCGCTGGCGCACCGGCCGCGGCCCCGGCAAAGAAGGAATAACGGGACTCCGTCATGCCTAAATTTTTCATCGAGCATCCCGTCTTCGCCTGGGTGGTGGCGATCCTGATCTCGCTTGGCGGCGTGATCTCGATCCTCAACCTGGGCATCGAGTCCTATCCCAGCGTGGCGCCACCGCAGGTGACCGTCACCGCCAACTACCCGGGCGCCAGTGCGTCCACCGCGGAAAAATCGGTCACCCAGGTGATCGAGCAGCAGCTGACCGGCATCGACAACCTGATGTACTTCAGCTCGTCGTCGTCCTCCACCGGTCGCGTCACCATCACCCTCACCTTCGACAGCGGCACCGATGCCGATATCGCCCAGGTGCAGGTACAGAACAAGGTGTCGCTGGCAACCCCGCGTCTGCCCTCGGAAGTGACCAAGCAGGGCGTGGTGGTGGCCAAGGCCAACGCCGGCTTCCTGATGGCCGTTGGCGTGCGCTCGGACGACGGCAGCGTCGACCGTGACGCGCTGAACGACATCGTCGGTGCGCGTGTGCTGGAACAGATTTCGCGCGTTCCCGGCGTCGGCAGCACCCAGCAGTTCGGTTCCGAATACGCCATGCGCGTGTGGTTGAACCCGGAAAAGCTGCAGGGTTACCACCTGTCGGCAACCGACGTATACAACGCCATAGGCACCCAGAACCTGCAGTTCGCCGCAGGCTCGGTGGGCGGTGACCCGGCCCCCAACGGTCAGGCGTTCACCGCAACCGTGGCCGCCGAAGGCCGTTACAGCTCGCCGGAGGAGTTCGAGAACACCATCCTGCGGGCCAACAACGACGGCAGCGTGGTCAAGCTCAAGGACGTCGCCAAGGTCTCCTTCGGCGCATCCAACTACGGCTTTGACACCAAGTACAACGGCAAGCCGGTGGCGGTGTTCGCCATCCAGCTGCTGCCGGGTGCCAATGCACTGGACGTCTCCGAGGCCGTGCGTGCCAAGATGGACGAGCTTGCACCCAGCTTCCCGCAGGGTGTGAGCTGGTTCACCCCGTACGACAGCACCACCTTCGTCACCATCTCCATCGAGGAAGTGATCCACACGCTGGTGGAAGCCATCATCCTGGTGTTCCTGGTGATGCTGATCTTCCTGCAGAACTTCCGCGCGACGATCATCCCCACCCTGGTCATCCCGGTTGCCCTGCTCGGCACCTTCATGGGCATGCTGGCGATCGGCTTCACCATCAACCAGCTGACCCTGTTCGCGATGGTGCTGGCAATCGGCATCGTGGTCGATGACGCCATCGTCGTCATCGAAAACGTCGAACGCATCATGAGCGAGGAGAAGCTCGACCCGAAGCCGGCAACGCAGAAAGCCATGAGCCAGATCACCGGCGCCGTGGTTGCCATCACCGTGGTGCTGGCTGCGGTGTTCATTCCGTCCGCCCTGCAGCCGGGCGCATCCGGTGAGATCTACAAGCAGTTCGCGCTGACCATCGCCATGGCGATGGCATTCTCCGCCCTGCTCGCACTGACCTTCACCCCGGCCTTGTGTGCGGCCTTCCTCAAGCCTACCCACAACGAGAACCCGAACTGGGTCTACCGCACCTTCAACAAGTACTACGGCAAGCTGGAAAAGAGCTATGTCGGCACCGTCGGTGGCGTCATCAAGCACGCCCCGCGCTGGTTGATGGTGTTCGCGCTGCTGCTGGTGCTGTGTGGTTTCCTGTTCACCCGCCTGCCGGGCAGTTTCCTGCCGGAAGAAGACCAGGGCTATGCGCTGGCCATCGTGCAGTTGCCGCCCGGTGCCACCAAAACCCGTACCAGCGCCGTGTTCGACCAGTTGCTGGGCACCCTGCAGGAAGAAGAGGCCTTTGAAGGCCTGATGCAGATCACCGGCTTCAGCTTCATCGGTGCCGGTGAGAACGTGGGCATGGCCTTTGTCCGCCTCAAGGACTGGAGTGATCGCAAGGAAACTGCGCCTGAGTTCATCCAGAAAATGAACCAGAAGGCCTACGGCATCAAGGATGCGCAGATCTTCTTCGTCAACCTGCCGACCGTGCAGGGCCTGGGTCAGTTCGGCGGCTTCGACATGTGGCTGCAGGACCGTACCGGCGCAGGCCAGGACGCCTTGATGGATGCGCGTAACACCTTGTTGGGCGCCGCCAGCCAGGACAAATCGCTGGTCGGCGTACGCCCCAACACCCTGGAAAACGCACCGCAGCTGCAGTTGAAGGTTGACCGCGTGCAGGCCCAGGCCATGGGCGTGTCGGTCAATGACGTGTATACCGCGATCCAGATGATGCTGGCCCCGGTCTACGTCAACGACTTCTTCTATGGCGGCCGCATCAAGCGCGTCAACATGCAGGCCGACGCGGCCTACCGCACCGGTCCGGAATCGTTGAACAGCTACTTCGTACCGAGTTCGCTGAGCAAGGACGCCACCGGCCAGCCGGCGATGATTCCGCTCAGCGCGGTAGTGAAGTCGCAGTGGATCTACGCCCCGCCGGCGCTGAACCGCTACAACGGCTATTCGGCGGTGAACATCGTTGGTGCACCGGCTCCGGGCGGCAGTTCCGGCCAGGCGATGAGCACGATGGAACGGCTGGTGCATGACGACCTGCCGGTTGGCTTCGGCTATGACTGGTCGGGCATGTCCTACCAGGAAATCCTGGCCGGTAACGCCGCAACCCTGCTGATGGTGTTGTCGATCGTGGTGGTGTTCCTGTGCCTTGCTGCGTTGTACGAGAGCTGGTCGATCCCGGTCTCGGTGTTGTTGGTTGTGCCAATCGGCATCCTGGGCGCAGTGGTGTTCTCGCTGATGCGCGGCCTGCCGAACGATCTGTACTTCAAGATCGGCATGGTGACGGTGATTGGCCTGGCGGCAAAGAACGCGATTCTTATCGTCGAGTTCGCGGTGGAGCAGCGTGCCGCCGGCAAGACCCTGCGTGAGGCCACCATCGAAGCGGCGCACCTGCGTTTCCGCCCGATCCTGATGACCTCGTTCGCCTTCATCCTCGGCGTGCTGCCGATGGCGATCTCCACCGGTGCCGGCGCCAACGCCCGTCACTCGCTGGGTACCGGCGTGATCGGCGGCATGTTGTTCGCCACCGTGATCGGCGTGTTGCTGATCCCGCTGTTCTTCGTGAGCGTGCGGCGCATGCTCGGCGACAAGCTGGACGAGCAATCCAAGGAGTACATCGCACAGCACAAGGTGCACGCGATCCAGAAGGACCGCTGATACGAAAAGCCCCGGCAATGCCGGGGCTTTTTTTAAGCTTTTGTAGTGCCGAGCCATGCTCGGCAGAGGCATTACCGGTAAAGCCAATGCCGAGCATGGCTCGGCACTACAGGGGCAGTGCACGCCGGTGTGTTTAGCGCACGCCGGTTTCGTTGCGGGCGATGACCAGACGCTGGATCTCCGAGGTGCCTTCGTAGATCTCGGTAATCTTGGCGTCACGGAAGTAACGTTCCAGCGGCATCTCCTTGGAGTAACCCATGCCGCCATGGATCTGCACCGCCTGGTGGGCGATCCACATCGCCGCTTCCGATGCAGTCAGCTTGGCCACCGCTGCTTCAGTAGAAAAGCGCTTGTCCTGCGACTTGGTCCAGGCGGCACGCAAGGTCAGCAGCATCGCCGCGTCGAGCTTGCACTTCATGTCGGCGATCTTGGCTTGGATCATCTGGAAGCTGCCGATCGGCGCGCCGAACGACTTGCGATCCTTCACGTACGCCAATGAAGCTTCATAGGCGGCACGGGCGATGCCCACCGCCTGCGAAGCAATGCCGATGCGGCCCGAATCCAACAAGCTCATCGCGATCTTGAAACCCTCACCTTCCTTGCCGATCACATCTTCCGCGGTGGCAACGTAGTCCTGGAACTCGATCTCGCAGGTCGCCGATGCACGCACGCCGAGCTTGGGCTCGGTCTTGCCACGGCCGAAGCCAGGCTTGCTGGTGTCGATCATGAAAGCCGTGATACCGCGCGAGCGCTGTTCCGGGTCGGTCATCGCAAACAGCACGATGTAACGGGCCACCGGGCCGGAGGTGATCCAGCTCTTCTGGCCATTGATCACGAACGAACCATCGGCCTGCTTGACCGCGCGGCAGCGCATGGCGGTCGCATCGGAGCCGGACTGCGATTCCGTCAGCGCGAAGGCGCCGATCTCGCGGCCTTCGGCAATCGCCCGCACATAGGTCTGCTTCTGCGCCTCGGTGCCGTAGCCCAGCAGCGCGTTGCAGAACAGCGAGTTGTTGACCGACATGATGGTCGCGTGGGCGGCGTCGGCTGCCGACACCTCGATGATGGCCAGCACGCTGGAAATCGGATCCATGCCCGAGCCGCCGTACTCGACCGGCACCTCGATGCCCATCAAGCCGTTCTCACCCAGCAGGCGGATGTTGTCCAACGGGTACTCGCCAGTAGCGTCGAAGTGCTCGGCGCTGGGGGCGATCTTTTCTTTGGCGATACGGCGCGCGACGTCCTGCAGCATCAGCTGCTCGTCGGAAAAACTGAAGTCCACTACACCCCTCCCAGGGTTCATCAAGTTGCGATTGTAACCATCGCAACCCCATTCAGCCTATGCATCGCCTTGACCGAAACTGGCAACATCGCCAAAATATCTCTATATCGCGATAGGTAGATATTTATGGATCTGGAAGACTGGTCAACCCGTCTGAAAGTGTTCGCCGATGCGACGCGCGTGCGTCTGCTGACCTTGCTGGAACAGGAAGAATTGACCGTGGCCGAGCTGTCGGCCATCACCACGCTGGCGCAGCCGCGCGTGTCCACCCATCTGGCCCGGCTCAAGGAAGCCGGCCTGGTGCGCGACCGTCGCGCAGGTGTCTCGGCGTACTACCGCTTTGATGAAGCCGCGCTGGATCCTGCCCAGCGCGCATTGTGGCACGCGCTGAGCACTGGCAGCGACGATCCGCTGCTGCGCCAGGATGCTGAGCGCGTGCCGGCCGTGCTGGCCATGCGCGCCGCCGACCAGAACTGGGCCGACAGCGTCGCCGGTGACATGGAGCGCCATTACTCACCGGGTCGCACCTGGGAAGCGATGGCGCGCAGCGCCCTGCCCTTGCTGGAAACCGGCGACGTGCTGGATATCGCCTCCGGTGACGGCGTCCTCGCCGAGCTGCTGGCACCGCATGCACAGCGCTATGTCTGCATCGATACCAGTGCCCGCGTCGTCGCTGCCGCCAGCGAGCGCCTGCGCAAGCTGCCCAATGTCGAAGTACTGGAAGGCGACATGCACAAGCTGCCGTTCGCCGATGGCAGCTTTGATCTGGTCGTGCTGATGCATGCCCTCACCTATTCCAGCCACCCGGCCAAGGCCGTGGCCGAATGTGCTCGGGTACTGCGCCCACAAGGCCGGCTGATGCTGTGCAGCCTCGCCCGCCATGAGCACAAGGTCGCGGTGGAAGCGTATGGCCACGTCAATCTCGGCTTCAGCGGCAAGGAGCTACGCAAGTTCGTGGAGAAGGCCGGCCTTGAAGTTTCCAGTCTGGAAACCGTCACCCGCGAAAAGCGTCCGCCGCATTTCGAAGTGATTTCCCTGATCGCGCATCAACCCTGACACCTCTGGAATCCGGCCCGCCCTATGCAAGCCCTCCCCTGGCTCCACCCCGAACGCGTCAGCAAGCTGCTCGACGGCCTGGCCACGCGCATCCTGATCATCGATGGCGCGATGGGCACGATGATCCAGCGCCATCGGCTTGAGGAAGGCGATTACCGGGGGACGCGCTTCAGTGGCGGCTTTGACAGCCAGCACGTGCACGGCGCTGGCTGCGAACACGACCTCAAGGGCAACAACGACCTGCTGCTGCTGACCAAGCCTGAGGTGATCGCAGGCATTCACACCGCCTACCTGGAAGCGGGCGCGGACCTGCTGGAAACCAACACCTTCAACGCCACTTCGGTCAGCCAGGCCGATTACCACCTCGAGCATCTGGTCTACGAGTTGAACAAGGCCGGCGCCCAGATCGCCCGCCAGTGCTGCGACTCCATCGAAGCCACTACACCGGACAAGCCACGCTTCGTCATCGGTGTGTTGGGCCCAACCAGCCGTACCGCCTCGATCAGCCCGGACGTCAACGACCCTGGCTTCCGCAACACCAGCTTCGACGAACTGCGCGCCACCTACCGCGAGGCCATCGACGGCCTGATCGACGGTGGTGCCGACACCTTGATGGTGGAAACCATCTTCGACACGCTCAACGCAAAAGCCGCCTTGTTCGCTATCGAAGAAGTGTTCGATGCGCGTGGTGGCCGCCTGCCGATCATGATCTCCGGCACCATCACCGATGCATCCGGCCGCACCTTGTCCGGGCAGACTGCTGAAGCCTTCTATGCCTCGGTCTCGCATAGCCACCCCCTGTCAGTCGGCTTCAACTGCGCCTTGGGTGCCACCGACATGCGCCCGCACGTGGAAACGCTGTCACAGGTCTCCAGTGGCTATGTCAGTGCGCATCCGAATGCTGGCCTGCCCAACGCCTTTGGTGAGTACGACGAAACCCCCGAGGAAATGGCCACCACCCTGAAAGAGTTCGCCCAATCCGGCCTGCTCAATCTGGTCGGCGGCTGTTGCGGCACCTCGCCTGATCACATCCGTGCAATCGCCGAAGCCGTCGCCGGCCTGCCGCCGCGCAGGCTGCCGTTGGCGGCAGACAAGGCTGCTTGAGGAGCACATGATGAAGAAGATTCTTGTGGTCGGTGCCAGTGGCACCCTGGGTTCGGCAGTTGCGCAGCACCTGCGGCAACGGCATCAGGTCATCACCGCATCGCGCTCTGACCCACAGCACAGCGTCGATCTGGGCAGCGACGACAGCGTGGCCGCGCTGCTGCAGGCAGTCGGTCCGCTCGACGCCATTGTCGCCACCACCGGCAGCGTCCACTTCGGCCCGCTGACGGAGATGAGCCCCGCACAGTTTTCGCAGGGGCTGAACGACAAACTGCTCGGCCAGGTGCGGCTGGCCTTGCTTGGCCAGCACCATCTTCGTGATGGCGGCAGCATCACCTTGACCACCGGCATCCTGACCGAACAGCCGATCGCCCAAGGCGCCAGCGCCACCAGCGTCAACGCAGCGATCGAGGGTTTCGTCCGCGCCGCCGCGCTCGAACTTCCGCGCAGCCTGCGCATCAATGCAGTAAGCCCCAGCGTGCTCAGCGAAGCGCTGGACGCCTACGGCGACTTCTTCCCCGGCTTTGAACCGGTCACCGCCGCCCGCGCCGCGCTCGCCTACCAGCGCAGCGTCGACGGCATCGCCAATGGACAGGTTTTCAAGGTCTGGTAATGAGCAACGACACCGCAAGCCACTACACCCGCCTGTCCGGCCTTGAGCCGCTGGTCATCACGCCTGACCTGTTGTTCATCAACGTCGGCGAGCGCACCAACGTCACCGGCAGCGCGCAGTTCCGCAAGCTGGTCAAGGAAGAACGTTACGAGGAAGCCGTTGACGTTGCCCGTCAGCAGGTCGCCAGCGGCGCGCAGATCCTCGACGTCAACATGGACGAAGGCCTGATCGATTCCGAAAAGGCGATGGGGCGCTTCCTCAACCTGATCATGTCCGAGCCGGACATCGCCCGTATTCCGGTGATGGTCGACTCCTCCAAGTGGAGCGTGATCGAGGCCGGCCTGAAATGCCTGCAGGGCAAGAGCGTGGTCAACTCGATCTCGCTGAAGGAAGGCGAGGAACTGTTCATCGAACATGCACGCCTGGTGCGCCGTTACGGCGCCGCTGCGGTGGTGATGGCCTTCGACGAAGTGGGCCAGGCCGATACCTGTGAACGCAAGGTGGAGATCTGCACCCGCGCTTACCGCATCCTGACCGAGCAGGTGGGTTTCCCGCCGGAAGACATCATCTTCGACCCGAACATCTTTGCCGTCGCCACCGGCATCGAGGAACACGACAACTACGCCGTGGACTTCATCGAGGCCACCCGCATCATCAAGCGCACGCTGCCGCATTGCCATGTGTCCGGCGGCGTGTCGAATGTGTCGTTCTCGTTCCGCGGCAATGAAACAGTGCGGCAGGCGATCCACTCGGTGTTCCTGTACCACGCCATCAAGGCCGGCATGGACATGGGCATCGTCAACGCTGGTGCGATGCCGATCTACGACCAGCTCGACCCGGAACTGCGCGAGCGCGTCGAGGACGTCATCCTCAACCGTCGCCGCGACGGCACCGAGCGGCTGCTGGAAATCGCCGAGCGCTACAAGGGCAAGAAAGGCGAGAAGAAGGTCGAGGACCTCGCCTGGCGCGAGCGTCCGGTACGCGATCGTCTTGCCCATGCGCTGGTGCAAGGCCTGGATGCCTGGGTTGAGGAAGACACCGAGGAAGCACGCCTGCAGGCAGCGCGCCCGCTGGACGTGATCGAAGGCGCCCTGATGGACGGCATGAATGTGGTCGGCGATCTGTTCGGCGCTGGCAAGATGTTCCTGCCGCAGGTGGTCAAGTCCGCGCGTGTGATGAAGAAGGCGGTTGCCTACCTGCTGCCCTTCATCGAAGAAGAAAAGGCACGCACCGGCGAGGTCGGCAAGTCCAACGGCAAGATCATCATGGCCACGGTCAAGGGTGACGTACACGACATCGGCAAGAACATCGTCGGGGTGGTGCTTGCCTGCAACAACTTCGAGGTGGTGGACCTTGGCGTGATGGTGCCGGCGCAGAAGATCCTGGACGCCGCGCGCGCCGAAAATGCCGACATCATCGGCCTGTCCGGCCTGATCACGCCTTCCCTGGAGGAAATGAGCCACGTTGCCAAGGAAATGCAGCGCCAGGGCTTCGAGATGCCGTTGATGATCGGCGGCGCCACCACCTCACGCGCACACACTGCATTGAAGATCGACCCGTTCTACAGCGCGCCGACCGTATGGGTGAAGGATGCCTCGCGCGCCGTCGGCGTGGCCCAGTCGCTGATCTCGCGCGAACTGCGCGCCAGCTTCGTCGCCGCCAACGATGCCGACTATGCCGACATCCGCCAGCGTCATCGCAACCGTGGCGACGCCAAGCGTCTGGTCTCGCTGGAGCATGCACGCGGCCAGCGATTCACCTGCGACTGGAGCCAGTACACACCACCGACGCCAAACCAGCCGGGCGTGCATGTATTCGACAACTATCCGCTGGAAGATCTGCTGCCGGTCATCGACTGGACGCCATTCTTCCAGGCCTGGGAACTGGCTGGAAAGTACCCGGCAATCCTGACCGATGAGATCGTGGGCCCGCAGGCTAGTGATCTGTTTGCGGATGCGCAGGCGATGTTGAAGCGAATTGTTGATGAGAAGTGGTTGACTGCGCGGGCTGTGTTTGGGATCTGGCCGGCGAACAGTGATGGCGACGATGTGCGTATCTCCCTTCTCCCGCTTGCGGGGGAAGGTGCCCAAAGGGCGGATGGGGGGGGGCTTTCAGCTCCATCGCTTGTACCTCTTACCCTCACCCCAACCCCTCTCCCGGAGGGAGAGGGGCTTGAGCAACGCACCCTCCACTTCCTCCGCCAACAGGTCGACAAGCCTGCCGAGCGCCCTGATTTCTGCCTGGCCGATTTCATCGCGCCTGCAGACAGCGGCAAGCAGGATTGGATCGGCGCGTTCGCGGTCACCGCCGGCATCGGCATTGACGAACACGTTGCCCGCTTTGAAGCCCACCACGACGACTACAACGCCATCCTGCTCAAGGCGCTCGCCGACCGTCTGGCGGAAGCCATGGCAGAGCGCCTGCACCAACGTGTACGCACCGAATTCTGGGGCTATGCCAAGGATGAGCAGCTCGACAATGAGGCTTTGATCGCCGAGAAGTACAGCGGCATCCGCCCTGCCCCCGGCTACCCGGCCTGCCCCGAGCACAGTGAGAAGCAGACCATCTTCCAGCTGCTCGGTGCCGAAGGCATCGGCATGTCGCTGACCGAGAGCTTCGCCATGCTGCCGACCGCAGCGGTATCCGGCTATTACTTCAGCCATCCGCAAAGCCAGTACTTCGTGGTTGGCCGGGTATCGCGCGAGCAGGTCACCGACTACGCCAAGCGCAAGGGCGTGGAGCGGGCGCAGGTGGAGCGCTGGTTGGCCTCCAATCTGGATTACGATCCGGAATGATCCGCAGTTGCTGGCGGCGACAACCGCGCCGCCAGCGCCTATCCTGCCCGCAGTCCTCCAAGCCCGAACCCCATGCATAGCCGCAATGCAGAGCTGATCCGCAAGCACGCCGCACCCGGCCGCATTGGCCTGTGCGGCACGGATGACTGGGTGGGAAAGGCAATCCGCAAAGCGCAGGCGCCCTTGACCCGCGACGGTCACCGCAGCCTGTGGTCGCACGCCTTCCTGTTCAGTGAACAACGGTTGGATGGTCATTGGTGGGTGTTGGAGTCGGACCTGGACCTGCGTAATCGCCAACTTCGCCTCGGTGCACAGGAAAACCGCGCAGATCGCTATTTCGACGACGAAGCCTTCCCGAACCTGGCAATCCTCGACTTCGGCCTGGATGCCGCACAGACCCACAAGGTACAGATCGCCGCCTTGGACCTGCTCTCAGGACTGTCCAGTTACTCGCTGAGCGAACTGGTCGGCACCTTGTTCGCGATGCACAGCACCCGCCTGCGCCGCCGCACCAACCTGCTGTCCAAGGAAGGCGCGCTGTACTGCTCGGCGATGGTGCAACACTGCTATGCCGCCGCCGGCATCGATCTGCTGCCCGGCGTACATGGCAAGAACGTGGCACCGCAGGACATCTATGACGCCGCCCTGCCGCACACCACCCATTCGCTGATCCGCGACCTGGGCATTTCCAGCCTGCGCCGTTTCACCCATGGCGCCAAAGAGCTGCTGGACACACCGGTCGAAGACCTGTTCTGACCCGGTTGGCGTTGCGCTGCCGCCGACCTCAGCCCATTTCCTGCTCAAGCATCTGGATCAACAACGCGGCCAAGGCCTTGGCTTCAGGATCCGCTGAAGGACGGTGGAGGACCGCCAGCTCGACGCTGTCGATCCGCGGCAAGCCGGTCTCCACACCCAGCACCACATGTCCGGCTGTCATCGCGCGCGCCGGCAACAGGCTGATGCCCAAACCGTCGGCAACCGCCGATTGGATGCCACCAAGACTGGAGCTGGTGAAGCTGATGCGCCACCGCCGCCCCAGGCTTTCAATCGCGTCAATCATGTCCTCGCGGTACATGCCGCGCGGTGGAAACGCCACCAACTGCACTGGCTCCGTCCCGAACGAGGGACTGCTGGCACTGTCCACCCAGCACATCGGCTCCGGCCAGCACGCCACGCCCTCGCGGCTGCCACGCCGTTGCTTGACCAGGATCAGGTCGAGCTCGCCGCGGTCGTAACCCTCGGCCAAGGCACGACTCAAGCCGCTGCTGACCTCCAGCTTCACCCGCGGATAGGCCCTGGTGAACTCAGCCAACACCGGCGTGGTACGTCCTGCAGCGAAATCTTCCGGCACGCCCAGCCTTATCACCACCGCGGCACCATCGCCCGACAAGGCTTCTGCCAGCTGCTCGTTGAGCGACAACATCCGTCGGGCGTAACCCAGTACGGTCTCACCGATGTCCGTCGGCCGCACATCGCGCACCCCGCGATCCAGCAGGCGATGCCCGGCAAGGTCCTCCAGTCGCCGCACTTTCTGGCTGATGGTGGACTGGGTGGAATGCAGGCGCGCCGCGGCGGCAGTGAAACTGCCGCAATCGGCCACCATCACCAGTGCCCGCAGCAGATCCAGCTCGAAGTAAGCCCTATTTGTTTTTGAACTGGACTCGACCACGACATTTAATTTCACGATGGCTCGCCGCACTTGTAGCATCGCCTGCAGGTTTGGGCAAACGCCCTTCCCCGCTGCAGGCACACAGCAACCCGGACAGAGGCAGGCAATGAGCGTAGAGAACTGGATCGCCGCCCCGGCATTGGCTGCCGTGCTGCTCACTTCCAGCGGCGTCGGCACCAGCACGGTCAACGCGGAGCATCTGCAACAAGCGGCTGAAGCCGGCGACAGCCAGCGCATCGCCTTGTTGCTCAGCCAGGGCAGCGGCATCGACAGCCGCGATGCCAATGGACGCACGCCCTTGCTGCTCGCCATCCGTGCGCGGCAGGCCGAAGCCGCACGCGTATTGATCGCCGCTGGCGCTGATGTCAACGCCAAGGACCGCATGCAGGACAGCCCCTATCTCTACGCCGGCGCCAGCGGGCAGACCGAGATCCTGCAGATGACCCTGGCGCACGGCGCCGACCTGCGCAGTACCAACCGTTACGGCGGCACCGCGTTGATACCCGCTGCCGAACGCGGCCATGTCAGCACGGTGCAGCTGCTGATAGAGGCCGGCGTTGACGTCGACCACATCAACAACCTTGGTTGGACCGCGCTGCTGGAGACCGTCATCCTTGGTGACGGCAGCCAACGCTACGCGCAGATCACCCAATTGCTCATTGCCGCCGGTGCGGACGTCAATCTTGCCGATGAGCAGGGTGTGACGCCCCTGGCACATGCACGCCAACGCCGGCAAACCGTTATTGAACAGCTGCTGCGCGCAGCAGGTGCTCGTTGAAGCACTCCACGAACTCGCACTACCCGGCAACCGCCTACCACTGGAACCACCGATGAAGACCACGCTCGGCCTGCTGTTGACCACCCTCGCAGCAACCATCTCCCCTGCGATCGCAGCCCAATCCCAAGCAGACGTGGTGATCCGCCATGCAACCGTGATCGATGTCGAACACGGCCGCGCGATAGCTGACCAGGCCGTGGCCATCCGCGGCGGCAACATCGTCGCCGTCGGTGACGATGCACACATCGGAACGCAATGGCACGCGAACACCGCCATCGACGGCCACGGTCGGTATCTCATTCCCGGGCTGTGGGACATGCACGTCCACTTCGGCGGCGGTCCCGCGCTGATTGACGAGAACAAGGCCCTGCTGCCGCTTTACGTTGCACATGGCATCACCACCGTACGTGATGCATCCGGTGATCTGGCCGAGCAGGTGTTGTCGTGGCGCGGGCAGATCGCCAATGGCCAGTTGTTCGGGCCGCAGCTGTTCACCTCCGGTGCCAAGATCGAAGGCCTGGCGCCGGTCTGGAAAGGCACGATCGAAGCGGGCGACGAGGCTGGCGTCGATGCAGCCCTGGACCGCGAACAACGCGACAAGGTCGACTTCGTCAAGATCACCGACAGCACGCTGAAGCCGGAGTTGTTCCTGTACGCAGTCAGCCAGGCCAAGGCACGCGGCCTGCGCAGCTCCGGTCACGTGCCGATGGCATTGACCGTGGGCCAGGCCATCGAGGCCGGCATGAGCTCGATCGAGCATCTGGATTACGCCTACAAGGCTGGCGTGAAGGACGAAGCCGCGATCGCCGCTGATTTCGGCGCCGGCAAAATCGACCGTGCTGAAGCCAATCGCAGGCTGCGCACCGGCTTCGACCGCGCCACGGCGATGGCAGCCTATCGCCGTTTCGCTGAGCTCGGCGTCGCAGTGACCCCCACCTTGGACGGCGGCCGCATCATCGACTTCCTGGATGTCGAACCGCGCGACAACGACCCCTATCTGGCTTATATCGGTCCGGGGCTGCGCGACACCTACACCTGGCGCGTTGAACGTGCAGCCAAGGCTACCCCCACGCAGATCGAAGCCCGCCATGCGCATTACGCCGAGGTCGCCGCGGTGCTGCCGATGCTGCAGGAGGCAGGCGTGCGCATCATGGCGGGCACCGATGCGGGCTTCCTGAACTCCTATAACTTCCCGGGAATCGGCCTGCATAACGAGCTCGCACTGTATGTACGCGAAGGGCTGACGCCGGTCCAGGCGCTGCAGTCGGCTACCCGTGCTGGCCCGGCGTGGTTCGGCAAGCTCGACCGCTACGGCGCAGTCGCTGAAGGCAAGGCTGCCGACCTTGTGTTGCTGGAGCGCAACCCGCTGCAGGACATCGCGGCCACCCGCGCGATCAACACCGTGGTGATGCGCGGCAAGGTCTACGACCGCGCCGCGCTGGACGCCATGCTGGCCGAGACGAAGGCGCAGGTCGCCGAGTGGAACGCCAAGGCCAAGCCCTGATCTGCGCACACGGGCATAGACCGGCGAAGCGACTCAAGCAGCACCGAAGCCCGCCTTTTGTAGGAGCGGCGTAAGCCGCGAAGCAAATGATGTGTCAGCTGGCATGTATCTCGAGAACTGCAGCAGCGCCAGCTTCGCGGCTGACGCCGCTCCTACATACGGATATCCAACCTGTCTCCCGGATGCACTGCGCCAACCCGGGCTACCTGCAGGACGCACAGACCTGCATCGATTTTGTGGGGGCGGCGTAAGCCGCGAAGCAAGCGCATTGCCAGCTGGCAAGGACCTCAAGCACTCCAACAACACCAGCTTCGCGGCTCACGCCGCTCCTACAATCCCAAGCCCGCAAAAGGCACAATAGGCATCGCGGCACATGCCGCCCCCCTTGCCTACCCAGCGCGTCCAGCGCCTTGCCATGACGTCCGTTGCCCTGCCAGCGCAGACCGTGCCGACCGCACGCCTGTCGAGCTTCTATTTCTTCTACTACGCCGCGCTGGGCGCGTTTACGCCGTATTGGAGCCTGTACCTGCAGTCGCGCGGCATGACCGTCACCGCCATCAGCGTGATGATGAGTCTGTGGTACGCCACGCGGGTGATCGCTCCCAGCACCTGGACCTCGCTGGCGGCGGTCTCGCCACACCCGATCCGCTGGCTGCGCGTGGGCTGCATACTGACCATCGCCTGCTTTGCCGGTTTCCTGGTGCCCGCGCCGCCCTGGACGCTGTACGCGGTAATGATCGCGTTCTGTTTCTTCTACAACGCGGTGATGCCGCAGTTCGAATCGATCACCATCACCCACCTGGGCGCGGACAGCCATCGCTACGGCATGATCCGGGTCTGGGGCTCGCTGGGCTTCATCATCGTGGTCACCCTGTTCGGCTGGCTGATCGAAAAGCATGGCGCGGGCAAACTGCCGTGGCTGATGCTGCCGCTGTTCGCGCTGTTGACCGGCTCGGCCTTCCTCAACCGTTATGCGCGCGATATCGGTGCGCGCAGCCAGCACGGTGCAGGCTTCTGGAGCATCGTGCGGCAGAAGCCGGTCCTGGCCTTCTTCATTGCCGCCTTTCTCGAGCAGCTGTCGTTCGGTCCTTACTACACCTTCTTCTCGCTCTACATGGACCAGCACGGCTACAGCACCTCGGTGCTCGGGCTGATGTGGACCATCGGCGTGGTGTTCGAAGTGGCGGTGTTCTTCCTGATCGCGCGCTTCTTCCGTCGCTGGGATGCCAGCTGGCTGTTGATCATCTCGATGGGCAGCGCGGTGTTGCGCTGGTGGGTTACGGCGCTGTGGCCGGAGAACCTGCCGGTGATGCTGGTAGCACAGACCACCCATTGCCTGGGCTTCGCCGCCTTCTTCGCCTCGGCCATGCAGCTGCTGGCGCGCTACTTTCCGGGCAACCTCAATGGCCACGGCCAGGGCCTGTTCTATGGCTTTTCGTCTGGGCTCGGCGGTGTGCTCGGCGCGCTGATCGCTGGACAGCTCTGGCAGTTCGGCGACGGCAAGGTCGCCTTCATGGTCGGCGGCTGTTTCGCCCTGCTCGGCACCCTGATCGCCTGGTACTGGCTACCGCCTTCGCGCCAGGCCCGGCGCATCCGCTGAATCCTGCAGGCAGGCCAAACCCCTGCTATAACTGCGCCATCTCACGGCACAGGGGGCTCTGTCATGAAATACGGTTCCAGCCTGTACACCTTGCTGTCGGCGATACCTCTGCTTGCAAGCAGTACTGCCCACGCCAGCGACAACTCGATCGCGCCGATCGGCATGTTCGCCGGCGTCTGCCTCGATCTGCTCGACAAGCCCGATACCTTTGCCGAGGTGATGAGCAACCGCGCAGACCGCGTGCAGGGTGCGGAGGCAAGCGAGTTCCTCGGCCACAAACCCGGCAAAGCCTGGTATGTCAGCCACGAAGGCGTCCCTTACGGCTTCTCCTGGGCCGATGATGGAACCTGCCGGACAACCATCTTCAGCGGCGATTCCAAGGGGCTCGCCAAAGAGTTCGGTGACCTTGGTCGGATGGCCCCTGCAGGCTACACCTCGAAAGCGGAACTCACCTCGATCGACGAAAGGGGCTGGACGGTCCACACCTACACCTGGCACGGCGACGGCGAAGACCGCGCCATCCAGATGCGCCTGTCACTCAATCCCGAACCCGGTACGGGTTTACGCGGCAATGCCAGTGCCCGTTACGTTGCAGCACCGCGTTGAGCTCGGGCAACTGATCCGCGATCACACAACCTCGCGCCGCGTGCACGCTGCGCGATCGCACCAGGTCGAGGAACACACCGAACCTTCAGCCTCGATTCCGGGCCAAGGCAGCGATCCCAGCCTCCCTATCGCACGCAGAACACGTCCGACTCAACGTATTTCCGCCGCCTGATGGCTGCGGAATGAGGGCAGCAACACGCGATTGCCGTAACCGCTCAAATGGTCACCGTCGAAATAGAGCGGCCTCCCCGCTTGCTCTGGCTGGCAGGTCGTCCCTGGGCACAGTACCGGCAACGGGTCCCAGACACTTGCGCCAGACAGCGCCTGCGCCACCTGCTGCAAGCTGGTCAATGCGGGTGCCCGCAGTGCTTCCATTCGCTCACGCGCAACCGCCATGCCATTCACACAGATTGGATTGCTGCGGTTGAACGCATCCGAGCAGCGGAACGGCGGGGCAGCCAGCACCGGCTTCGGCGCTTCCAGCACGATCCGCACGCCGCGATCCGCCAGTGGTTTCAGCTCGACGATCGCAGCCTGCACGTCGGCAGCACGTTGCGCGGCTGATGCCTCACTCAGTACCGATGCATACGCCTGCTGTTGATCGAACAGGCCATATTGCTCAACCAGCCTTGGCACCCGCAGACCGGGCAGGAACAGCACATCGCCGGCACGCGCCTGGGCGGTAACATCAGCCAGCGTGTTGTGTACGTAGGCATCGCAGCCCGGATCGGCTTGTTGCCGACCTTGCAATCCGACCAGCGCACAGCCTGTACTTGCGTACAGGCGGGCCTGCCCACCGTCGAGTAGAACCACGCGGCGGAGCATTTCGCCATATGCCAATGCATGCGAGTCACCCGCCACGAACAGACGCCACTCAGCGCCTTTCCCAGCAGCGCACTTGCCACGCTCGAACTGCTGCACGTGACCATCCGTGATCGACACGCGCGACACCACCAGTTCGCAATCAGGGAATTCCTTCTTCAAGCTCTTCGCATATGGGTACCAGTCCAGCGGATGGCGACTGACCGTGCTCAGGGAAATATGCTTGGCAGCGCGTTCCAACTGTTTCTGCGCGGCCATACCCAGCAACACCAACACTACGCCGGTTGCCACCCAACGCAGGTCCGAGCCACGCCAGCGTCTGCCAAAGCGCAGCGGCTGCTCGACCCAGCGCCATGACAGCCAAGCCAACACCGCGGTGCAAACCAAAGCCAGTGCCCCGGTGAGCAACGAGTCCAAGCCAACCGTCCAACGGAACAGCACGAATACCGGCCAATGCCATAGATAAAGCGAATATGACATCCGCCCTATCAGCAGCATCGGTTGCGCCGACAGACCGCTGCCGACCCAGCTGGCAGCGGAGCGATGCAGCAACGCCAGCAAACCCAGCGTGCCCAGCACCGGCCATAAACCATCGATCCACGGCGAGTGGCCGGGACGCGCAGCCCACAACCCATAAGCCAGCATGCTGGCACTGCCCAACTGCAACAGCATGGACCAAGGCCCCGTCGTCAGGCGCGACTCTGCGGTCACATGCCTACGCATGTCGAGCATCTGGAACAGCAGTACACCCGCGCCCAACTGCCAGAACCGCGTGGTGGTCTGGTAGAAGGACGCGATCTCCTGCCCGCCCTGCAGCGCGCGGCTGATCGCAAACAGCAGCGAACCAGCCGTGGCAAGGCCAAACAACAGCATCGACAAGCCCCGGCCCCGGCCGCCTTTGGACCAAGCCATGAACAACAGGGGGAACAGCAGATAGAACTGTTCCTCCACGCCGAGTGACCAGGTATGGGTGTAAGGATTGAACTCACTACGTGGCGAGAAGTAATCGTTGTCCGTGCCGGCCAATACCCAGTTGCTCAGCCCCACAAAGGCCATGCGCCCGGTCTTGCCACTGGTTTCGCTGAGCCAGGACTCGGGAATGAACAAGGTGCTCAGCAGGCCGGTGACCAGCAGGCACACGACCAGCGCCGGCATGATCCGGCGCATGCGCCGCGCATAGAAACCCAGCACTCCCTTCCAGCCACCGAAGCTGGAAGAGCGCGCCACAGAGGCACTGACCACATAGCCGGAGATCACGAAGAAGACATCCACGCCGGTAAAACCGCCCGGCAACCAGCTCGGATTGAGGTGGTAGAAGATGACCGCGAGCACGGCAATGGCACGCAGGCCGTCAACGTGGGGGTAATAGCCTTCCTGCTTCGGATGTCCCTGCATTGCATTCCCCTCAAGAAAACGGGCGCCGCTGGCGCCCGTTGTCTGCATCATATCGAATCGCTTACCAGACCAGATCATCCGGCACCTGGTACTGCGGATCCGCGTAGGGATCCGCATCGGCCGGCGCGTTCGGGTCGACCTTCAGCGCCACGGACTGGGCAAACACCTGCTCGGCCTGCGCCAGTACTTCGGCGGTCACCAACAGGTAGCGACCGTTCTGCTGCAGCACGCCCAACTCACCTGCATTGAGCGCCTTGAGCTGTTCGGCATTGACGTAGACACGCTTGATCTTGCCGCCATAGGGGAAGTGACGGGCGATGTCGGCGTTCGGGTCATTCAAACCCTTGTCCTTGATCAGCTCGTCGAGCTTGGCGCGCGCTTCACGGCGCAGGCGTGCTTCTTCCTGTTTGGCCTGCTCGGCCTGGATACGCTCGTCCTTTTCCTTCTGCGCACGGATCGCATAGGCCTTGGCCAGGTCGATGTCTTCCTGCGAGCGCGGCTTGCGTGGACCGGACTGCGGCCGGCCCTGCCCCGGCTTGCCAGCATGGGCAGGCTTGTTGCCTGCCTGCTGCGGTCGGCCTTGGCCCGGCTTGCCCTGCGGACGGCCGTCCCGGCGCACTTCCGGCTTGCGCTCCGGCTTGGGAGCAGGCTTGAAACCCAGCCCGAGCAGCTGGTCGCGAATATTGTCACTCATAGGGAATATCAGTAGTGCGGGGGCGGTGGTTCGTCGGCGGCATCGGCATACAACGCCGTGCGCACCTTGCCCAGGTCATCAAGAAGGTGGCGCAGGAGATCTGCATTGCGTGAGCCCTGCATCCGGGCATCAGCCAATGCTTCGCTCATCTCCGCCAGGGCATGCTCCTGGAAAGAGACGCGCATCTCCAGCTCAACCAAGCGTGCTTCCAGCGCCTGCTCGCGCTGCTCAGGTGTTGATTCATGCATGTACGGAACGTCCTCGACCAATGCCGTAATACGCCAGGCCTGCGGCTTCTATTTCTGCCGGGTCGTAGAGGTTACGGCCATCAAATACCACCGCATCGCCGAGCGCTTCGCGCATACGCGTGAAATCGGGGCTGCGGAACTGCTTCCACTCGGTGACTACCACCAGAGCGTCTGCGTCATGTAGTGCGGCAAATGCGGAATCGCAGAAAACCAGGTCATCTCGCTCGCCAAAAATACGGCGTGCTTCTTCCATGGCCTCCGGATCGAACACCTGCACCTTTGCTCCGGCCTCCCACAGCTGGGCCAATACGCGTCGGCTCGGTGCCTCGCGCATATCGTCGGTATTCGGCTTGAATGCCAAACCCCACACAGCGAAGGTCTTGCCGCGCACGCCCTCGTCTTCGCCGCGGTCGTAATGACGTTGGATCAGCTCGAAGAGATGACCCTTCTGCGCGGCATTCACCGCTTCAACCGCGTTGAGCAGCTGCGGCTGATGGCCGTGCTGTGCGGCCGTGCGCGCCAGCGCCTGCACGTCCTTGGGGAAACAGGAGCCGCCGTAGCCTGCGCCTGGATAAATGAAATGCCAGCCAATACGTGGATCAGAACCGATGCCCTGGCGCACCTGCTCGATATCGGCGCCTACGCGCTCGGCGATATTGGCGATTTCATTCATGAAACTGATCTTGGTCGCCAACATCGCATTGGCGGCGTACTTGGTCAGCTCGGCCGAACGCACGTCCATTTCCACGACGCGGTCGCGGTTGCGATTGAACGGCGCATACAAGCGGCGCAATACCGCAACCGCCTGCGCACTGCTGGCACCAATGACGATGCGATCCGGGCGCATGCAGTCTGCGACCGCATCGCCTTCCTTCAGGAATTCGGGATTGGAGACGACGTCGAACGCGATCTCCTGGCCTCGTGCTGCCAGCTCTTCGGCAATGGCAGCACGAACCTTGTCCGCGGTGCCAACCGGCACCGTCGATTTGTTCACCACCACCGTCGGCCGCGCCAGATGGCGGCCGATGGTGCGGGCGACCGCCAACACGTACTGCAGGTCGGCGCTGCCGTCTTCATCGGGCGGCGTGCCAACCGCGATGAAAACCACTTCACCGTGGCCAATGGCCTGCGCGGCGTCGGTGGTGAAAGCCAGCCGCCCGGAGGCGTGATTGGCTTTCACCATCGGTTCCAGGCCAGGCTCGTAGATCGGGATGATGCCCCGCTCCAAGCCCTGGACCTTGGCCTGGTCGATGTCGACGCAGACCACGTCGTGTCCTACTTCCGCCAGGCAGGTCCCGGTGACGAGACCTACATAGCCGGTGCCGAAAATAGCTACACGCATGGTTGCGCCTGCTCCGTGGCCAGCCTTACGGCATCACGCCCAGCAACTCGACGTCGAAGGTCAAGGTTGCGTTCGGGCCGATCGGACCACCCTGGGTGCCGTTCTCGCCGTAAGCCAGCTCGCCCGGAATCCAGAAGCGGTACTTGGAGCCAACCGGCATCAATGCGACGCCTTCGGTCCAACCCTTGATGACCTGGTCCAGGCCGAAATCAACCGGCTGACCGCGCTGGTAGCTGCTATCGAACACTTCGCCGCTGAGCAGCTTGCCTTCGTAGTTGACGCGCACGCGGCTGGTAGCCATCGGGCGCTCGCCGCTGCCGGCGCGAAGCACCTGGTACTGCAGGCCCGAAGCGGTGGTCACCACGCCCGGCTGGGTCTTGTTCTTGGCGAGGAAGGCATTGCCCGCTTCACGGTTGGCCTGGGCGGCCTTGCCAGCCTCAGCCTTCATTTCAGCTTCCTTGGTGGCGCTGAATGCCTGCAGCACGCCCTGCGCCTGCTCGTGGGTCATCAGCGGGGTGCCCTTGGAGAACACGGTGCTGATCGCCTGGAACACCGAATCCAGATCGATATCCTTCTGGATGCGCGCCAGCGACGGACCAACGGCAAAGCTGCCCAGCATCAGGCCAACCTTCTCGCGGTCAACCGACGGCGGTGCGCTGCCCGGAGCCATGCCCGGAACCTGCTGACCCGAACGGGCCATCATCACGGTGCGCAGCGCCTGGTCGGTCTTCTGTGCTTCTTCCTGCGACAGCAGCGGCGGGTTGCCGGCAAAGGCGTTCTCGACAGCGCGGCGCAAAGCAGCCACGTCTACTTCCGAGGCAACCGGCTCAAACGAGCTGGCCACGTCGATACCGATGGCGTAGCCAATCTTTTCACGATCCGAGGTCAAAACAGACTTCTCCTTGGTCGCCGCCGCAGCGGCAGGTTGTTGCGAAAAAACGACCCCGGGGGCCGCCATCGCCAAAATCAGAAGCGACGCAACCGCGCCACGCTTTCCCATCTTCATTCGCTGCATTCCTGGAAGTGAACAAACGCCACCGGCGGCGCGAGGGGCGACATTGTCGCATGCACGCCGCAGATGTCGAGGCGCATCAGCGCCGTGGTGCTGGTGCGGCCAGCGCGCGGTCGATTGCCGCACGCAGCTCGGGATCATCCGGCTTCACCCGGCTCGGGAACTGTGCCAGCACCCGCCCATCGCGTGATATCAGATATTTGTGAAAGTTCCATGCCGGCGCCACGCCGCTGATACGGGTCAGGTCCTGGTACAGCGGCGTCGTTTCCGGGCCGATTACATGGACTTTCTGGAACATCGGGAATTTCACCCCGTATGTAAGCGTGCAGAACTCCTGGATCTGCTCCTCGCTGCCCGGCTCCTGGCCTTTGAAATCGTTGGACGGGAAGCCCAATACAGCAAAACCGCGCGGCGACAGTTCCTGCTGCAATGCCTCCAGGCCCTCGTATTGCGGGGTGAATCCGCATTTGGAGGCGGTGTTGACCACCAGCAGCACCTTGCCGCCATATGCGCGATTCAGGTTTATCTCGTCTTTTCCGGCCAGCGAACGGAAGTTGCGGTCCAGCAAAGGACCCGCCACCGCATCCAAGGCGCCGCCCGAGGCAGCCACAAAAGCAATTGAAATCAATAAATTACGAATGTTCACTGGATTCTCCTGAACACGACAAGCAAGTTTGGAACGGCATAGGCCATTAGTTTGGTCAGAATCGGTTGCATGTCGGCGTGTCGGTGTTATAGTTGCATACAACACCAGCCACCCTACACAGGGAGCCCTCATGAACACCAAGCACGGCAGACACGCTCTCCACGCACTGATGGTCACAGGCACCTTGTTGTTGCTGGGCTGCTCAACCTCCCTCGGCAACGGACTTGCCGATGCCAAGGATTATGCAGCCCAGGCGGTCGGTGATGGACAGGATGCCGACGAAAGCCCCAAAGCGAAACGACCGGCCCGGCGCATGCGGACCAGCCTTTCGATGCCTTATTTTTCTTTCGCACAGCTGAATTCGCGGAGCTGACCCATGAGCGATATCCAGTGGAGCGATGGCGCTCCCATTTACCGCCAGCTGAAGGATCGCGTGATTGCGATGATGCTGGACGGAATCCTGAAGCCGGGCGATGCCCTGCCCTCGGTACGCCAGGTGGCGGCCGAGTACCAATTGAACCCGATCACCGTCTCGCGCGCCTACCAGGAGTTGGCCGACGAGAACCTGGTCGAGAAGCGCCGTGGCCTTGGTATGTTCATGACCGAGGAGGCCGCACAGAAACTGCGCGGCAACGAGCGCGATCGTTTTCTCAATGACGAATGGCCGGCCGTGCTGGAGCGCATCCAGCGCCTGGGCCTGACCATGAAAGATTTGCTGCCACCGGGGACCAACCTATGAACGCCGCCGTCGAAGCCGTCGTTTCCGCCAAGGGCCTGCGCAAGGCTTACAAGCAGAAGCCAGCGCTGGACAACACTAGTTTCACCATTGAACCAGGCCGCATCGTCGGTCTGATCGGCCCCAACGGTGCCGGCAAGACCACGGCGCTCAAGGCCGTACTCGGCCTGACCTCGTTTGACGGCGACCTGCAGGTGCTGGGCATGGACCCGCGCAGCCAGCGCGACGATCTGATGAACGATGTCTGCTTCATTGCCGACGTGGCAGTGCTGCCGCGCTGGTTGCGGGTCAAGGAGGCCATCGATTTCGTCGCCGGCGTGCACCCGCGTTTTGACCGCGCCCGCTGCGAGCGCTTCCTGGCCAATACCAAGCTCAATCCGAAGCAGCGCGTGCGTGAGATGTCCAAGGGCATGGTCGTGCAGCTGCACCTGGCGCTGGTGATGGCGATCGACGCCAGGATCCTGGTGCTGGATGAGCCCACCCTGGGCCTGGACATCATGTACCGCAAGGAGTTCTACCAGCGCCTGCTGGAGGATTACTTCGACGAACAGAAGACCATCATCATCACCACCCACCAGGTGGAAGAAGTCGAGCACATCCTTACCGACGTGCTGTTCATCCGCGATGGCAGGATCGTGCTGTCGTCGGACATGGAAGCCCTGGCTGGTCGCTACACCGAGCTGCTGGCTTCCGCCGACGCGCTGCAGGCCGCACGCGCCCTGGCGCCGATCGAAGAGCGCGCACTACCGTTCGGCAAAACCGTGCTGCTGTTCGACGGCGTTGACCGTAACCAACTCGCCGCCATGGGCGAGATCCGCACCCCCGGCCTGGCCGACCTGTTCGTGGCCACCATGAAGGGAACCTACGCATGAACGCCGCTCATCACATCTCCCCGCTCGGCAAGTTCAAATGGCTGCTCAAGCGTGAGTACTGGGAAAACCGGGGCGGCTTCGTCTGGGCCCAGGTCATCACCGGTGGCATTGCCATCCTGTTCGCCACCATTGGCGCCCTGATTGGTGCGTTCGCCGCGCGCAAATCCGATGGCATCAACCACATGGGGGATATCAGCGAGTACCTGAAGGTAATGGGCGCGTTCGGCGATGGTCTGCTGCTGGCAGGCATCTTCCTGGCCTCGCTGATACTTGCCTTCGTCGTGTTCTTCTACGCGCTGGGCAGTCTCTACGATGACCGCCGCGACCGCAGCGTGTTGTTCTGGAAGTCGCTGCCGGTATCCGACACCCAGACCGTGCTGTCCAAGGCATTGTGGGCGCTGGTGCTGGCACCGCTGATCGCAATGGCGATCGGCCTGGCTGTCGGTCTGGTGTTGTGGGTGGTTGCCATGTTGGGTGCGGCCGGTGCCGGCGCCACCAGCCCCTGGGCAATCGCCACCCATTCGCACCCGTTCCGCATCCTTGGCCTGGTCCTGAGCACCTTGCCGATCAGCCTGCTCTGGGCACTGCCTACCGTTGGTTGGTTGATGTTCTGCTCGGCGCTGGTACGTACCAAGCCGTTCCTGTGGGCAGTGCTGCTGCCGCTGCTGGCCTGCACCATGATCAGCATCCTCGGCGCCATGCCGGGCGTGAAGCTGCCACTGGGCTGGATCTGGTACACCGTCGCCTACCGCGGCCTGCTCAGCGTGTTCCCGTCATCCTGGCTGCCGCGTGGCCTGACCGACACCAACATCAGCGGTGAAAACCTGCAGACCCCGGCCGACCTGGTTCAGTGGCTGCTGCAGCATCACAGCCTGGGTCAGGTATTGTCGAACCCGGATATCTGGATCGGCGCCGCGGTCGGTATCGTTCTGATCGTCGCCGCTATCTACCTGCGCCGCCGTCGCGACGACATCTGAGTTCTGATCAGGAGAATGTTCATGCACAAGACGTTTGTATTGGCCGCATTGCTGGCTGCGCCGGGCGCAGCCATCGCCAGCCAGCCCTGCGCGTTTACCGCACCGCAGTCGCTGAACCTCGACCTGGGCAGCAGCAAGACCGTGATGTTCGAGGTGAACAGCCATGACCTGCGCCTGCAGGCCAGCCCAGGAGCGAGAGCGGCCATCAGCGGACGTGGCTGCGCTTCCAGCCAGGAACTGCTGGACCAGCTCACGCTGAGCCAGCGCAAGGTTGGCGACAAGCTGGTGGTGACGCTGGAACGCCGGAACCAGGGGCTGAACATCAACATGGGCAACACCTACGCCTATCTGGACCTGACCGGCAGCCTGCCGGACGACATCCTGGTACAGCTCAAGGTCGGTTCCGGTGATGCCTCTCTGGTCGGTGCCAAGAGCATGAGCGCCGACGTGGGTTCTGGCGATGTCAGTGCGCGTGATATCAAGGGCCTGGCAACGGCGGCAGTGGGCTCAGGCGATGTCGAGTTCCACAACATCGGCTCGCTTCACGTGCTTTCGGTGGGCTCCGGCGACGCCAGGATCGACGGCGTCCGCGGCGACGCCCGGGTTGGCACTGTCGGTTCCGGCGACGTCGAGCTGCGCGGTGTACAGGGTGCCGTAAGCATCGAAAGCATCGGCTCCGGTGACGTCGACATTCGCGATAGCCGCGGCGCCGTGCAGTTGGGCTCACTGGGCTCGGGCGACCTCGACGTCCGTGGCGCCGCCAGCCTCAAGGTCGATAGCCTCGGCAGCGGCTCGGTGAACCACTCCGACATCACCGGCAGCATCGACCTGCCGAAAAAACGCTAATTCCTTCTTATCGCAACGGAACGCAGACCATGAAGATCCTCAACGCACCCCTGCTTGCTCTTGCATTGGCCATCCCGCTGGCCGCCTGTGGTGAAAAGCCGGCAACCAACGCACCGGCGACCGACAGCACCATTGGTGCCAAGGTCCGCGAAGCAACCGACAAGGCCCGCAAGGAAATGGCGGAGGGCAACATCAGCATCGGCTCCGATGGCGCCAAGGTCGAGGTCACTCCGACCGGCGACCTGCTGATCAACAGTACCTCCATCCCGCTCAACGACAGCCAACGCGCGATTACCCTGCGCTACCGCACGCAGGTGATCGGCATCGCCGAGGCTGGCATCGACATCGGCGTGCAGGGGGCCAACCTCGGTGCGCAGGCTGCGGGCGAAGCGATCAAGGGCATCTTCTCTGGCAACTCCGAGCAGATCGAAGCACGCATCAATGCCGAGGCGGACAAGATCAAGGCCAGCGCCGCCAAGATCTGCGACCAGCTGCCTGCACTGATGGCCACCCAGCAGCAACTGGCTGCGGCGGTGCCCGAGTTCAAGCCGTACGCAAAGATGGACCAGAGCGATATCGACGATTGCCGCAATGGCAATGGCAATGTCCAGCTCCCCTGATCCGGGGGCCTGACCTGCACTCTGGCGGGGGCGGTAGAATGACCGCCCCCGTCGTTGTTGCCCCACTGCCATGAAAAGACTGCTGTTGCTGATCCTCGTTGCCTTCGCCACCCTCGCGACCGGCTGTGATCGTGAGAAGTACGCCGAGCACCGCAGCGAGCGCAGCAAGCCCAAGACCGAAGTCACCCTGGAGCGCATCGCCATCCGCCGCGCGCCCTACCCCAACCTGGACATCCTGCCGGACGGCCGCCTGCGCGTGGATGACATCGTCATTCCCTTGAATGCCGAGCAGCAGGCAATGCTGCAGACCAGCTTCGTCAAGCTGCAGATCCTGCGCCAGAACACCTTGGTGGACGCCGATCCGGCAGCGGCGCAGGAGCGCACGTTGCCGCTGCAGCTTCCGGAAGGTCAGTCGCCGTTCCCGCCGGACCTGGCCAAGCACATTCCCGAGTTCGAGAAGTACGACGAAGCCCTGGCCAACCTGCGCGCCGTGCGCTGAGCCAGCCGCACCCCGGGCAACGCGATTAACGCCATGTAGTGCCGAGCCATGCTCGGCAGAGGCCTTACCGGCGAACGCTGCCCTCACCCCAATCCCTCTCCCGTACACGCGAGAGGGGCTCAAGCCGCAACGCCGACCATGGGTCGGCGCTACGCGACTCAATGGTCGTGGATGCCGCCCAGGGTCAATGCCGCCGGGTCCAGCAGGCGCTTCAGCTCGGCCTCGGACAAACCACTGTCCTCCAGCGCCACTTCCAGCACCGGCCGCTGCTCCTTGTAGGCACGCTTGGCAATCGCCGCCGCCTTCTCATAACCGATGATCGGGTTCAGCGCCGTCACCAGGATGGGATTGCGGGCCAAGGCTTCACGCACCCGCTCCTGCTTGACCACCAGGCCCACGAACACCTTGTCGGCCAGCAACGTCATCACGTTGGACAGCAGCTGGATCGAATCCAGCAGGTTGGCCGCGATCAGCGGTAGCGCCACGTTCAACTGGAAGTTGCCGGTCTGCCCGGCCACGGTGATCGCCGCATGGTGGCCAATCACCTGCGCAGCCACCATCACGGTTGCCTCCGGAATCACCGGATTGACCTTGCCCGGCATGATCGAGCTGCCCGGCTGCAAGGCGGGCAGTTCCAGCTCACCCAGACCCGCCAGCGGACCGGAGTTCATCCAGCGCAGGTCATTGGCGATCTTGATCAAGGCCACCGCCAGCGCATTGAGCTGGCCTGACAGTTCCACCGCGTCATCCTGCGCAGCCAGCCCTTCAAACTTGTTGGCCGCACTCTCGAACTTGACCCCGGTGCTGAGCGACAGCGCCCGTGCCACCTTGCCGCCAAAGCGCGGATCGGCGTTGATGCCGGTACCGATCGCGGTACCGCCCAACGGCAAACGGCGCAGGCGCTTCAAGGCATCCTCGATGCGTCCTTCGGCCGAGGCCAGCTGTGCCGACCAGGCACCGAATTCCTGGGCGAAGGTCAGCGGCATCGCATCCATCAGATGGGTGCGGCCGGTCTTGACGATCTTGCCCAGCGTGCGGGCGCGCTTGTCGATGGTCTTGCGCAGGTGCTTCAGCGCCGGCAGCAGCGATTCCACCACCTCGAGCTGGGCCGAGACGCGGATGGCGGTCGGGATCACGTCATTGGAGCTCTGCCCCAGGTTGACGTGATCGTTGGGGTGCACCGCGGTCTTGCCGGCCTTGCCGCCATGGTTGGCAAGCGTGGCGATGACCTCGTTGGCATTCATGTTGGACGAGGTGCCGGAGCCGGTCTGGTAGACATCGATCGGGAACTGGCTGTCATGCGCGCCGATGGCCACCTCGGTCGCCGCCGACTGGATCGCCTTGCCAACGCCCTTGGGCAGCAGCCCCAGCCCGGTGTTGACCTCGGCCGCGGCGCCCTTGATCAGGCCCAGCGCCCGGATGAAGGCGCGCGGCATGCGCTGCCCGGAAATCGGGAAATTCTCGACTGCACGCTGCGTCTGCGCGCCCCACAGGGCCTCGGCGGGCACCTGCAGTTCGCCCATGCTGTCGTGTTCGGTCCGGAAACCACTCTTGGAAACCTTGCTCATCATCAACTCCGCACATCTTCGTTGGGGTAAAAGGAAGCTGCTGCGGCTGGCAATGGGCAGACTTCCCGGGCTGGCGGCTGCGCACACCATACCCGTCATGTGCGGCGATGGCACCTGCGGCCGACGGGATTCAATGGCCCGCCAGCGGTCGTTGCCCCGGCAGCGTAGAATATGCGCCCCCGCTACTGCCCAACGCCTGCCGCCATGACGGATACGTCCCGCCAAGAAGCCGCCCTGCTCGCCCTGTCCCCGCTTGATGGCCGTTATGCCGGCAAGGTCGACGCCCTGCGTCCGATCTTCTCCGAGTACGGCCTGATCAAGGCCCGCGTCAAGGTCGAGATCGAATGGCTGCTGGCGCTGGGCGCCGAACCGGGCATCACCGAGCTGGCCGACTTCTCGGCGGCCGGCAAGGCCAAGCTGCGCGCGCTGGCCGATGGCTTCTCGGTCGAGAACGCTGCCCGCGTCAAGGAGATCGAGCGCACCACCAACCACGACGTCAAGGCCGTGGAGTACTTCATCAAGGAGCAGCTCAAGGACGACGCCGAGCTGGCACCGGCACTGGAATTCGTGCATTTCGCCTGCACCAGCGAGGACATCAACAACCTGTCCTACGGCCTGATGCTGGCTGAAGCCCGCGACAAGGTGATCCTGCCCGGTTACAGCGGCATCGCCGCCTCGCTGCGCCAGCTGGCCCACGCCCAGGCCGAACAGCCGATGCTGTCGCGCACCCACGGCCAGACCGCCTCGCCAACCACCCTGGGCAAGGAACTGGCCAACGTCGTCGCCCGCCTGGAACGGCAGATCCGCCAGATCGGCGCGGTCGAGCTGACCGGCAAGATCAACGGCGCCGTCGGCAACTACAACGCCCATGTCGTGTCTTACCCGAACATCGACTGGCCGGCCTTCGCCGAGCGTTTCGTCACCTCCCTGGGCCTGGTATTCAACCCCTACACCACCCAGATCGAGCCGCACGACAACGTCGCCGAGATCGGTGACGCCGCGCGCCGCGCCAACACCATCCTGATCGACCTGGCCCGCGACATCTGGGGCTATATCTCGCTGGGCTACTTCAAGCAGAAGCTCAAGGAAGGCGAAGTCGGCTCCTCGACCATGCCGCACAAGGTCAACCCGATCGACTTCGAGAATGCCGAAGGCAACTTCGGTATCGCGAATGCCCTGTTCGAGCACTTCAGTGCCAAGCTGCCGATCAGCCGCTGGCAGCGCGACCTGACCGACTCCACCGTACTGCGCGCCGTCGGCACCGCCTTCGGCCACAGTCAGGTCGGCCTGGAGTCGCTGGCCAAGGGCCTGGGCAAGCTGACCGTGAACCCGGAGCGCCTGGACGCCGATTTGGACGCCGCCTGGGAAGTGCTGGCCGAGGCCGTGCAGACGGTGATGCGCCGCCACGGCCTGCCGAACCCGTATGAGCAGCTCAAGGCGCTGACCCGCGGTCACGGCATCACCGTCGATTCGATGCGCGAGTTCATCGAGACCCTGGAACTGCCGGCCGATGCCAAGCAGCGCCTGCGCGAGCTGACCCCGGGTGGGTATGCCGGTCTGGCGGCGCAGCTGGCCAAGGCGATCTGAGCCGCAGAAATGCTGGATACCTAGAGCCCCTCTCCCGCTTGCGGGAGAGGGGTTGGGGTGAGGGGAAGCTTCTGGATGTAGTGCCGAGCCACGCTCGGCAGAAGCTTTCCCGGTAGAGCCCCTTGCCGAGCATGGCTCGGCACTACAACTGCATTATCTGCATTGCCGGTGAAGCCCCTTGCCGAGCGTGGCTCGGCACTACAGATGCTTTGCTGGTAACGCCCCCTGCCGAGCATGGCACTACGGGTGCATTCTTTTCGCTGGATTTGATCCAGATCAGTCGCCTACGGTGCGTATTGCCGCGAACAAGGGGACAATGGAGGTCTGCGCGTCATCCGCGCCCCTGTTCGACCTCCGTTGCAAAGGATTTCCCCCATGGCTGCACGCAAGCAAAAGACCTATCCGATCGAAGTCCAGGCCAAGCCCGGCCTGCCGCTGGGCATGAGCCCGGCCACCTTCCTGCGCGATTACTGGCAGAAGCGCCCGCTGCTGATCCGCGCCGCCTTCCCGGATTTCGAAACCCCGGTAATGCCTGAAGACCTGGCCGGCCTGGCCTGCGAAGAAGGCGCGCTGGCGCGCATCGTCAGCCATGACCGCGCCACCGACGGCTGGACCCTGCGCACCGGCCCGTTCCAGGAAGAAGACTTCCCCGGCATGCCTGACCACAACTGGACCCTGCTGGTGCAGGACGTGGACAAGTGGGACCCCGAAGTGCGCGCCCTGACCTCCTACTTCAACTTCCTGCCGCGCTGGCGCATGGACGACGTGATGATCAGCTTTGCCGCCACCGGCGGTTCGGTTGGCGCCCACGTCGACCAGTACGACGTGTTCTTGCTGCAGGCCCATGGCCAGCGCCGCTGGCAGATCGATGCCAGCGAGTCGACCAAGGGCAAGCGTCCGTCGCTGGAGTTCCGTCCCGACGTCGAACTGAAGCTGCTGAAGAAGTTCAAGGCGACCCACGACTGGGTGCTGGGCCCGGGTGACATGCTGTACCTGCCGCCGAACGTGCCGCACAACGGCGTTGCCGTGAACCCCTGCCTGACCTTCTCGTTCGGCATGCGCGCGCCGTCCTCCGCTGAGCTGATCAGCGACTACCTGGACGATCTGGTCGCCGATGCCGACGAATCCATCCGCTTCCAGGACCCAGACCTGAAGCTGCCGGAAGACCCGAACGAGATCGACGAGGCCGCGATGAAGCGCGTTGTCGCCGCGCTCAACGCGCTGCGCATGAACGACCCGGATCGCCTCGGCAACTGGTTCGGCCGCTTCATCACCACTTACCGCGCTGCTGGTGACATCCTGCCGTCGCAGGCACCGCCGTCGCCGGAAGAAGTGGTCGCCGAGCTGGAAAATGGCGGCGTGCTTGAGCGCCACCCGTGGGCCCGTCTGGCCTGGCGCCGCGCCACCCGTGGCGCCTCGCTGTACTGCTCCGGGCTGGCGTTCCAGCTGTCGACCAAGGACGCACAGACCCTTGCCGGTACCGAACAGATCGATATCGCCCTGTTCAACAAACTCGGCAACAAGGGCCGTGATGCGCTGATGGAGCTGATCGTCGGCGGCCATTACCAGTTGCTGGACGTGGAAACCATTGCCGCCATGCTCGCCGAGCAGGACGCGCTGGAAGCCATGGACGAGGTGGCCGAAGACGACCAGGTCGAGGAAGAGTTCGACGACGAGGACTTCGATGACGAGGCCGATGCCCCGGAAGTCGAGATCGAAGTGATCGAGTACAGCGAAGCCGGTGAAGGCGAGCCGTCCAGCGCCAACATCGAGACCGTGCTGGTCAATGAGGAAGGCGTCGAAGTCGTGGTGATCTGTGACGACGGCGAGGAAGAAGACGAAGACGACGCGGAAACCCCGTCGGCATGAGCCAAACCGCGATCTTCCATGTAGAGATCGCCGACTACGCCGTGCAGCAGGCCCTGCTGCACGGCGTGCGTCATACCGTATTCGTCAGCGAGCAGAACGTCCCGGCCGAGCTGGAAGTAGACGAGCTGGACCCGCTCAGCGACCACGCGCTGGCCCTGGATGAACACGGCCAAGCCATCGGCGCCGCCCGCTTGACCCCCGACCAGCACATCGGCCGGATGGCGGTGCTTGCCGGCTGGCGCGGCAAAGGCGTTGGCCAGGCCCTGCTGAATACGCTCTTGGTTGCTGCCCGCAAACGCGGCTGGGGCGAGGTCAGCCTGCATGCACAGCTGCATGCCCGCGACTTCTACGCCTGCAATGGGTTTCTGCCGGAAGGTGTTGAATTTGAAGAAGCCGGCATCGGTCACCAGACCATGCGCCGGCGTCTGGACGGAGCAATGCGGGTGCAGGACCCGGATCAGGCCCGCGCTGCCACCGCTGCGGTGATCCATGCTGCGCGCCGCCATTTGCACCTGCAGCTGCGCGGCAATGACGCACTGCTCGCCCAGCCCCTGGTACTGGACGCCTTGCGTCGGTTTGCCACCGCCCGCCACGACAAGCAGGTACACGTGCTGCTGCACGAAGCCGACCTGCCCGCCTTGCCCGCGGCCTTCATCGCACTGGTGCAGCGCCTGCCCAGTGTGTTCCATCTGCGTGAACCAGTGGACCCGGCGGATTGCCAGGTAGCCTCGGCGGCGATCAGCAACGATCAGGGAGACTGCTACTTTCGTCCAATAGGTGCCCGCGTCGAAGGCGAACTGGCACTGGACAGCCCCGCCCGCGCCCAGCAGCAGGAGCTGCTGTTCAAGCGCATATGGGAGCGTTCACGCGCTTGCAACGGACTGCGCGTACTAGGTGTCTGAGCATTGACCTGGGCAGGACAAGCCGCAGTCAGGTATTAATGCGCGGGACAGTGTAGGTGCCCCTTCCTGTCCAGTGAGGGGTATAATTTCGTGGTTAGAACACGCCCGCGCGCGACGCTGTCGCAGGTCCGCCGGTTCCCAGAACTACCCCACAAGTGAATCCGACTCTCCATCGTGGACAATCTACTGAAGCAGTTTGCGCAATCATCGCAGCTCGCCGGCGGCAACGCCTCCTATGTCGAGGACCTGTACGAACAGTACCTCGTCTCCCCGGACAGTGTGGACCCCAAGTGGAAGTCCTACTTTGACGGCTTCAAAGGCCGCGAAGCTGGCGATGTGCCGCACTCTGCCGCCATCGCACACATCACCGAAGCCGCGAAGAACGCCGGCAAAGTCGGCGCCAACGCCGGTTCCGGCGACGAGCGCGAGCGCAATGTCGGCCGCCTGATCACCGCCTACCGTTCACGCGGCCACCTCGGCGCCAATCTTGATCCGCTGGGCCTGACCCCGCCGGTCAACCCGCCGGACCTGGGCCTGCCCTTCCACCACCTCAGCGATGCCGACCTCAACGACGAGTTCAGCACCGGTGGTGTCGGCGGCCAGCCGCGGATGAAGCTGCGTGACCTGTTTGCGCGCCTGAAGGCGACGTATACCGGCTCGATCGGCGCAGAGTTCATGTATATCGCCGAAGTCGAGCAGCGCCAGTGGCTCTACCAGCGCCTTGAGGCTGCCGGTGGCAACTACAACCTGGATGCCGACACCAAGCGTCGCACCCTGGAGCGCCTGACCGCGGCCGAAGGCCTCGAGCGTTACCTGCACACCAAGTACGTCGGCCAGAAGCGCTTCTCGCTGGAAGGCGGCGACTCGCTGATCCCGATGATGGACACCATCATCCGCGACGCCGGCAAGGAAGGCGTCAAGGACGTGATCATCGGCATGGCCCACCGTGGCCGCCTGAACGTGCTGGTCAACACCCTCGGCAAGAACCCGCGCAAGCTGTTCGACGAATTCGAAGGCAAGTTCGAGCACGACGACCGCGCCGTTGCCGGTGACGTGAAGTACCACATGGGCTTCTCGGCCGACGTCGCCAGCGATGGTGGCCCGGTGCACCTGGCCCTGGCGTTCAACCCGTCCCACCTTGAAATCGCCGATCCGGTAGTTGTCGGCTCGGTGCGCTCGCGCCAGGAACGCCGCAACGACACCGCGCGCAAGCAGGTGATGCCGGTCCTGATCCACGGCGACGCTGCATTCGCTGGCCAGGGCGTGGTGATGGAGCTGTTCCAGATGTCGCAGGCCCGCGGTTTCGCGGTCGGCGGCACCGTGCACATCGTCATCAACAACCAGGTGGGCTTCACCACCTCCAACCGCGACGACTCGCGCTCGACCCTGTACTGCACCGACATCGCCAAGATGGTTGCTGCCCCGGTCCTGCACGTGAACGGCGACGATCCCGAAGCCGTGGTGTTCGCGGCCAAGCTGGCTTATGACTTCCGCCAGCAGTTCAACAAGGACGTCGTGATCGACCTGGTCTGCTACCGCCGCTGGGGCCATAACGAAGCCGACGAACCAGCGATCACCCAGCCGCTGATGTACCAGGTGATCCGCAAGCACAAGACCACCCGCGAGCTCTACGCAGAGCAGCTGGAAGCCGCAGGCATCATTGCTGCCGGCGCCGGCAAGGAAATGGTCGACGCTTACCGCAACAAGCTGGACTCCGGTGAAGTCACCACCGAGCTGGCCACGGTCGAAAAGACCCCGGCCACCAGCAAGATGTTCGTCAACTGGCCGAAGTACCTGTCGGGCAAGCTGTCCGATCCGGTCAGCACCAAGGTCGACATGGGCAAGCTGACCCAGCTGGCCACCATGATCAACACCATTCCGGAAGGAGTGGAAGTGCATTCGCGCGTGGCCAAGGTGTACGACGACCGTCGCAAGATGGCCGCCGGTGAAATCCTGGGCGACTGGGGCTTCGCCGAGAACCTGGCATACGCAACGCTGCTGGACGAAGGCAATGGCCTGCGCCTGGTCGGCCAGGACGTCGGTCGCGGCACCTTTACCCACCGCCACGCGATCCTGCACGACCAGAAGACCGATAACTACTACCTGCCGCTGCGGCAGCTGGTCGAGTCGCCGGAGCAGGCCACCATCATCGATTCGCTGCTGAGCGAAGAAGCAGTGATGGCGTTCGAGTACGGCTTCTCCACCACCGACCCGAACACCCTGTGCATCTGGGAAGGCCAGTTCGGCGACTTTGCCAACGGTGCCCAGGTCGTGATCGACCAGTTCATCGCCTCCGGCGAAGCAAAGTGGGGCCGCATCTCCGGCCTGACCCTGCTGCTGCCGCACGGCTATGAAGGCCAGGGCCCGGAGCACAGCTCGGCACGCCTTGAGCGCTTCCTGCAGCTGTGCGCACTGGAGAACATGCTGGTCTGCGTGCCGTCGACCCCGGCGCAGGCATTCCACATGCTGCGTCGCCAGATGCGCATGGACACCCGCAAGCCGCTGGTCGTCATGTCGCCCAAGTCGCTGCTGCGTCACAAGCTGGCCGTGTCCAGCCTGGACGAAATGGCCAATGGCGAGTTCCAGCACCTGATCGGCGACGCCACCGCGGACGTCAAGAAGGTCAAGCGCGTGGTCGTGTGCTCGGGCAAGGTCTACTACGACCTGCTGGAAGACGTGACCAAGCGCGGCCAGGACGACGTTGCACTGGTTCGCGTTGAACAGCTTTACCCGTTCCCGCGCCCGGCGCTGGCTGCCGAACTGAAGAAGTACGGCAAGGCCACCGACGTCGTGTGGTGCCAGGAAGAGCCGATGAACCAGGGTGCGTGGTACCAGATCAAGCACCACCTGCAGGCATGCGTGGCTGATGGCCAGGCCCTGCACTATGCCGGTCGCCCGCGTTCTCCGTCGCCTGCTGTTGGCCACATGTCCGATCACCTGCGCGAACTCGCACAGCTGCTCGCCGACGCGCTGGTCAACAAGATCGACGACAACTACGCCGAATAAGCCCCCTTTTCCACAAGAAAACGAAACCAGGAAATCAGCCAAATGGCCACCGAAGTCAAAGTACCGGTACTGCCCGAATCCGTCTCCGACGCCACCATCGCCACCTGGCACAAGAAGGCTGGCGAGGCCGTCAAGCGTGATGAGAACCTGCTCGACCTGGAAACCGACAAGGTCGTGTTGGAAGTACCGGCGCCGGTTGATGGCGTGCTGAAGGAAATCAAGTTCCAGGAAGGCGACACCGTCACCTCGAGCCAGATCCTGGCGATCATCGAGGAAGGCGCGGTTGCTGCTGCCGCTCCGGCTGCTGCTGCCGAAGCACCGAAGGCTGCTGCCCCGGCCGCCGCCGCTCCGGCTGCTGCCGCTGCACCGGCCCCGGCTGCCAAGTCGGCTGCCGACGCCCTGCCCCCGGGCGCCCGCTTCTCGGCCATCACCGAAGGCGTGAACCCGGCTGACGTGTCCGGCACCGGCCGCCACGGCGCGGTCACCAAGGAAGACATCGTCAACTTCGCCCGCAACGGCGGTGTCGGCAAGGCCGGCGGTGCACGTCCGGAAGAACGCGTGCCGATGACCCGCATGCGCAAGCGCATTGCCGAGCGTCTGATGCAGTCGAAGAACTCGACCGCCATGCTGACCACCTTCAACGAAGTCAACCTGTCCAAGGTCTCGGCTGCGCGCAAGGAACTGCAGGAAGAGTTCGTCAAGGCCCATGGCATCAAGCTCGGCTTCATGAGCTTCTTCGTCAAGGCTGCCGCCAACGCGCTGCAGCGCTTCCCGCTGGTCAATGCTTCGATCGATGGTGACGACATCATCTATCACGGCTACTCGGACATCTCGATCGCGGTGTCGACCGAGAAGGGCCTGGTGACCCCGGTGCTGCGCAACGTCGAGCGCATGTCGTTCGCCGACATCGAGAAGGCAATTGCCGATTACGCCAAGAAGGCCCGTGACGGCAAGCTGTCGCTGGAAGAACTGCAGGGCGGCACCTTCACCGTGACCAACGGTGGCACCTTCGGCTCGCTGATGTCGACGCCGATCGTCAACCCGCCGCAGAGCGCCATCCTCGGCATGCACGCCATCAAGGACCGTCCGATCGCCGAGAACGGCCAGATCGTGATCGCTCCGATGATGTATCTGGCCATGTCCTATGACCACCGCATCATCGACGGCAAGGATTCGGTGCAGTTCCTGGTGGACATCAAGAACCAGCTGGAAAACCCGGGCCGCATGCTGTTCGGTCTGTAATTGCTCTGAGCCCCTCTCCCGCTCGCGGGAGAGGGGTTGGGGTGAGGGCAAGCCTCACCCGCACCCTCATCCGGCGCTACGCGCCACCTTCTCCCGGCGGGAGAAGGGACAGGCAACAAGGAATCTCAAATGGCTGAACAATTCGACGTCGTCGTCATCGGTGCTGGTCCGGCCGGCTACCACGCTGCCATCCGCGCCGCACAGCTGGGCCTGAAGACCGCCTGCATCGATGCAGCGCTGGGCAAGGACGGCAAGCCGGCCCTGGGCGGCACCTGCCTGCGCGTGGGCTGCATCCCGTCCAAGGCGCTGCTGGACTCCTCGCGCCAGTACTGGAACATGGGCCACATCTTCGATCAGCACGGCATCAGCTTCAACGACGCCAAGATCGACGTGAACAAGATGGTCGGCCGCAAGGACGCCATCGTGAAGCAGTTCACCGGCGGCATCGCCCAGTTGTTCAAGGCCAACAAGGTTGCCACCTACTACGGCTTCGGCCAGCTGCAGGCCGGCAATGTGGTCAAGGTCAAGCAGCACGACGGTTCGGAAGTCGAGCTCAAGGGCACCAACGTCATCATCGCCGCAGGTTCGGATTCGATCGAACTGCCGTTCGCCAAGTTTGACGGCAAGCACATCGTCGACAACGTCGGCGCGCTGGACTTCACCGAAGTGCCGAAGCGCCTGGCCGTGATCGGCGCCGGCGTGATCGGCCTGGAACTGGGCAGCGTGTGGAAGCGCCTGGGTTCGGAAGTGGTCATCCTGGAAGCACTGCCGGACTTCCTGGCCGCCGCCGACGCCGAAGTGGCCAAGGTTGCTGCCAAGGAATTCAAGAAGCAGGGCCTGGACATCCGCCTCAACGCCAAGGTCTCCAAGACCGAGATCAAGGGCGAGGAAGTCATCGTCAGCTACACCGATGCCGAAGGCGAAAAGACCCTGACCGTCGACAAGCTGCTGGTGGCCGTTGGCCGCCGCGCCGCCAGCAAGGGCCTGTTGGCCGAAGGCACCGGCGTGCAGCTCAACGAGCGTGGCCAGATCGTGGTCGACGACCATTGCCACACCGGCGTCGATGGCGTCTGGGCGGTCGGTGACTGCGTGCGCGGCCCGATGCTGGCCCACAAGGGCTTTGAAGAAGGCGTCGCCGTGGCTGAACTGATCGCTGGCCTGCCGGGCCACGTCAACTTCGACACCATCCCGTGGGTCATCTACACCGAGCCGGAACTGGCATGGGTCGGCAAGACCGAAGCCCAGCTCAAGGCCGAGGGCATCCCGTACAAGGCTGGCAGCTTCCCGTTCGCCGCCAACGGCCGCGCCGTCGCCATGGTGGAGCCGGCTGGCTTCGTCAAGGTGCTGGCACACGCCGAAACCGACCGCGTGCTGGGTATGCACCTGGTCGGCGCCAATGTCTCCGAGCTGGTGCACGAAGGTGTGCTGACCATGGAGTTCAGCGGCTCGTCCGATGACCTGGCCCGCATCTGCCACGCCCACCCGTCGCTGTCCGAAGCAGTACACGACGCGGCGATGGCAGTGACCAAGCGCGCCATCCACAAGGCCAACTAAGCTCCACGGCCTGTGACCTGAAGGCTCCGCTCCGGCGGAGCCTTCTTGCTTTTGTAGTCCCCGGTCTGCACGCGTATTCATCAGCAGCAGAGCGACCACCTCTTCCCATCCATCAGGAACAACACATGAAGTCCATCTGCGTCTATTGCGGCTCCAACCCCGGCGCCAAGCCCATCTACGTCGAACGCGCCACCGAATTGGGCACGCGCATCGCCAACGAAGGCCTGCGCCTGGTCTATGGCGGCGGCCGTACCGGTCTGATGGGCGCGGTTGCAGATGGCGTGCTGGCAGCAGGTGGCGAAGTCACCGGCGTGATCCCGCAGCACCTGGTGGACATGGAAGTCGCGCACAAGGGCGTGACCTCGCTGGAAATCGTCGGCTCGATGCATGAACGCAAGTCGCGCATGTTCGACCTGTCCGATGCCTTCGTCGCCCTGCCCGGCGGCTTCGGTACCGCCGAGGAGATCTTCGAGATGCTGACCTGGCGCCAGCTCGGTATCGGCCACAAGCCCTGCGCCTTCCTCGACATCGACGGCTTCTACCAGCCGCTGATCGGCATGATCGACACCATGGTCAGCGAGCGTTTCCTGCACCCGGAGCAGCGCGAAGACCTGTGGTACGGCGACGACGCCACCCAGATGCTGGAGTGGATGCGCAACTACTCGCCGGCCCAGGCCGACAAGTGGTTCGACGAGAAGAAGCGCAACGCGCTGCGCTGAAGCAACCAGCAAGCTTTTATGTAGAAGCGGCGTAAGCCGCGAAGCTCGTAGACCATGCAGGTCGCATACATTCCGCGCTCAAGAGCAAACGCGCATCGCGCAATTGCAACTGACACGCACCGGATGGATTGCCAGCTTCGCGGCTTACGCCGCTCCTACAGACCTGCAGCAGCCTTCTTGCGCTGCAGGCTCTGCTCGCACGGGGCCGGGTAGCCGAGCAGATAGCCCTGGCCGAAATTGCAGCCGAGCTCCTTGAGCGTCTGCAGCTGGCGCTCGTCTTCTATGCCCTCACCTATCGTCTCGATGCCCAGCGTGCGCGCCAACGAGAGCACACCCTGTACCAGGGCCATCGTGCTGCTGCTTCCTTCATTGTGCAGACCGGCTACGAAACTCCGATCCACTTTCAATGCGCTGATCGGGAACCGGTGCAGATAGGACAATGCCGAATAGCCGGTGCCAAAGTCATCCAGCTGCACCACAACGCCGCGCTCGCGCAGCTGGTGCAGGGCGCGCAAGGTGCGCGGCTCATCGTCCAGCAAGGCCATTTCGGTTATCTCGACGCGCAGCCGTGCGGGGTCCGCGCCCGCCGCATCCAGCATTCCCAACAGCCGTGGAGCGAACTCAACCGAGCGGAAATGACGGGGCGAGACATTCACGGAGATATAGCCGGCCGTCGACGCCGCCATGTCTTCCATCACCTGCTCGTAGATCTGCCAATCCACCTGCTCGATCAGGCCACTTTCTTCACCCAGTGACAGGAACTGCCCGGGCAGCAGTACGCCACGGCGCTCATGCTGCCAGCGCAGCAGCGCCTCGTGGCCAACCACCTGCCCGTCAAGCAGCGACACGATGGGCTGGTAGTAAGGCAGGAAGTCGCGCTTCTTGATTGCCCGCCGCAGGTCCGCTTCCAGCTCCAGGCTGCGCATGGCCTCGTCATGCATCGCACCGTCGAACATCACGCAGCGGTCCTGGCCCTTGAGCTTGGCCCGGTACATCGCCGCATCCGCGTCGCGCAGCAGGTCCGCGCCGGAGGTGTAGCGTGTATCCCACACTGCAATGCCGATGCTGCCGGACGGGAACAATTCGCGCCCATCCACCCACATCGGAGCTTCCAGCGCCTTGAGCAGGCGCCGGCCCAGATCCATCGCCGCGTTAGAACCACGGTCGGAGTGGACCAACAGCGCGAACTCATCGCCGCCCAAACGCGCCACGACATCGTCGCCACGCACCAGACCGACCAGGCGTCGTGCAACCTCGACCAGCATCTGGTCGCCTGCCGCATGGCCGATACTGTCATTGACCCACTTGAAGCGATCCAGATCGAGGAACAACAACGCAAAGTGCGGGGTGATGCCCAACTCCGCATTCTCGATGGCACGCTCCAATCGATCCTGCAGGTGCAGGCGATTGGGCAAGCCGGTCAACACATCGTGCATCGCAAGATGGGTCAGGCGTTGCTCGGCGCGCATGCGCTCGCCGATCTGGCCCAGCAGCTTCTGGTTGACTTCGCCCAGCTCGCGGGTGCGTTCGGTTACCCGCAGCTCCAGGTCCGCATGTGCCTGCACCAGGCGCTGTTGATCGCGCTGGCGGGCAAGACTGTTGCCGATGGTGCGGGCCACAAACACCAACAGGCGCTGGTCATCAGCGGTGAATACGACCTGCGGGTTATAGCTCTGCACCGCGATGACGCCGACAACCTCGTCATCGCTGAACAAGGGCACGCCCAACCAGCACTGCGACTTGGCACCGAATTCCTTCAGGGCGCCAGTGGCGATCAGCTTGTCGATGTCCGCGCGCGTCAGCAACACCGGCTCACGCCGCTTCAACGCGTACTCGGTCAATCCATCACTGAAAACACGGGTTGCACGTTCGCGGTTGAAACGATCAACCGAGTAGACGAATTCGATGCCTGCTGCATCTTCGGTCACCATCGCGACATAGAAATTGCTGGCATCCAGCAGGCGACCGATGATCTCGTGCACCTGCGCATAGAACTCGCCAGCGGCCTTGCCGCTCATCGCCAGCTCGGAGATGTTGAACAGCGCGGCCTGCAGCAGCTCGGCACGCCGGCGCTCGATGATCTCGCCCTGCAGGTGATCGTTGATGTGCTCCAGGTCCTGGGTACGCTGCCACACACGTTGTTCCAGCTGTGCATGCGCCTGATGCCGGTCCATCGCGGTGAGGATGTGTTTGGCGACGAAATTCAGCAGCGCCAACTCCTCCTCGCCATAGCAGGCATCGGCCACATAACTCTGCACCACGATCGCCCCGCATACGCGGTTGTCGCGCCACATCGGCACGCCGAGCCAGTCGGTGCTCTCAACGCCTTCGGAGACGTCGTACTGCTGTTCCAGGTACTTGGCCAACTCACGCGAGGGGCCGCTCAGCGCGCGCCCCTTGCGCAATACTGCAAAGGTCAGGCTGGCCGGCATTTCCTCGTAGCTGTAGCGACGTCCGGGTTCTGGCAGATAACTGTCGTGGGTATCGACGAAATACAGGAACTCCAGGTTCTGCTGGTTCTCGTCGCACTCCACGATGTAGCAGTTCTCGGCATACATCAGCGAGCCGAGGATGCGATGGAAGTGCGCCATCATCTCGGTCATCGCCAGATCGGCACCAGCCAGGTCGGCAATCTCGAACAAGGCCTTCTGCAATTGTTTGGAGCGCTGCAGCTCTTCAATCTGTAGCCGCTGCCGCATCAGCTCCATGACCGATGCAAGCAACACCCGTGCGGTGCCCTGCCACGCGTCACCGCGGACCGTGGACATGGCCTCATCGGCATCGACCAGTACGACATAATCGGCGCCGACCTCGTCGCTCCAACTGAAGGCGTGGACAGACGCAGGCAGATCCGATGGATGCCCGGCCAAACGGTTGCTTGCCATCAGGCACAGCCGTCCGTCAGCTTCCGGAAAGCTGCAGCTGCCTTTGCCCAGCACACCATCACGCCACGCCAGCGCTACCGTGCTGGCGCGGGGCAGCATGCCCTGCAATGTCGCCACCGCCTTGGTGACCGGCGAAAATGTGTCGGCGCGCGGAGGATCAACCCGTGCGTCAAGCTCGCTATACGACATGTATCCGTTCTCTCTGGGTTCCGGTCTCCCGGAACTCCCCCCTGATTCCGCAGCATACCTTTCGCAGCGGTCAAGAGCAGTGGGTCGCAGAAAAAAGATTCCATTTCACAATTCTGAATAAGGCATTCCGCCCGCGCTCGCCGAGCTAGGCAGAACCCAGCCCAGCCACTACGCTTGGCAGGTGGATACCGCTGTCCAAACCCCTACCGATGAAGTGCTGATGTTGGCCTATGCCGACGGTGACAGCGATGCGTTCTCCGAGCTCTACGCCCGGCACCGCGCGCGGCTGTTCCACTATCTGCTGGGCCAGCTGCGTGACCGCCCCTTGGCCGAGGAGCTGTTCCAGGACGTCTGGCAGAAGATGATCAACGCCCGGGCCGGCTGGAAGCCCGATGCGGCCTTCGCCACCTGGCTGTTCCGAATCGCCCATAACCGCCTGAATGACCATTGGCGAGCTGCCCGTCATCGCCCGGCAGCGCCGGAAGACGCCGACGAGCGCACCGCGCGCCTGGCCGACGACTGCACGCCGGAGCTGGTCGCCGACGAACAGGCCCAGCGCCTGCAACTGCGCCAGGCCCTGGCCGAGTTGCCGCCGGAGCAACAGGAAGTCGTGATCCTGCGACTGGAACAGGAACTCAGCCTGGAGGAGATCGGGCAGATCACCGGCGTTGGCCGGGAAACCGTCAAGTCGCGGCTGCGCTATGCGATGGACAAGCTGCGCGCGAGGTTGAGCGAATGAACATTCCAGACATGCTGACCCCCGAAGAGCGCGAGATGGCGCGGCTGCTCGGCCGGCCTGGTGCCGGTGCGGCCACACCCAGCGCGCAACTGGACGCACGCATCCTGGAGATGGCGCGCACCGGGCCGCAGGCACAGGCGCAATCGGAGCAGCCTCAAATAGAAGTACAGCCCCAATACCGCGCCGCGACGGCGTCCGCCTCGCGTGGCCGCGGCTGGGGACGCCGCCGTGGGCTGGTGTCTTCATTCGCAGTGGCCGCGTCACTGGTATTGGTGGTTGGCCTGGCCTGGCAGCTGCGGCCGCTGACGCCACAGCAACCGGCGATGCAGCACGCCGAAATGTCCGCGCCCGCCGCTGAGGTAGCGCCCGCGGATATGGCAGCCGCCGAAGTCGCTGCTGCACCTGCGGCGCCACTTCCCGTCCAGGCCGCTGAGGATGCCGCAACGCCCGCTCCCGCTGAACCGCAGGTCAAAACCGTAGTCAGCGCGAAGGAGCGCAGCGTCGGCGCCGCACAGCCAGGCGCTGCGCACAACGACGAAATACCCGTCATCGAAAAGCCCGACGCCAGCAATGCAGGGCAATCGCCTCGCGCCTTCTCCGCCGCACCGGTTGTTGCGCCGCCCGCCCCACCTGCACCTCCCGCACCCATGATGGCTCCCGCACCGATGGCTGCCCCGGTTCAAGGCGAACAGGCCGCCACTGCCGACGTCGCACAGGACCAGCGTTACAGAACCGAGGCGGCACCAGCACGCGCAGCGCCGCCACGACTGACCACGACGGGCTCCACACCAGTTCCGCATGCCGGTGCCAAGACAGTCAGCAAGGCCGCCGAGGCACGCCGCCAGCGTGCGGAAGCCATTGCGGCCGACAGCACCCCCGACATCGAAGCCGATGCCATGCTGTCGCGCCACCAGTGGATCAAGCGCATCCGCGAACGGCACGAAAGCGGTGATCTGGAAGGCGCAAAGGCCAGCCTTCGCCGCTTTGCCCATGATTACCCGGAAGCCCGAATTCCGCGCGACCTGCGACCACTGCTCAAGGATTGAGCCGCATCCGCTACAGCTTTGCGGCGCGGCCACTAGAATGACGGCAATGCTCGATACTCTCGCCGTACCTGCCAGCCACGAGCTGGACGTCAAACACAGCCGCTTCCTCGCCCAGGCAGCGCCGATCGGTGATGCCGACGCGGCGCTGGCGTTCATCCAATCGGTTTCGGATGTGGATGCTACCCATAACTGCTGGGCCTACCGGCATGGCAATGAATACCGTTCCAGCGACGACGGCGAACCTGCCGGCACCGCCGGGCGCCCGATCCTGGCCGCGATCGATGGCCAAGGCTACGACCGCATCGCGGTGGTGGTGACCCGCTGGTACGGCGGCATCAAACTCGGTGCCGGCGGCCTGGTCCGCGCCTATGGCGGCACTGCAGCCGAATGCCTGCGATTGGCTCAACGCAGCCCCTTGGTGCCGATGACCGAACGCATCCTGCAATGCGGCTTCGAGGACATGGGCGTCGTACACACCCTGCTCGGCAACGCCGGCGCCGAGAAACTCGAAGAGCACTTCCTGCCCGAAGGCCTGCGCCTGCACGTGCGGCTGCCGGCAGACCAGATCGATGCGTTGGCCCTGCGCCTGCGCGACGCCACCCGCGACCGCCTACGTTTGAGCGAACCCGTGAACCATGACTGACACCTCTCCCGCCCAGCCCCGCAAGCTGCAGAAACTCGGCAGCCTGAAAACCCTGTGGCCGTTCGTGCGTCGCCACAGCGGCCTGTTCACGGCCTGGCTGCTTGCATTGGCGGTGTCATCCACGGCGACGCTGAGCCTGCCGATGGCGGTCAAGCAGATGATCGACCACGGCTTCTCCGGCGGTGGCGAAATCAACCGCGCCTTCCTGTTGCTGTTCATCGTCGCCGTGGTGCTGGCATTGGCAACCGCTGCGCGCTTCTTCTTCGTTTCCCTGTTGGGCGAAAAAGTCGTCGCCGACCTGCGCGGCAAGCTCTATGCACACCTGATTGGCCTGGATGCCGGCTTCCATGACCGCACCCGCAGCGGCGAGCTGGTATCGCGCCTCTCCGCCGACAGCGAACTGCTGCGCAGTGTGATCGGCTCGACCATGTCGGTCGCGCTACGCAGCAGCGTCACCGTGGTCGGCGCGATGGTGATGCTGTTCGTGACCAGCCCGCGGCTGGCGGTGTACTCCTTGATCGGCATCCCGCTGGCGGTGCTACCCATCGTCCTTGGCGCGCGCAAGTTGCAGAAGATCGCGCGTGCCAGCCAGGACCGTGTCGCAGACGCCAATGCGTTGGCTTCCGAAACATTGGGCGCGGTGCGCACGGTGCAGGCGCATGCCCGCGAGCCTTATGAGCGCGGTCGCTTCGAGGCCGCACTGGATGTGTCCGTGGCTACTGCAAGGCGCCGCATCCGCACCCAATCCTTCGTCACCGCCATCGCCATGGTGCTGGTGTTCGGGGCAATCGTTGCTGTCTTGTGGTCCGGTGCGCACGATGTGGTTGATCACCGGATGAGCGCAGGTACGCTTGGGCAATTCCTGTTGTATGCCTTGATCGGCGGCGGCTCGGTCGGCGCCCTGGCCGAAGTGTGGAACGAACTGCAGCGTGCTTCCGGCGGCATGGGCCGTATCGGTGAACTGTTGGCGGAGAGCCCGCAGATCACCGCCCCTGCGCAGCCGCACGCCCTGCCCTCACCGATTCGCGGCGAGATCCGTTTCGAGCATGTGTCCTTCCACTACCCGCAGCGACCGGATCAGCCAGCGCTGGATGATTTCAGCCTGAGCGTCGCGCCGGGCGAAACCGTCGCGCTGGTTGGGCCATCTGGCGCTGGCAAGAGCACTGTATTGTCGTTGCTGCTGCGCTTCCACGACCCGGACAGCGGCAAGCTATGCTTGGACGGCGTCAACCTGCGCGAACTCGATCCAGCACAACTTCGGCAAAGCATCGCCTTGGTGCCACAGCAGCCTGCCCTGTTCGCCGCCAGTGCCGCCGACAACATCCGTTATGGCCGGCTGGAGGCCAGCGACGAGGAAGTACGCGCCGCCGCACGTTCAGCCGAGGCCGATGACTTCCTGATGCAGCTTCCGGAAGGCTATGCCAGCGACCTGGGCGAACGCGGCGCACGCCTGTCCGGCGGCCAGCAGCAACGCGTGGCCATCGCCCGCGCATTGCTGAAGGACGCACCGGTACTGCTGCTGGACGAAGCCACCAGCGCACTGGATGCGCAGAGCGAACGTGCGGTGCAGCAGGCACTGGAGCGGCTGATGGCCGGGCGCACGACGCTGGTTATCGCCCATCGCCTGGCAACGGTGCTCAAGGCCGACCGCATCGTGGTGATGGACCACGGTCGCATTGTCGCGCAGGGCACGCATGCTGAACTGTTGGCACAGGACGGTTTGTACGCCGAGCTGGCGCGCCTGCAATTCATAGATTGAGAACGCTGCGCTAACGCCTGGGTAACAAGGCCAGCGGCAAGCTCGCTGTGTGCCCGCAGGTACTGAAATGCGAGCACCTTTCCAGCATTGGAGGCGAACCATGGCGTTCAGACAGTTCCCCGCAACCACACGCGATGGCGAGAGCTGCATCGTCATCGAATTCCTTGATGAGCCCGGCAACACTCAGGCCAGCAGCACAAGCCGTCCACCGCGTTACGAGCTTGCCGATGGCCGACCCTTGCTGCGTCGCGGCAGCAACCTGTTCAGTGCCGACGGCGAAGTCAGCCTGTCGATGAACCAGCCCTACCGGGCCTGACCCACACCCAACAGCGCGCCGTGACGATCGCCGGCGCGCATCGGGACGCTTACCTCGGCCGGTCTCCGGTAATTCTGAATACGCTATGCCGATCCGGCTGCAGACTGGTCAAATTTTCACCAACCATCTTGACAGCCTTGTGCCCCAAGGGATGTAGGGGTTTATCCACATGCTTGCACACACTCGCCTGTGGATTAAGTCGCAGACTTTGAGACGCAGGTGGGGTGGCCCCCTCCCTTTGGCGCAGCCAAGGGGAGGGTTGGGGAGGGGTGCTTTGGGCTCTTGCAGTTGCAGTTGCTCTTGCAGCTGTTGCCTCGCGAGCTTCGCGGCTTACGCCGCTCCCACAGATCCGCCCCCTCCCTTTGGCGCAGCCAAGGGGAGGGTTGGGGAGGGGTGCTTTTGGGCTGTTGCCGTTGCCGTTGCTCTAGTTGCTGGCTCGCGAGCCGCGTGGCTTACGCCGCTCCTACAACCGATGCGCTTACCGATCCAGCACGCGGCCTATGCCGCTGCTGTTGATCTCGTCGCTGGCCGCTGCAATCACCCCAGCCGAATAAGCCTGCACGAAGCCCATACGGAAGTGCACTTCGCCACTCGGCGTACGCGAAGAGTGAATCGAGGCCAGGCTGATGCGATGCCGCTCGAACACATGCAGCAGCTCACGCAATGAACCGGCGCGATCCTCCGGCAGATGCACGCTCATCGCGCGTTGATCGGTCAGGTCCGCCAGCAGGTAACCAATACGCTCGAAGCTGTAGTTGCCATCGCGCAGGGTCTGCTCATCCACCGCGGCCTTGTTGTCGGCCAGATACTGCGTACGGAACGCCGCACGCGCGGCATCATCGCCCTGCCCCACCAGACCGCGCAGCTGCTGCAGCTGCTGCAAGAGGTGATCCAGCACTTCGCCTGCGTGCGGATTACCAAACTGGATGTCTTCGTAGATGGCCGGATTCAACGACAGGATGCGCGAGATCACCGCTGCATCCAGCTCGAACGCAGCCGAGCGATAAGGCATCAACTCGCTCAGCGAACCCAACATCGGCGCGTACTCGCGCAGCACGCCGGCCTGGGCCAGATGGGTGGCATGCACCATCGCCTGCACCAGCGCCATCACCCGGTCGTGGTGCTCGGCTGTCCCCCGCACGCATTCGGCCTGCAAGGCGATGCACAGTTCATCCAGCCATGCCTGCCAACGCGCATCCAACCGCGCTTCGCAGACCACCATCACCCTGCCCTTCAAGGTCGGCGCCTTGGGTGGCGCAGTCATCGGGTGCAGGCCTGCGACCGACGCCTGCGATTCCAGCATCGCCGCGACCGGCTCGGCCTTGATCGAGGTGACGTCCAGCCACAGCTTGCCGCGCTCACGCCCGGCCGATTTCCGGATGTAGTCGCGGATCAATGCAGGCGTATGTCGGATCGGTGCCGAGAACAGCAGCACATCGGCCTGTTCCAGCAACTGCTCCGGCGTCTGCGAGTCCACATCGACCGGATCATGACCGATCACCTGCAAGCCCATGCGCGTTTCGAAGAAACCGCGCAGCCAACGCCCAAAGGCACCGCCGCTACCGACGATGCCGATGACCGGACGCATGCTCACGCCAGACGCTCGGCGCGGAAGCGGTACGGGGTACCCAAGGCAGCTGGTGCAGCCGCCAACACGTCAAACTCTTCCACTCCAGTAGCCAGCGTCGCTTCCAACGCCGCATGCACGCCGGCGATCGCGCGGCTCACACCGTCCTCGAAACTATGGCCTTTGAGCAGGAAGGCGACCAGCAGCGACATCAGTACATCACCGGTACCGGCCACATCCACCGGCAGATGCGGCGAGGTCCAACGCCAGATCTGTTCGCGGCCGATGGCCAAGGTCACCAGCTCGCCCGGATCACCGGACACCGAATGCGCGATCACCCATTCCGGCCCGCGCTCCAGCAGCTTGCGCGAAGCAGCGATGGCATCGTCCTGCTCCAAGGCAGGCATACCGGTCAGCCGACCGAGCTCGAAGGCGTTGGGCGTTACCAACCAGGCATGCGGCAACAGGCGCTCGATGAAGATCTTTTCCAGCCCCGGCTCAACGTAGGGGCCGGTATGGGTGTCACCGATAACTGGATCCAGGCAGTAACGCAGGTTCGGCGATTGCGGCAGTACTTCATCCAGCCAATCAGCAAACGCGGCTCCATTGGCGACGCTGCCGAAATAACCGGAAACCAAGGCACCGGCGCGTTGCGGCAAGCCCCGTTCGGTTGCGCCCTGCAGCAGTTCCGCGAACCAGTCTGCAGGCAGCACACGGCCGCGCAACGTCGCGTAGAACGGCGCGTTGCTGAGCAGCGTGGTGGGAATTTCGGCGACGCGCAGGCCCAGGGCGCGCAGCGGCGGTACTGCCGCGCTGTTGCCGGCATGGCCGTACACAAGCTGGGATTGCACGGAGATCACGTCCACCGGCGACGGCCCATCCGGGCGTTGCCGACGACCGTGCACGAGATGGCTATGGTCGACTTCGTTCATCGCCCTATTCTACGTCCGCAGGGCAAGGCGCGACTGCATACGCTTGCGCGCGCAACCAATAGCAGAGGGCATAACGAGGTAGTGCCGAGCCATGCTCGGCAGGGGCATTACCGGGAACGCCTCTGCCGAGCATGGCTCGGCACTACAGTGACGCATCAGGACTTCATGCGTTCCCAGAAGCCCTTTACGCCGTCGATGAAGGTCGCCGACTTCGGCGAGTGCTTGCGCGCTTCTTCGCCGACAAAGGTGGCTTCAAACTGCTCCAGCAGCTTGCGCTGCTCGGCCGTCAGGTTGACTGGGGTTTCCACCACGACGCGGCAGTACAGGTCACCTTCGGTACGGCTGCGCACCGACTTGACGCCCTTGCCGCGCAGGCGGAACAGCTTGCCGGTCTGGGTCTCGGCCGGGATGCGGATTTCCGCCTCGCCGCCCAGGGTTGCGACACGGATTGCGTCGCCCAGCGCTGCCTGCGAGATACGTACCGGCACTTCGCAGTGCAGGTCATCGCCATCGCGGGTGAAGATGGCATGCTCGCGCACGCGCACTTCCACGTACAGATCGCCTGCCGGCGCACCGGCCGGCCCGGCCTCGCCTTCGCCCTGCAGGCGGATGCGGTCGCCGGTATCAACGCCTGCAGGCACCTTGACCGACAACACCTTGTCTTCCTCGACACGACCGTTGCCGTGGCAGGTCTTGCATGGCTTGCTGATGATCTGACCGCGACCATCGCAGTTATGGCAGGCCTGCTGCATGGCGAAGATGCCACGCTGCACACGCACCTGGCCACGACCACCGCAGACATTACAGGTCTCGACCTTGCGGTCTTCCGAGCCGCTGCCGTCGCAATCGCCGCACTCGGCCAGGGTCGGGATCTCGATGCGGCGCTCAACGCCGGCCACCGCTTCTTCCAGGTCCAGCTCCATCACGTAGCCGATGTCGGCACCGCGACGCGGCTGACGCGGACCGCCGCCACCTCCGCCAAAGATATTGCCGAAGATGTCGCCGAAAATATCATTCATGTCCGGACCACCCGGACCACCGCCGCCGCCCATGCCATGCTCGAACGCAGCGTGGCCGTGGGCGTCGTACATGCGCCGCTTATTGCCGTCGGACAGGGTTTCGTACGCCTCCTTGCACTCCTTGAAGGCAGCTTCAGCGGCAGCATCGCCCGGGTTGCGGTCCGGGTGGTGCTTCATCGCGCAACGGCGATAGGCCTTCTTCAACTCTTCATCGGTGGCGGTGCGGGCTACGCCCAGTACTTCGTAATAATCGCGTTTCATCGGCACATGAGGTTCTGTAATCGGGGTTGGGAATCAGGGACGAAAAGCCTGGTATTGCAGATACCGGAAGGGGATCCGGAAGCCGGAACAGTAGTTCCGGACCCCGAATCCCCAGTTACAACACCGGCCTTGCTTACTTCTTGTCGTCCTTGACTTCGGTGAACTCGGCGTCCACCACATCGTCATTGGACTGGGCACCGGCGTCGCCGCCCGGAGCCGGACCGCCCTGCTCACCAGCCGAAGCGGCGGCAAACAGCGCCTGACCGGCTTCTTCCAGCGACTTCGACTTGGCTTCGATCTGTGCCTTGTCGTCGCCCTTCATCGCGGTTTCCAGATCGGCCAGTGCGGCTTCAACCTTGCCGATCACGTCGCCGCCAACCTTGCTGCCATGCTCGGTGATGGCGCTGCGGGTGGCGTGGATCAGACCGTCAGCCTGGTTGCGGGCCTGGACCAGCTCCTGGAACTTCTTGTCTTCTTCGCGGTTGGCTTCCGCGTCGGCGACCATGCGTGCGATCTCTTCCTCGGACAGACCCGAACCGGCCTTGATCTCGACCTTCTGTTCCTTGTTGGTCTTCTTGTCCTTGGCCGACACGTGCAGGATGCCGTTGGCGTCGATGTCGAAGGACACCTCGACCTGCGGCATGCCGCGCGGTGCCGGCTCGATGCCGGACAGGTCGAACTTGGCCAGCGACTTGTTGTAACGGGCCTGCTCGCGCTCACCCTGCAGCACGTGCACGGTCACGGCCGACTGGTTGTCCTCGGCGGTCGAGAAGGTCTGCGAGGCCTTGGTCGGGATGGTGGTGTTCTTTTCGATGATCTTGGTGAACACACCGCCCATGGTCTCGATGCCCAGCGACAGCGGGGTCACGTCCAGCAGCAGCACGTCCTTGACGTCGCCGCCCAGCACGCCGCCCTGGATCGCAGCACCCAGTGCCACGGCTTCGTCCGGGTTGACGTCCTTGCGCGGTTCCTTACCGAAGAACTCGGTAACAGCCTGCTGCACCTTCGGCATGCGGGTCTGGCCGCCGACCAGGATCACTTCGCTGATGTCGCTCGAACGCAGGCCTGCGTCATTCAACGCAACGCGGCACGGCTCGATCGACTTCTTGATCAGCTCTTCGACCAGGCTTTCCAGCTTGGCGCGGGTCAGCTTGATGTTCAGGTGCTTCGGACCGGAAGCGTCTGCAGTGACGTACGGCAGGTTCACTTCGGTCTGCTGCGCGGAAGACAGCTCGATCTTGGCGCGCTCGGCGGCGTCCTTCAGGCGCTGCAGGGCCAACGGATCCTTGCGCAGGTCGATGCCCTGGTCCTTCTGGAACTCTTCAACCAGGTATTCGATGACGCGGTTGTCGAAATCTTCGCCGCCGAGGAAGGTGTCACCGTTGGTGGCCAGCACTTCGAACTGCTTCTCGCCGTCGACGTTGGCGATCTCGATGATCGACACGTCGAAGGTGCCGCCGCCCAAGTCATACACAACGATCTTGCGGTCCTTGTTGTCACCCTTGTCCAGGCCATAGGCCAGGGCAGCCGCGGTCGGCTCGTTGATGATGCGCTTGACGTCCAGGCCAGCAATGCGGCCTGCGTCCTTGGTTGCCTGGCGCTGGCTGTCGTTGAAGTAGGCCGGCACGGTGATGACCGCTTCGGTGACCTTTTCACCGAGGAAGTCTTCGGCGGTCTTCTTCATCTTTTCCAGCACGCGGGCAGAGATTTCCTGCGGCGCCATCTTCTTGGCATCGCTGGTCTGTACCCATGCATCGCCGTTGTCATGCGCCAGGATGGCGTACGGCACGTGGGCGATGTCCTTCTGCACTTCGGCGTCGGTGAACTTGCGGCCGATAAGGCGCTTCACCGCGTAGAAGGTGTTCTTCGGGTTGGTGACGGCCTGACGCTTGGCCGAGGCACCCACCAGTACTTCGCCGTCCTTGGTGTAGGCGACGATGGAGGGCGTGGTGCGATCGCCTTCCGAGTTTTCAATGACGCGGGCCTTGCCGCCGTCCATGATCGCCACGCACGAGTTGGTGGTGCCGAGGTCGATACCAATGATCTTGCCCATGGGGGACTCCTGAGATTCGTTTGCCGGCAGCCGCCGGGGATGAATGGGATGTGGGGGACGACCTGATGACATTCAAGTCATCCCCGGAACACTGTTTGCCGACGGCCGCGCCGGATTTAGGCAGCGGCCAGCCAGCGCGGCCGATCAGTCGGCCTGGGCCACCACAACCAGCGCCGGCCGCAGCAGGCGCTCGTTGAGCAGGTAGCCCTTCTGGAACACGGTCACTACCGCACCCGGGGCCACGCCAGCCGGTGCCGGCACCTGGCTGATGGCCTGGTGATGCTCCGGATTGAAAGCCTGGCCGGCCGGGTCCAGCAGGACCAGACCGTTGTCAGCGGCTACTTTGAGCAGCTGCTTGTAGGTCAGCTCCATACCTTCACGCAGCGGATTGGGCTCACCGCCAGCGGCAGCCAAGCCTGCATCCAGGCTGTCGAACACCGGCAACAATTCGCCAAGCAGCTTCTCGTTGGCGAACTTGCGGGCCTGGTCGATGTCACGGGCCACACGCTTGCGCTGGTTGTCCAGATCGGCGCGTTCGCGCAGCGATTCGGCCTTGACCTGCTCCAGCTCGGCACGCAAGGCCTCGATCTGGTCGTGCTGCGCGTCGTCACCGCCCATGGCGGCGTTCTCGGGGTCGAATTCAGTGTGCTCTTGGTTCATTTCCGGTTTCCTTGGCGGATGTTCTGCCGCCTACCCCGCCCCGTATGTGGGCTGTACCGAAAGTTTCAAGGCTCCGGCTCACTCCATGAGACGCTTTGTTCCTAATCTGGGCCGGCCATCGCCTGTCCTACATTGACCTATCCGGCCCGCATGCTAGCTTTGCGCGGCCCCTAGACCTGCCCGCCATGCTCAGACATCTATCGATCAAGGATTTTGCCGTTGTCCGCGCCACCGAACTCGAGTTCGGACCAGGCATGACTGTTGTTTCCGGCGAGACCGGCGCCGGCAAGTCATTGATGGTGGACGCATTGGGCTTCCTGTCCGGCCTGCGCGCAGACTCCGGCGTGGTCCGCCACGGCGCCAGCCGCGCCGAGCTGTCAGCCGAATTCAGCCTGGACGACGACGCCCCGGCGCGCAGCTGGCTGCGCGACAACGAGCTGGACGACGAGGAGCAATGCCAGTTGCGCCGGGTGATCCGCGCCGACGGCGGCTCCCGCGCCTTCATCAACGGCCGCCCGGTGCCGGTATCACAGCTGTCCGAACTGGCCGGCTTCCTGGTCGAGATCCACGGCCAGCACGACCAGCAGGCGCTGCTGTCGCGCCCCAGCCAGCTTGCCCTGCTCGACGCATTTGCCCGCAACGAGGCCGAGCGCACCGCTGTGCGTGGCGCCACCACGCAATGGCAGGCATTACTCGACGAGCGCGATGCGCTGTCCCAGCAAGGCGACGTCTCCGACCGCATCGGCTTTCTTGAGCACCAGCTCGGTGAGCTGCAGCGCGAAGAGCTGGAGCCGGCAGCCATCGCAGCGCTGGGCGCCAGCCATCGCCGCCAGGCCCATTCCACCGCCCTGATCGAAGCCTGCCAGCGCGCTGGCGGACTGCTCAATGGCGATGAAGACGAACCGTCGCTGCTCTCGTTACTGCAGCAGGTGCGAAATGAGCTAGGCAGGGTCAGCCAACACGACGCCCGCCTCGGCGAGGTCGACGCCATGCTGGATGCCGCCGGTATCCAACTGCACGAAGCGCTGGCCCAGCTGGACCGGGTCCAGGACGACCTGGATAGCGACCCGGAAGCCTTCGAGGACATCGAGCACCGGCTGAGCCGCCTGCACGATCTGGCCCGCAAGCACCGCGTGCCAATGGAAGAGCTGGCCGCCACCCGCGACCGCCTCGAAGCCGAGCTGGAGCAGCTGCGCGGCGCCGACGAGCGGCTGGCCAAGCTGGCCGGCGAGATCGACAAGGCTGCCGCCCGCTGGCAGGCCGTGGCTGCCAGCCTTTCCAGCAGCCGCCAGGCGGCAGCCACCTCCCTGTCCGACACCACCACCGCGCTGATCGGCGAGCTGGGCATGGGTGGCGGCCAGTTCCTTATCGAACTGGAGCCACAGACACAGCTGCGCCCGGACCCGAATGGTGCCGAGCGGGTCGAATTCCTGGTCGCCGCCAACGCCGGCCAGCCGGCCCGGGCCCTGCGCAAGGTCGCCTCCGGCGGTGAGTTGTCGCGCATCTCCCTGGCCATCGAAGTCGCGGCATTGGGCTTGGACGCCGTGCCAACCATGGTTTTCGACGAAGTGGACTCCGGCATCGGTGGCGCCATCGCCGACATCGTCGGCAAGAAGCTGCGCGCCCTGGGCGAGCGTCGCCAGGTTCTGTGCGTGACCCATCTGCCGCAGGTCGCCTCCAAGGGCCACAGCCATTACCGGGTCAGCAAGGCACCGGTGGAAGGCATGACCCAGAGCGCGGTTGAGCTGCTGGATGCCAAGGGCCGCGAGGAAGAGCTTGCGCGGATGCTGGGCGGTGCCGAGGTGAGCAAGGAAGCGCGGGCCGCGGCGCGGAAGTTGCTGACGGAAGCCTGATAGCAAAGAGGCTTGGCTTTTGGCTTTTGGCTTTTGGCTCTGGCTCTAGCTTTAAAGCCCCTCTCCCGCCTGCGGGAGAGGGGTTGGGGTGAGGGCAGCTTTGGGCTCTTGAGGCTCCGCTCCAAAAACACCCCTCCCCAACCCTCCCCTTCGCTGCGCGAAAGGGAGGGAGCAGATCTCGAGCGGGAGCGCTGCCCGCTGAGGCCGCACCCGTGAAGCCCCTGCCGAGCATGGCTCAGCACTACAACGGCCTTGGCAGTGCCTTGGGAAGGCCCCTGCCGAGCGTGGCTCGGCTCTACATCCAAGCCATTGGGGGACACAAACAAAAACACCGGCCATTGGCCGGTGTTTTCAATTCAGCAGCAACAGCCCAGAGGCTGCGCCGCCAACGCCTTATTTACGCTTTTTGCGCACATAGAGCACCAACGAGTGCTCCTCCAGCTCGAAACCGTGCTCTGCCGCAATCTTCCGCTGCAGCTCCTCGATTTCCGGGCTTTCGAACTCGATGATCTTGCCCGAGTCCACGTCCACCATATGGTCGTGGTGGCCGCCACGGTCCAGCTCATAAACCGCCTGGCCGCCCTCGAAATTGTGCTTGAGGACCAGCCCAGCCGCCTCGAACTGGGTCAGCACACGGTAAACCGTGGCGAGCCCGATCTCATCACCGCAATCAAGCAGCTGGCGGTAGATGTCCTCGGCAGTGAGGTGGTGGTGCTGGGGGGTGTTCTGTTCGAGCAAGGCAAGGATGCGCATCCGTGGATGCGTTACTTTCAAGCCGACTTTGCGCAGGTCATTGGATTCCATAGCCATCATGTTCATTGGCGGTTTAACGCCAGTTATCTCCGGTCAGATCGCGCTGGGTGCCGGGGAGTGTATCATCGACCTGATTTCCTCAACCGCCCTACCTAATGCGCAACCTCCTGTTGATCGCCGTTGTCGCCCTGTCCACTACTGGCTGCGGCATCATCTACAAGCAGCCCATCTATCAGGGCAACCTGATCCGTGAACAGTCCGTTGCGCAGTTGCAGGTCGGCCAAAGCAAGCAGCAGGTCAATGCGCTGCTGGGCACGCCGTCCATTGCCGACCCGTTCCACGCCCAGCGCTGGGACTACACCGCCAGCCAGCGCGTGAACCGCCTGGGCAAGACCGAGGTGAAGAACTTCGTCGTTTTCTTCGAAAACGACCTGGTCACCCGCTGGGAAGGCGAGTATTTCCCGACCCAGGACGCGGATCTGGCCCGCAACAGCGTGCGTCAGTTCGGCCGCAACCTGGCCAAGGACAAGAAGAAGGGCCGCTGACCCGGCGCCTCTTCGCAGGTCAATCGCCGCCGCGCGCCCGCCGGCGGCGATTTTCTTTGGGGTCGACCAGCAAGGGGCGTAGCAGCTCCACCCGATCGCCGTCCTGCAGCAGTTGCTGTGGCCGCGCCAGCACACCGTGCACCGCCATTGCCACTGCTTCCGCTGCACCATCCAGCGCCGCCTCGGCCACCGCATCGGCGACCGTGCAGCCTTCAGGCAGCTCCAGCTGCCGCTGCTGGTAATGGTCCGGCCAGGCCAGTACCACCTCTACGCGCATCGCTCAGAGTTCCTGATCGGCCACGCGCACGAAATCGTTGACCATGCGGTCAGCCAGCCCCTGGAAGCCCAGCGCCAAGGCCGGCCCCAGCAACCGCGAAGTCGGTTCGAACTCCAGTTCCAGACTGACCTTGCAGGCGCCTTCGGACAGGGCATGGAACTCCCAGCGGCCGTGCAGGCGCTTGAACGGGCCTTCGCGCAGCTTCATATCGATGCTGTGCGGGCGCTGCAGCGTGTTTTCGGTCATGAACCAGGTACGGAACGAACCCAGCCCCAGATCGAGCCTGGCGACCAGCCGCTCCTCGCCCTGCTCCAGGATTTCCGCCTTGTCACACCAGCGGAACCGGCCCGGATAGGCGGCGACATCGTTGACCAGGTTGAACATGCGCTCGGCGGAGTGTTCGACCAGCGCGCTGCGACGAATGGTTGTCATGGCGATACAGATACAGAAAGTGTTCGGGGAGCCCCCGAATCGGAGACAATACGGAAATGAGCAAGAAACAAAGCAAGGATAAAGCAAAGAGCGGGACGGCCGACAAAACCATCTCGTTGAACAAGCGCGCGCGCCACGAATTCCACCTGGAAGATCGGGTTGAAGCCGGCTTGGTGCTGCAGGGCTGGGAGGTCAAGGCGATCCGCGCCGGTCGCGGCAACATGACAGACGCCTATGCGTATGTCCGTGATGGCGAGATCTTCCTGATCGGCGCGCAGATCACCCCGCTGATCCAAGCCTCCACCCACACCGTTCCGGAAGACCGCCGCCAGCGCAAGCTGCTGCTGCACCGTCGCGAGATCGACAAACTGATCGGCCGCGTCGAACGCGACGGCTACACGCTGGTGCCTACCGCGATGTACTGGAGCAAGAACAAGATCAAGATCGAGATCGCGCTGGCCAAGGGCAAGCAGAATCACGACAAGCGCGATACCGCCAAGGAACGCGACTGGGACCGTGAGAAGCAGCGCGCGATGCGCGCCCACAACCGCAACGCCTGATGTCTACACAGCGCGCAGTGCAGGTAGCCAGCGCGCAGGATGTGCAGACGCTGTGCGCAAAGCTGCTGGCCTTCAATCGCAAGGCCAGCGGCCATAGTTTCGATGAGCTGCCAGTGCAGCTGGCCAGCCATGACCGGGACGGAACCTTGTGCGGCGGATTGCTCGGCGATATCTGCGCAGGCTGGCTCGCCATCCATGTGCTGTGGGTTGATCCGCAGCTGCGCGGTCAGGGATTGGGCAGCCAACTTCTGCTACAGGCCGAGCAACAGGCCAAGGCTGCTGGCGCGCACAGCGTTGTGCTGGATACCTTCGACTGGCAGGCCGAAGGCTTCTATCTCCGGCACGGCTACGAGGCTTTCGGGCGACTGCCCGACTTTCCGCCCGGCCATGAACGCATCTACCTGCGCAAGACGCTTTAGCCCATCAATATCCGACGCAGATCGCGTCGTTGCACGCCGGGCGATTGCAAGACCGCGTACAGCACACTCAGGCTGACCACTTCACTCAACTCAACCGCTCTGCGGTCATCACCGCCGAGCCATCGCCGTGCTTCCTCGGCAGCTTCCGGCGGCAACAGGGCAAGAATCGCGGCATCGTCCAAGCCATCAACCTGCAGCTGCAGCGCGCGCGAAAACCGCATGACACGCGCGGTATGGATCAGCAACTGAGCCAAACCCAATGCCATCGCGACGACTGCAGCCCGCTCCACCCCGGCGGCCACGAGTCCAGACCATGATGATTGCAGCACCAGCAACAGCACTACCGCCACCAGATAGACACCAAGCCAGCGCTGACGCACTCGCCGCACCCAACCCAGAAGTCCCGCGCAGAGCAGCAACACCAGCGGCGCCAGCTGCGGCCAATAGCTCCGCCCCAACCACGCCGTGATCACCACAACAACCACCAGCAACAGGTAGAGCGGAGCCGGCGCCAGCGCGCGTCGCCGAAATCCTGTTCCAACTCCACCTGCCAACAATCGCAGGCTGCGCAGACCGCGCTGCTGCATGACCACATCCACCAACTCTAACTTGATGCCGACCATGGTCCGTCGGCAGACGTCGCAGAAAGGTCGGTGCGGCGTTAAGCCCCACCTGATGCATTCAAGTTGATGCGACGACGCAGACGCAGGTAGCCATGAAGATAGTTGACTAGACTGGCGCCCTACCAAGGAGCTCTACGACGATGGATCGCTGGTACACCGCAACGCTGTTGTCGCTGATCGTTCACCAGATAGATGCCGCTTACTGGCACGAATGGGAGATGTTCCGCGTGCCCGGCGGCATTCAAGGCTTTCTGTTGTTCAACGTACTGGCAGTGGGCCTGCTGCTCCACGGCTATCGGCAAGTGGCGTTGGCTACGCCACAAGCGAGGCGTTATGCCCTGCTCTGCGGCGGCATTGGTGTGCTAACCGCCCTGCTCCACGCCGGCTTTGCCGCAACAGGCAAAGACCAGTTCGGCCTGCCGTTATCCATCGCGACCATTGTCGCCTGCCTGGCGACAGGCACCGGCCTTTTGCTGAAAGCCCGGCAAGATCCCAATTCACGCGGGTGACTGTTCAGGGTTTTCCCTGTAGCATTCGTCTCGTCAGCGAGGCTGTGGTCAGAACATCGTCTACAGCCCTCATGAATCAACGTCTTACCGGGGGTGCACTGGTTTCGACGGGGGTTGTGAAGTCGCTTGGCGCATGCCGAGGGGGTAGCTTTCCTCGTAAATCCAGCTGCAAAACTCTAGTTGCCAACGACGACAACTACGCTCTCGCCGCTTAAGGCGTAAGCCCCGAACCCACTTGTGCCCGTGCTCGTGGATGTAGGGTCATTATCACGGAACCGGCTGTGACGGCTGCCTGTCAGTCATGGCTTAACCAAAACAGGCTGGTCCTGGGGTGCGCTTTGCACACCGTGCTGCCACGGGACGAGACCCAACGGTGAGCTAAGCATGTAGTGCCGGGGATGGAGTGCCTTCGGACGGCGGTTCAATTCCGCCCACCTCCACCATTCTCACCTGCAAAACTAGCGTAAGTAGCTTGATTTTGCAAGGTTTATTGGTGATTTACGAGCCTCAAACGATACCCCTTCAAGGTATCGTTTGAGGTATCGTTTTGCCCAAACCCTTTCTGTTGAAGCGCGCCAGCGGGCTCTATGCCCGCTTTCTTGTGCCCGCTGACCTGCGCTCGCTGTTGGGGTGCCGCTTCCTCGTCCGCGCCCTGCCCGGTCGAGGCGACGCCGCCCGACTGGTCGCGGCACGCATGGCGATGGCACTATCAGAGTCCTTCAAGGCGCTACGCACAGGGACGATAGTGAACGACGACATCAAGGACATCTTGCGCAGGGTGCGCGAGAACGGGCATCAGGACCTGACTATCCAACAGGTGCGCCTGCCCAACGGGCTGACGCTCGGCGGCGTGGAAATCAACACGGCCGAGGACCGCCGCCTGTTCCGGCAGACCGTTCAGGACTTGAACGCCCTGGCAGCAAAAGACCCGCTCATGGCGGGCATGCACGGGTGGGAACCACCACGGCCCCCAGCACCACCTGCGCCTCCCGCCGGGCCGCTGCTCTCCGAGCGCATTGACGTCTACCTCAGCGACATGCGGCGAGCCCAGCGGGCCGTGCGCAACGTGATGGACACCGAATACACGCTGCGCCTGTTCCTCGCCCTCGGCGGCGACAAGGCGATTGAAGAGGTCACGGCCACGGACGTGCGTTCCTTCCTGGACGCCCTGGCGGTCTACCCGGCAAATGCCAGCAAGAAAGCCGTGTTTCGTGGCCTGACGCCCCTGGAAGTGGTGCAAAAGGCGAAGGGCGGCGGCCACCCCACCCTGCTGGAACGCACCCAGGAAAAGCGCCGCGACCACTTGGCCGCTTTCTTCAACGCTCAGGCCGACGAGGCCCTCATTCCCAAGGCGCCGCACAAGGCCATCATGAACCGCTCCAAGTCCAAAACTGATGCCCCAACCCGCGAACCCTTCACGCCCGCAGAGCTGGCCGCGCTGTTCGATTCCGAAGCCTTTCCTGAGTGGGCCAGCAAATACCCGCACCGCTGGTTCGGCTCTATCCTGGGCGTGGCCACGGGCGCGCGCATCAATGAGTTGGCCCAGCTCTACGTCGATGACGTGGCCGAGGTTGGGGGCCACTGGGGCATCCACATTCGCGCCCAGCGACCGGACCAGCGGCTGAAGAACGCGCACTCCTCGCGTTTCGTCCCCCTGTCCGACACCGTGCTGCAGGCGGGGTTCCTGGCGTTCGTCGAGGACGTGAAGCGCGCCGGGTTTGAACGCCTGTTCCCGCACCTCCAGCACACAGAGGCCGGCGGCTACGGCGACACCATGGGCGACCAGTTTCGCGCCTACGCCATCAAGCGCGGCCTGACCGGCCGCCTGAAATCCTTCCATTGCTTCCGCCACAACATCGTGAGCAACCTGGTCAACGAGCGGGGCATTGCCATCCAGGTGGTGCAGGAAATCACGGGGCACGACCTGACCTTGCCCAGCGGCCTCAGGCACTACGTCAATCCGGGCACCATCCCGAAACGCTTTGACGCGCTGAATGCGTATGGCCCGCCGGTGACACTGCCCGCCTACACCTCCGGCCAGTTTGAGCTAGCGTTCAAGCAGGTCCGCCACATCGAGCGGCGGCGCGCAACGGCCGCGAGCAAACGCCACTCAACCAGCCAGAAAGGATAGCCATGGAAACATCACCCAAATCACTGAAAGCTGCTTCGCTGAAGGATATCGAGGAAGCTATTGCGCAGGCCCTCTCTCAGTTCACCGCCTTCTCACCCACTGTCGAAATCCGGGCATTCGAAGTGGTCGAAGCAACCGCAATCGATGTATTGACCCGTGACACCTATCGTTTTGAGCTGAAAGTGAAGGTTCCGAAGCATGACCCCACCAAAGGACACTTCGATTTTGAATGAGCGCGCGCCCGATATGCTTTGCAGTAACAGAAAAGCACTCATGCGTTTGCCTTCTCAGAGCCTAAAGCTTTGCTAAAGCTCCCCTGCTTTTGCCCTTCGGCTTCGGGGTCGCCTCCGGCTCCCCCTTGCCGAAGGGCAAAGTCTCCCCTAACCCCGCTGACTAAAAGCGGTGGGGTGGACTTGGCCCGTGCGTTGCCCCGTGATGGCGGCCCCTAGCACTCAGGGCGTGGTGATTCTCTGCTCTGCACCACTACGACAGGTTCACGCGAGCAACCGCGCCGGGTCCGGGTCCTGTCACCAAGGTTCTCTTGGCGTCTCTCCGGTGTTGCTTTACTTTTCCCGTGCCCAGGCGCGTTTTTCCTGGGGCTTCTCCTAGCAACGAACCATTGGTAACGGGACCGCGAATGGGAGACGCTGCTGGGGCCAGATTGAGCACTCCCCAGTTACCATCGACATCTGCGTTACCTGGCTGGCGCGAGTTTCACCCCCCTCGCTTTACTGCCTGCGCACCCGGTGGCGGTCAGCCCGAGCCCGCAATGGGCTCCCGGAAACCGTGCGCACCCCAACTCAATGGGTCGTCGTGATACGGCTACCAACGGCCTTCGGGCTGGGCAGACAGGGAGGAGAGAAAAGGAGGGGGGCTTGCGGGTCCGTCCAGGCTTGCTAAGGTGTCCTCAAGGGGCACCGCCTGGGCATGTCGTAGCTGATTCCTACATTTGCTCGCCTCCGAGTCGCTCAAACTCGGGGGCCATGAATCCAAACTAAGACGCCCTCGGCTTTTGTCAAGCCGGGGCGTTTTCGGCTCGGAAGGCAACTTAGGAAGCGCGACCATCCACAAGGAGCGCGTTGAAGGCTTCGCCTATTGCCTTCTCCGTCTCCTGGATTTGCTCCAGAGCAGCTTGGATGTGGTTATGGAGTTCCTTCTCATCACCCCCGTCAGGAACGTCTGACGCGATTTTCCAGGCGCTGTGGAGGCGGCTCGTCTGAGAGAGCGCAAACGCCAAGCGGTTCGCAGTCCTCTCGCCAAATAGGTCTGCTTTTTCTAGAAACTGTGAAGGAAGTTCCACTTTTACTTCATAGGCTTTGCCTGCAAAAACTCGCCTCAGCGCCTGGCTGTCAATCAGATCCAGGAGAGTCGTTGTATCGCCGTTTGATGGAACGACTGACGCTCGGAAGCGCGCGATGTCTATCTGTGCTGCTCCGACCGGCGCCGTCATTATCTGGGCCAGCAAGCGACGGGTGGCGGCCCGCTCCCTCGCCCTTCGCATGCCGTCCGCTATCCATATGCCCAATGCGATAAGAGCTGCAATGGCTGTCCAGTCCAAGCCTGAGTCTTTACAGAGCCACACGGATTCACCATCCTTCAGTCGTAGCGGTTGAAGCAATCCTGCTTGCGCGCGTGATCCTAGGCAAGACCTTAACGAGGCCGGTTCGATACCTGGTAGGAGACGGATGTGCTCGTAACAAAGGTTTTAGGCCCGTGCCCCGCCTGCGGTCATGGGCGATACGGCAATGTAGACGTATACGGCAATCATGTCCTTCGGGGATGCGAGCGTTGCCGGGTGTCAGAGCAGCTCTGGCTTCCCCCACTTCGCAAGAAGATCCTATATCTGGACCAACCGTTTTTCAGCGGGGCGTTTCGTGGGGGGGAGAGGAACCGTCACTATGTCGAACTCGCAGACCACATACAACGCGCAGCCTCGGCGCAGTTGGTCACCATCCCCCGCTCTTCGATACACGACTACGAGACGCGGCTTTGGGAACGCGGTGACGAGCTCTTGGAGTTCATCAAACGAACAAGCCGTGGCCACACATTTGAGAGGGCATACAACGTCGAACGCCGGCAGATACTGGCAGGGTTTAGACGCTGGCTCGCAGGCGAGGTGGCAGCCTATCCGTTAACCCAGTCCGAGGCGCTTTCTGAGCGGGTGCACGACTGGGATGGCTACTTTGTGGTGGGGGTCCGGCACCAGCCAGGAGACAACGAGGCCCAGCGAGAGTTCAAGCGGCAGTCGTTGGAAGGTTTGCTTAACCTTTTCGACGGCTGGCGGGCGTCTGAGGAAACGTTTGAGCAGTGCGTTGCCGGAGAGCTGGCCGGAGCGAAAAGACTTTACCTGGATACCTTCCTCACCTACTTCACAAGGGTGGGGCAAGGGGATTTCTCCGCTCTGCTTGACTCTCCAATAATCTCGAAGGTGGTGGAGCAGATGCGGCATCTCCTCCCGCCAGAGCAAACGTTCCAAGAATCAATGCGAGCCTGTGCTTCCTTCTTCGATTCCGAGCATTTCGCGCAGCTTCCATTCCAGCATGTGCGTGCTTGCTCATACGCCACGCTTCAGAGGATGGTTCGGAACGGCGCTTATGTAAATCTTGAGCGTGCTCGCGGGAAGCTGAGCGGGTTCTACTCAGATGTGGACCATGCAGCGTTCTACGCACCATATTGCGATGCCATAGCGTTGGACCAGGCGATGGCAGAGCTGATGGGTGAAAGAGGAATAGACCTGGAGCAGGCCTTCGGAGTAAAGGTGTTTAGCCTGAATCACCTCGAAGAGTTCCATGGCTGGTTGGACGCGTTAGAGGCGGGCGTCACCGATGAACATCGTCAGGCCTTGTCCAACGCGTATCCAGAGTGATGCCTTCTTGGTTGTTCGCACGCATCCGTAGCTAAGCATCCCCGTGTCAGGAAATGATGCTCAGCGCAAGAATCGCCAGCATCGGAACCATGGCGATGAGCCCGATGAAGCCCCAGATGCCGCAGGCCGTGATTGCCCATAGCTGGCCCACATTGAAGTGACCAGCGCTGCGCTGTGCAGCCGCGTATGCCGCTGCGGGTTGGAGTCGCTCCGCGCGCCTCCGCAGCACGCGGGACATCACTGGCCCAATGATGAACCCAAAAGGTCCGGTTAACAGAACCGCGACGCAGAAGCAAAGGGTTAGACGTGCCTGCGGGGTCATCACTGAGGTGGTGGGGGCTGGTGCGTAGTTCATGGCCGTTCCCTGGGCGGGTAGCGGGGTGCTACCTTTAAGGTAGAGACTACCTCAAAGGGAGCGTTGCAGTCATGCTGAAAGTTGGTCTTTTTGCCGGTTGCGCACGTGTCCCAATCACCCCCAGCCCCCCGCCAGCTTTTCGCCGACCGGCTGAGGCAGGCCCGAGCACTGCGCGGGGTCGGCAGCCAGCGCGCCTTAGGTCTGCTCATGGGGCTTGATAAGAACCTGGCCGGCAACAGGGTCAACCGGTATGAAAGCCAAGCGCGGGGGATAGACCTGGACGGGCTGGGCAAGCTCGCCGAGGTGCTTGGCGTTCCAATGGCCTACCTGGTGGCCGAGGACGAAGCGATGGCCGACGCGGTGCTGGCGCTTGCTCAGTTGTCTCCGGAGCAACGCGCCAAGGCGGTTGCGGCCCTGCTCAAGGCCGCGGGGACGGACGACGGGGCGGACTGACCGACTCCGTTGGCCGCAAGGCCTGCTCCGGGGTCTGCGGCACCGGGCCCATCTCCCGCATCGGCGCGAGCTCGTCAGTAGGTTTGACGGGCGGGAAGTGCTTCGGGAAGTGCGTCAAAAAATCCGCCTGCGCAAGCTCGAACGCCACCCCGGCTTGGTTCTTGGCCTCCCGGGTCGTATCGCGGAGCTTCCGAGCCTGCTGCTCCTGCGCCTTCGCTTGCCGCTTCTGTTCCTGCGCCGCCTGGGCAGCCTTGTCTTCGGCGGTAGGCCGTCCCACCTTGCGCAGCGCCGTAGACAGGAAATCTGCGGGCACCGGGAAGGTGTTGGCGTCAGCCACGGCCCTGCGCCGGGCCAACCGAGCCTGTTGCCGTTCTTCGCTCGCCTGCACATGTGCAGCCCGGCATTCGAGCAGGTCTGTGTGGCACTTGATGAGTGCGCGAGAGGCAGAACGTTGCTCAGGCGTGGCGTTGCTGTTGCCAGATTGAAGGGCCCGGCGTGCCACCTTGAACATCTGTTCAATCATTTCTTCTAGATTCTTCGCCGCCTGGTCTCCGGCCATGATTTCCGCCTGTCTGTTCTGTGTGTGTTTGCGTGAAGCGCGCTCGATGCCTGCCGCCCCCTTGCCCTGCTGACCGCCCCCAACGGGGGCCTGCCGGGGCATGGATGACCCGGCTTTGTGCGCAGCTGGACGCTGTGCACGCGCCTGGATGGCGGCCCCTGCCCTGGGTGTCAGCTCTTGGGCTGAAATCCTGAGCACCGCTGGACGAGGGTCGTGATATCGCGGTGCATCTGGCCGCAAAACACGACTAAATCCGCCGGCTTCGGGCGCTCGTCGTCCCCCCGCGGCCAAGCCAGGGTTAAGGCTGTGGAGTGGGCGCAGCGCAGGCACGCGCTCGTCGCCAGGTCCGGGTTTTCGGACTCGGACAGCATCAAGGCTATGTCGAGTGAGAGCGGGGGCGCGGCGTCGCTGGGGGTGGGCTGAGTCATGGCGTGAGGCCTGTGGGGTAGAAGGGGAACTGCGAGACGGGGCGGCCGACTGTTGGCGCTCCAGCAACGCACGGGCGTGCAGGGCCTGCTCGTCGACCATGCCCAGCCGGCCTTCGGCGGCGGCTTGGGACTTGAGTTCGCGGAAGCGGTCGGCCTGGGCCTGGGCTTGCTGGGCGTTTTCGGCCCGCACCCTCTGGACGCGTTCGACGCGGGGGCTGCGCTTGCCCCGACGGGCGGCAGCGGTGGCGGTCCGGCCCACCTTGGGCTCCGGCTGGCGGTCCAGCTCGGCGGCCTGGGCAAAGTCGCCCACGGTGACGGCGGCCATCTGCCGGTCCAGCAAGCTGCGGTGGTCCACGCGCGCGACCAGGCCGGCGCGTTCCAGGTGGGCGTTGATGGTGTCGGCCACCTGGGCGCGCACTTCTTCCACGGCCCCGGTTTTGCGGTCGTCCAGTTCGCGCGTTTTTGCGCCCAATCCGGTCGGCTCCATTCGCCGCGTCGTCGCCAAAATGTGCACGTGGTGGTTGCGCTCATCGGCCTTCTTGTCCGGGGCATGGATGGCGAACATGGCCGCAAAGCCGAAGCGGTCCACTAGGTTGGCGGTGATGTCGCGGGCCAGCTCTGCGCGTTGTTCCTCGGTCAGCTCGTGCGGCAGCGACACCAGGAACTCCCGTGCCACCACCGAGTTTTTCCGCGTCTCGGCGGCTTCGGCAGCGTTCCAGAGTTGGGCCGGGTCTTGAACCCACTCGAGGGAGCCGGCCGGGGCCAAAATGCCCGAGGCCACCACGCCCTGCTTGCGGGTGTAATCGTGACGCTCGCCCGTGCGCAGGTCGGTGACGTCTAGGCCCGCGCGATACGCCGCGCCGGCCACGGCGCTGGCGCCCTGGCTTCGGCTGACGGTTTTGATTTCGCAACGGTAAATGGCCACACGGTCCCCAAGCTTCGGCAAACCCGCCAGTCCCCGTTTACGGGGGCGTCCGGCGGAAGGGGGCAGCGAGTGCGTAGCGCTCGCGGGGTGTCGGGGGCGAAGCCCCTGACCGCGGGCAAACTCGAAGAGTTTGCATAACCGCGCTCTTGTTGTTTTCTTCGGGCGCTTCGCACCCTCTGAAAACCGCATGAGAACCGGGCTGCTCGCTGCGCTCGCTGGCCCCTACATCCAGCGTCCCATGCACGCAGAAACTGTCAACTTTTTAGCCAAAATAAAAAGCGGCGCTCGCTGCTCGCTCGCGCCAGTTTTGGGGCGATGCCCCTTGCGCTCCGCGCTGAATCTGCTTGCATGGGTTATCAGGACTTAATGCAGGCGTGCCGTGGCGGATGTTGAGAAGCAAAAACTAAAACTGGCGAAGATTCTTGAAGTCGCCGCGAAGGAGCAAGCAAAGCTCATGCTGGCCGAGAAACAGCAGAAGCAACGGCAGGCCCGCCACGCCGCACGCGAGAAGGCCAAGGAACGCGCCGCACTGTTTCGCAGCGCCGATGCGCACCGCAAGATTGTGCTCGGCGGGTTGACCATCGCTGCGGGTGCGGACGACTGGGACCCGGCAGAAATCGTCGGGGCGCTCCTGGTCATTGCAACCCAACTAGAGCGTGAGCCGCAAAAGCGGGAAGCACTGCGGGAACGCGGCATCAAACACTTGGAAGAACGTGCAGCTGCACGTGAGGCGGCACGATCATGAGTGCTCTGCGTCCTAACAAACTCGTCATGGGCTACACCTTGGTCGAGGTTCTGCTGGTCCTCGGCGTCTCGTCCGCGATAGCGGCCGCCGGCTGGCTGTTGTTCGGCCCGACAAGCGTGGCCGCAGATGTGAAACAGACGCAGTTGGATTTCAGCGAAACGGCCAACGCCATCGACCGTAGCCTAGGAATCCTCGGGGGCTTCTCCGGGCTGTCAACGTCCCTCGTTAAAGCCGACGGCCTGGCTGCGCAGCGTCTCCGCCGCGATGGCGGCCTGCTCAACGCCTGGGGCGGTTCGGTCTCTTTCCTGCCGAACACGGTGCGACGCGGAAACGACTCGTTTTTAGTCGAAACCCGCGACGTGCCCAAGTCCGCGTGCGTCCGGCTGATTGGGGCCATGGCCGGCGATTCGGCTGTTTGGGATGCTCAGGTCAACGGCCAGTCGGTCTACGTGGGCCACAAATACGACCCCGCAACCGCTACGGTCGCCTGCGAGCGCGACGGCGGGGACCGGGTCGGTTTTGTGTATTTCTCCGGCTTGGCGTCCGGCTCGTCAGTCGCGGTGTCACCCATTGCACTGCCCCCTGCTCCGCCATCGGTGGACCCGGTCAACCCCAGCACTCCGGTGGGCCCGGTCGATGGGGCCCCCGAAGTGGACGATGCAATGCCTGGAACGCCTGGCGTGGTGCCGCCCGGACCGCCGGCGATACAGCCGCCGGTCGTGCCAACGGCCCCGCCAGCACCAGCAACTCCGACGACTCCCCAGCCGTCGCCGGTTGTCACGCCGACACCGACGCCGACACCGTTGGCTACGTGCGCAGTGCCGTCACCCGCGTCGAGAACTGAGACGGAAAGCCAGGCCGTGGGTTGCCCTGCCGGACAGTTGGGCAGCCTGGCCCAGAGCCGCAGCCGGGCCGGCACCTATGCCTGTCCTGAGGCTTGGGCCGCCCCGGTCCTGACCTGGGGCGGGTGGAGCGCCTGGGCCACCACGTCCAGCACATGCGCGCCGGCCTGCGTGCTGCCGAACCCCAGCATGCAAACGAATACCGAGACCCGCACCGCGTCGCAGACGCTGGCATGCCCATCGGGCCAGCTCGGGGGCATCACGCAAACACGGCAGGAACAGCGGACGCAGACCCGTGCGGCGTCCTGCCCGGCGCCCACCGGGACGTATGCCTGGGGCACCTGGTCGGCGTGGTCGGCCTGGGCTGGCATCACGACCTGGGTCACCACCTCCAACACCTGCACAACCCCGGCACCACCGGCAAAAACCTATCCGTCCTACAGCGGGAAATCGTGGATTTCCTGGGGCGACGGTGGGCTTTACGGCTGGGGCGTGTTCTGCTCGGTCTCTCAGTTCTACGCTGACCAATCGCACTGCACGCAGAGCGTTAATACCAACGATGACGCGACGTTTTCCCCTGTAATGCCTCAAGAGCAGGCGTTGACGACAGAGCGCCGGTCCTGCGTTGCTGCGCTTCAGCAGAAGCTGACCCCGATGCCTGGATTTGGCTCCCCAAGCACCGGGACCGTGAGTTGGCCGACAGAGTGCGCATGTGAAACGGTGGGGGCCGGGTCAGCCTTCTACTGGCAGAGCGTGGGCGCATCCGACTGGTCCGCTTACGAGTTCAAATGCCCGTAAACGGCCATTGAATCACTCAGTGGAGAGAGAGACCGGGCCATGGCGCTCGGTCTTTCCATTGATGAGCTGCAGCAAGGTGCCGCCCGCTACCAGCCATCCATTTCCGTTGGCACGGTCGGCCTTGCTGAAGCCGGCCGCCCCGTCGTTGCGCAGCGTCGGGGCTCCGGCATTGCCGTCCCGATAGAACTGGCTCCAAGCCCTGGCTGCCGGCGTCATCGTCAGCAGCCTTTGCCAAGGGTGGCTATGAATGGTTTCGCCGGTAAAGACGAAGCCTTCCAGCACATCGCTGGTCCGAATGGCGCAGCCGTGGGGGACGCCATCCGTGTAAAGGCGGAACGAAAAGCGCTGCCCATCGCTGGCGATTGCACCGCAGGCCTCGGTTCCGCTCTGCCGGGTGAAGTCGTGAAGCGCGCGGCCAGACCGAATAAGGAAATCAGCCAATGCTTCCCCTGGTTCGCTGGAGTAGTCGCCCAGGTGCTGACGCTCCCAACCCTGTTTGATTCCGGTGGGCGGAATCGAACCGCCCTGCGCCCAAGCCGGGCCGCCGGCCACCAATGCCAAAACTGCCAAGATTTTCCACAGCATGCCGTCCTCTTTCGAGAACGGCCGCCCACGAGCCCCTTACCGTGCTGCATGCTACGATTGGGTATCGTTTGAGGTATCGTTTTGAGGGGACGGCGTCACCGGCTTTTCCTTGCAGTTCAACTGCTTAGGAAGGGGTGCCAGGACGATCCGCCCACCTCCACCATTAGATGGACCGTCAAGGTCCCGACCAGGCCGGAAACCCAGTAGCAACAAGGGTTTCCGGCCTTTTTTGTTTCCGCGTCCGCGCGACTGCGGGAGTGCCCTTGGGCATTTGGAGGGTCTCGTGCTGTGGATTCATCCCGACGCTCCACTTGCCCGCGCTGGAAGATCCCTTGGCTCCTACTTCCTGGAAGGGCGGGGCCTGACCAGCTGACAACTCTGGGCTCATAGGACCTTGCCATAGTCCCAATTTGGGACTATGGTTTCCCCTATGCGAGTCATAGCCCTTTCGACGCTCAAGGCGTTCTGGCAAGACAAACCCGAATATGCCGATGCCGAAGAGCCGACGATGGCTTGGTACAAGCATGCTGACGCGGCCGACTGGAGCCAGCCAGCTGAGGTCAAGGCGGATTTCGGCAACGCAAGCATCCTCAAGGACGGCAGGGTTGTCTTCAACATCGCAGGCAACAAATACAGGCTGATCGTCTGGATCAACTATCACTATCGAGTCGTGTACGTACGTTTCATTGGTACTCATCCGCAGTACGACGCCATCGACGCCCAAACCATTTGAGGTAATCCATGGACATCAAGCCCATTAAAAATGAAGCCGACTACCGTGCCGCATTGGGCGAAATCGACGGCCTGATGATGGCTCTTCCCGATACTCCGGAGGGCGATCACCTGGATGTCCTTGTCACGCTGGTGCAGGCTTATGAAGCAAAGCACTATGCGCTTGAAGCGCCCAACCCTATTGAGGCCATCAAGTTCCGCATGGAGCAGTCTGGCCTGACAGTGAAGGATCTGGTCTCCAGCATTGGTCAGCCAAACCGGGTGTATGAGGTACTGAACGGCAAGCGCGAGCTGACACTCCCAATGATCCGCAAGCTGCACAAGAACCTTGGCATTCCCGTAGAGAGCCTTGTCGCAGCCTGACCCCCTTCCCAAGCCTCATTATCTGCGGCCTCTGTACGTCGGCGTCTTTCCTTGTGCATGGACAGGTTACTGATTGCCGAGCTGATCAAGGCAGTCGCGCTGATCAACGCCCCACCCTCAACCCGCACATGAGGCGCTGATCAGCACAGGCACTCATCACAGCCTCGCGCCCTCGATTTGCGAGCAGCAATCAACACTGTCGCGGCCCGTATCGTCACTTCATGGCGCGGCACCCATTCCTCACAGCCTGCCCTGCCCGTCTCGTAGCTCAGGTGGGCAACAGACCACGCTCCCGCGTGGCGTAATGTGATGATCAAGTTTGACGAACCACGATTCGCCGAGCCGCTCGACCAGGTGAGAGGCAGCCACCTCGTTGACATAGATTGCCGTCGGCCACCCTTTGAAGTTGGCAGCTCTTGCCGAAGTAACGCTTTCTGGAAGCATGGCCCAGCACGGAAGCTGGTGGCCTCAACTGCCGGGAGCGGTTCGGGACTGAAAGTAGTCGAGCCCCGCCGTCGGCTTGAATGAATCATCAACTGGCGCGCGCATCACTTCTGCTCTGGACGATGGCAGCGCTGAGCTTGCGCCACCAGTTTGCCGCGTATGGATGCAGCCATTTGCGTGGCAAGGGCTTGCCAAACCGGGATTTACGAAGCACGCGCTCCTTGAGCCAGTCGATCTTGAATCCGGCCCACTCGGGAGCAGGAAACATCGCCATATTGAATGAAACAGCGGGGCGCACTTCGTTCCAGAAGATGGCTTCCAGTTCTTCAAGCGAGTACTTGGACTGCGCGCAGGCGCGAGCGACGTCTGCAAGAAAGATCAACGGATCGGTGTCCATCCAGAAATTCTGCATGTGATCCCACACCGGGGTGCGATCCTGAATGTCTTCGCAGGGCGGCCTCATGCCAGCAAGCTACCAGATAGCCGGATCCTTGGTCCCCATCATGTGACTGGCACACAGAACGCTGGATAGTGGGCTTCTCCGCAGATCGAGCAAACCACGCTCACCCCGGTATGCTGCTGCCGTGCCGCCCGTCATCGGAGATGGCGCACAACATCTGCGGTCTGGCTGGATCTGGATTGCGCCGCGCCATAATGTGATCCTGCTCCGTGCTGATGATCATCCGACTCGTATCCAGCAGCTGCACTGCCATCTCTTCGAGCCATCAGGTTAGCCAACGTCGAAGCCATCAGAACCAATCGCAAGGAGATAGAAGATGGAAATATCCGTTCGTCCTGCCACTGCTACTGACATGGAACCCGTCGCCTCGCTCTTTGATGAATACCGACAGTTCTATGGTCAAGCTTCCGATCCCGGCTTGGCCGGGGAGTTCATTGGCGCCCGTCTGCACGAGGGATCTTCCCTGATCCTGGTTGCCCTTGATTCGGCTGGCCATACTCTCGGCTTCACCCAGCTCTATCCACTGTTCGATTCAGTTGGCGCAACGAAAAGCTACGTTCTCTACGACCTGTTTGTGTCCCCGGACGCTCGTCGTCTTGGCGTGGCCAGAAAGCTGATGATCGCGGCCGTTTCCACAGCGAAAGGGCTTGGAGCTGGACGCATTGAACTGCAGACCGCGAAGGACAATGTTCCAGCGCAAAGACTGTATGAAGGCCTCGGATGGGTCCGGGACAACGATTTTTACGTCTACGCCATTGCACCATGAAGCAACGCCCGCCCAGGTCCTCCAGCCACCAACCGCACACGCTGTCCAGCGGGCCCTGAGATCCCCTGCCCCGCTCCGCATCAGCCTTGTCAGATAAATCCTAGTCTCTATAAGGTGTAACCCTCATTGAGGTAAGGGCATCCCCGACAGCACCATTGCAAGCTATTGGCTGGCAGCCATCACAGCGGGTGCTGTATGGACTACGAGAAGTTGCGGGATAGCTTCGATGTTCTTGCGCAGCAGGTCGTGCAGGACGCGACGTCGCTTGGCGAGTACGAGCGCAAGCAGAAACTGCTGGAGATGCATCAACTGGTCGACAAGATCGTCGAGGTGGTGCCAGACGATGACGAACAGGCCAGCATCCTGTGCCGGCTGGAAGATCTGGTCTACCGCGCCAACAGCGCCATCAACGCCGCTGAGCAGCTTGAGAACCTGAGGAAGAAGTCCGCCCTGGCCTATGGCTGGTCGCTGCACACGGACTGATTTGACCGAGCGCACCCAGGCCGCAAGGGATTGGCCGCTGGATTGGCAATTTTGGTCGCTCGCGACATCACTTCTGAGAGCCGGCGACTCCGCACTACGCATTCAGCCCTGAACTCCGGCACCATAGCCATCAGGGCCGCCTACGGGCGCGCACTGGATGCAGCAAGGTCGGCTCGACCTTGCCGCCTACCCACCGTCATGGATTACGGCAATGGCAGCCCAACGCGCTTCCCAGCATTCACCTACCCGGCTGATGAGAGCCGTCGCCAACGTATTGTTCGCCGCCTGTGCGGCCTGGCCTGCACTCGCTGGCGCCGCCGCAGCACCCGAGCGGCAAGCCACCACACCCAAACTCGAAGGCAGCCAGCTCACGATGCTGGACGCCGCTTTGGCGAGCCTGCCAGCCCAGCGCCCCGGCGTCACCGACATCTATGTACTCGGCGTGGCCGGCGATGCCGACGAAGACGTGTTCCCCAATGAAGTGGCCTACCTGCGGCAACTGTCGGCAGCACGCTGGGGTGCCGAAGGCCGCATGATCAGCCTAGTCAATCAGCCCGCCTTGGGTCATGGCGGCCCGCCGCAGGTTCTGGCTACCGCCGACAGCATCGGCCATGCCCTCAAGGGACTCGGGCAGAAACTGGATCCGAATGAAGACGTGCTGTTCCTCTACCTGACCAGCCACGGCCTCCATGACAACAGCGTCTATCTGCACACCGGCCGCGACCAGGAAGATTACCTTGCACCAGCGCAGCTCGCGCGGATGTTGGACGAAGCACAGATCGGCAATGCGGTGGTCGTGGTTTCGGCCTGTTTCTCAGGCGCCTTCGTCCCAGCGCTGATTTCTCCGCAACGTATGGTGATCACCGCGGCGCGCAAGGATCGCCCCTCCTTTGGCTGCGGCAATACCGATAGCGCCACCTGGTTTGGCCGCGCCTTCCTGGTCGAGGCCTTGAACACCACCAATGACTTCGCCCACGCCTACACGCTGGCTGCAGGCACCGTCCGCCGCCGCGAGAAAGAGCAAGGCGAGCTCCCCTCCGAACCGCAGTTCAAGAACGGCAGGGCGGTGGCAAACGTGCTCGAACAATGGCGCGCTGGCTTGCCAGAGGCTCCCGCTGTGCCCTATCCCTTCGTTTACCAGCGCCCATCCGGGACCAAGACCGTCACACCCAAGAGCAAACCTGCCACCAATAATCGCAAGGGCTGAATCCTCCCCTTGGGCGCTGGATGAAGCCCGCGACGCTACCCATTCAGGATGGCAAGCGCCGCTGCCCGGCTTCTGCGAAAATATGGCATGACTGACTTCTCTTCCCTGCCGCTGTCGCCGGCACTCGCTCCTGGCATCGACGCGCTGGGCTATACCTCGATGACGCCGGTTCAGGCGCTGGCCCTGCCGCCGATCCTGGAAGGCCGCGACGTGATCGCGCAGGCCCCGACCGGCAGCGGCAAGACCGCCGCCTTCGGGCTGGGCCTGCTCAACCGGCTCGACCTGTCGATCAGCCGCACCCAGGCGCTGGTGCTGTGCCCTACCCGCGAACTGGCCGACCAGGTCGGCAAGCAGCTGCGCAAGCTGGCCACCGGCATCCCCAACCTGAAGCTGCTGATCCTCACCGGCGGCATGCCGCTGGGTCCGCAGTTGGCCTCGCTGGAAGCGCATGACCCGCAGGTCGTGGTCGGCACCCCCGGCCGCGTGCAGGAACTGGCGCGCAAGCGCGCGTTGAACCTGGGTCAGGTCCGCAGCTTCGTGCTGGATGAAGCCGACCGCATGCTGGACATGGGCTTCGAGGAGCCGATCCGCGAAATCGCCGGTCGCACCCACAAGGACCGCCAGAGCCTGTTGTTCTCGGCCACCTTCCCGGAAGCGATCCGCGAACTGGCACGTGCCCTGCTCAATGAGCCGGCCGAGGTCACTGTCGATGGCCAGGCCGAAGCGCCGGCCATCCAGCAGCTGTTCTTCGAAACCGAGCCAGCCAATCGCCAGAAGGCATTGGGCGGTTTGCTGCTGAAGTACACCCCGGAATCGGCGGTGGTGTTCTGCAACACCCGCAAGGACGTCGACGAAGTAGCCAACTCGCTGCGCCAGTTCGGCTTCTCGGCACTGGCTCTGCACGGTGACATGGAACAGCGCGACCGCGATGAAGTGCTGATGCAGTTCTCCAACCGCAGTTGCAACGTGCTGGTCGCCAGCGACGTGGCCGCGCGTGGCCTGGACGTGGAAGACCTGGCTGCCGTGGTCAACTACGAGCTGCCGACCGACATCGACACCTACCAGCACCGCGTTGGCCGCACCGGCCGCGCCGGTCGCAATGGTCTTGCACTGAGCCTGGTCGCCGGCCGCGAACGCAGCCGCGCCGATGCACTGGAAGCACAGCAGGGCAAGCCGCTGAACTGGCAGAAGACCCCGCTGGCAACCGCGCGTCCTGCAGAACTACCGCAGGCAGCGATGACCACCCTGCGCATCGATGGCGGCAAGACCGACAAGCTGCGCGCTGGCGACATCCTCGGCGCACTGACCGGCGATGCCGGGCTGTCGGCCAAGGCGATCGGCAAGATCGACATCTTCCCCACCCGCTCCTACGTGGCCATTGCCCGTGAGCAGGTCGGCAAGGCTTTGGCCCGCCTGGAAGCCGGCAAGATCAAGGGCAAGCGTTTCCGCGTCCGCAAGATGTAAGCAGGCGCCGGCCCAGCCCGGCGCTTGAGCGCGCACATGTCATCCCTGCCCGACTCCAGCTCGTCCAGCATTGCGGGTGATACGCATGCCACGGAATTTCCGTGGCGTGCGGTGTGTGCGGGTTGGCTGCTGCTGACCTTGGTCACCTTGCCAGCGGTGCAGCTGACCGGACCCGCAGCCGGTAGTCTGGCTCCTGTCGAGCTGATGCGTTCCCTGCTGTTCCTGCTTGGCATCTACAGTCCATGGCTGCTGGCGACACCTGGCCTTTGGCAGCTTTGCGCGCGCTGGCCGCTGGGCATGGGCAGCGATGCCAAGACGACGAGCAAGCTGCTGGCCGCCGGAATCTGCATCATTCCTGCGCTGTCGCTGATTGGCTGGCTGTTTGGGTACTGCCTCTCACAACTGGCACTGCCACGCACGCTGCCCGACAACTGGCTGCATGCGGTTATCGCCACCAGTCTGTTCGCGCTGCCGACCTATGTCGCAGTCATCGGCATTGGCCAGGCAATGGTCTATATCCGCCGCTATCGCCGCCGTGGTGAGCTGCTGGCGCAGGCACGTGAACAAGCCTTGCGGGCTCGGCTGAATCACCATTTCCTGTTCAACGCGCTCAACGCCATCGGCGCACTTGGCTACCGCGATGCCGAGCGCGCTGACGCTGCCTTGGCGCAGCTGGGCGAGTTGTTGCGCAACCTGCTGCAGAGCGAACCCTTCGTCGCCCTGCGTGAGGAAGTGGCGCAGGCAATGGCCTTCATTGAATTGCAGCGACTGCTGCAGCAACAGCCTGTGCAGGTGCAACTGCAGGCCAGCGCCGATGCTTGGGATGCGCGCGTGCCCAGCCTGCTACTGCAGCCATTGATTGAGAACGCCGTGCGCTTCGCCAGCACCTCGGACACAGACGAGGCCACCATCAACCTGCAGTTCGAGTCGCACGATGATCTGCTTCACCTGCAGATCCGCAACCCGCTTGGCGATGCCGCGGCCGGCATGGGTATCGGCCTGCAAGCCAGCCGCGAACGTCTGCAGGCGATCTATGGCGAGCGTGCCACGCTCCACGCACAACGCGATGGTGCGCACTTCCAGGTAAGCATCCAGCTACCACTTGCCAGCAGCGAGCAATCCGCGTGATCCGCACCCTGATGGTCGATGACGTGGCGCTGGCCCGCGACAAGCTGCGCCATCTTTTAGCTGCGCACCCGGATATCCATATAGTCGGCGAAGCACCCAGCATCGCCCTGGCCCGTTCGCTGCTGGCTACTAACCAGGTCGAGCTGTTGCTACTGGACATCCAGCTGCCCGATGAAGATGGCCTGCAACTCGCACGCAGCCTGCCAGCACCCGCACCAGCAATCATCTTCACCACCGCCCACGCCGTGCATGCGCTGGCCTCCTACGAACTGGGCGCGGTCGACTACCTGCCCAAGCCACTGGATGCCAGCCGGCTCGCAGTGGCGCTGGAGCGCGTGCGGCGACACCTCGCACGCGAAGTGATCAACCCGATGGCGCCGCTGTGCATCCGCAATGGCAGCCGCACCGACTACGTGTCGCCGACCGACATCGACTACATCGACAGCGCCGGCCACTATGCCTGCCTGCATGTCGGCAAGCAGGTGCATCTGCTGCGCGAGAGCATCGGTCGCCTCGCCGAGCAGCTGGCGCCGGCCGGCTTCGTGCAGGTGCAGCGCGCGGTAATCGTCAATTGCGCACGCGTGCGCAGCCTCCTGCCGCGCCGCAATGGCGATGCGACGCTGGAACTGCTCGATGGCACCCAGCTGCCGCTGAGCCGGCTTCATCGCGAGGCATTTGAAGCGACGATGCATCAGCACAACTGATCGCGCACGGTTCACGCCAAGCCCGGCACGGCCTGCGCCATTGGCAGCATCAACATGTTCCGGCGCAGTGCCAGCAGCGGCAACATCGCAGGCCGCTCCTCGTTCACAACACCCATGCTCAAACATCTATTGCTTCCGCTGCTGCTCAGCTGCAGCTCCCTGGCCCTTGCCGCTGAACTGCGCGTATACCCCGTGGACGGTCCAGCCGATCAATCGGTGCAGATCAGCGTTGCCGGCCTGCTACCAACTCAAGCTGTGAAACTGCAACTTTCCATGCAGGACAGCAGCGGTAATCGATGGCTGGCGCACGCAAACTACCGTGCCGATCACCAAGGCATTGCCGATACCGCCACTGCAGGCGCCGAGGCTGGCAGCTACGCGGGTGTCGATGCGACGGGGCTGTTCTGGTCGATGCGGCCAGAAGCTGGCAAAGGCCATCCCACACCACTGCCGATGCGCAGCGATGCCGACGGCTTGCGTTATGCACCAGCAACGATGCAGCTGGAGGCTTTCGTTGATGGCGAACGGATCGGGCAACAGACTTTGCTGCGGCGGATCAATGCAGCCGACGTCGTTGCCACACCATTGCAGGTGCAAGGCGTGGTGGGAAATCTCTATCACCCTGCAGGGGCATTGGATGATGGCCGCCGACACCCAGTCGTGATCACCCTCGGCGGCGCCGAAGGCGGCATCGACACCGCGAATCTATACGCCGCCTGGCTGGCATCCAACGGTTTCGTCGCAGTGGCCGTTGCCTATTACCGGATGCCGGGACTGCCCAAGGATCTGATCCGCGTCCCCATCGACCCGGTCAGCAGCACGGTCGACTGGCTGCGCACCCAGCCCTTTGCTGGCAAGGTCGGCGTGATGGGCGGTTCCTGGGGCGGCATCGTGGCGATGGCAGCCGCCGCACACGACCCGCGCCTGCAGGCGGCGGTGTCGTGGGTAGGCAGTCCCGCGCCGTTCCGCGGCATCCGCCGCGATGTGCAGCCGGCAGATTTCCGCGCGGTTGATGAGCCGGCGTTGAGCGTTGGCGGCCGCGATCTGCCGTTCCTGCCCTATGTGGAACAGCTCAACTGGAACCAGCCCGGTCCGCATGCTGCGGCGCTGGAGCGAGCAATGCTGCCAATCGAACGCATCAACGGCCCGCTACTGCTGGTCGCAGGTGGTGACGATCAGCTCGGGGTTTCCGGCGAGATGGCGGCATTGGCGATGCAACGCCTGAAGCGCCGCAGCGCGCCGCAAGCGGACGCCCTGCTGTATTACTCCGACGCGGGCCACCTGATCACCCCATTCCTGCAGCCCACTACCTTCCGCAGCGATACCGGTCCATACATCCCGGTTGGCGGCACTGCCGAAGGCTATGCCCGCGCCGACCGGGAAAGCGGCCCGGCAGTATTGGCCTTCCTGCGGCAGACGCTGGCCGAAGGGGACATCCGGCTGAACCGCTGAGCCTGCCTCAGGCCGCGCGAGCGCGCGGCGTTGCCCGGAATGCCGCGGCAACAATCGCCACGCTGGCTGCGACAAACAGCGCCAGCGCGGTGGTCTCGCCCATGCCGCGATGGATCAGCAGCAGGTACACGCCGATGCAGGTCGCCAGCGCAAACATCGGCCAGGCAACACGGCGGAACACACGCCAGACCAGCACCGCGCTCAGCACCCAGCCACAGGCAAATGCCACCGGGTCCAAGGCAAGCGAGAACTCATAGACGTTGCAGATGACGAACCACGCAGTCCAGCCAAGCATCGCCAGCAGCAGCGCCAATCCAGCCAACACACGCATGGCGCGCATCAGGCGAACACCGCCACGCTCTGGCGGCCGCGCATCACCACCCGGCCCTGCTCATCCCAGACCTGCATGTCCTGCGATGAATAACCATCGCGCGCATGCTGGCTGAAAGAGCGCAGCAGGAACCACTCACCCTGTGGCACAGGCTCAAGCAGCTCTACGTTCCAGGTGATCGAGCTGATCGGTGCTGGGGTGCTGAAACTGGTGAACGCTGCCGGCGGCATCGCATCGCCCATCGCAATCAGAGCCACGGCAGGATCTACTCCGCTGGCATCCCGATGGCGAATCCAAGTGAGCAACTCCGGAATCTCCGCAGCCGACACCGGCATCGCGCCACCGGCAGGACGCATCTGGAAGTTCCGGGTGAAGGCCGGCGCGAACGGCATCGCTGCCATATCGAAATCGCGGTACGCGGCAGGCCCCTTGGCCGGCAGCTCGCCGGCGAAATCATGCGCAACCGCGCTGTCACGGGCGCGCCCGAGTACCAGCGACAAGCGCGCTGCCAAGGCGTCGCGGAGTACACATCCACGCCAATATTCACCACCGACTTGCCCTCACGCAGCACCGCCGGCTCAAAGCGCAGCATGCCGGCGGCTGGACCTATGAAGGTCACCTGCATCGAGCGCAGCGGTGGCAGCGCTGCCGCGTGGCTCTGCATCGCTGCAGCCACGCCCAACGCACTGAGCACACCGCCATAAGCGGTGCGACCCTGGCGCCAACTGTCAGGGAGCAGCAGCCCTTGTTCACCATCGAAGGAAGACAGCAGCTCACTCAACGTCGGCATTCGGAACTCCGCGGATTAGGGGTGGATCAGGTGCTCAGTAAACCAGTGTAGCGGTCAACGGCAGGCCAGCAGGCCAGCGCTCACGGCCACCAAGGCCATCCAGTTCGACCAGCACCGCGCCACCAAGGACGTGTGCCTCAAGCTGGGCAGCAAGTTGCAAGGCAGCAAGCAAGGTGCCGCCAGTAGCCAGTACGTCATCGACCAGCAGCACGCGCGCGCCCGGCGGGGTTGCGCCGACGCTGACTTCGATGCGATCGGTGCCGTATTCCAGCGCGTATTCCTGCTTCAGCGTTGCGCCCGGCAGCTTGCCCGGTTTGCGCACCGGTACGAAGCCCACGCCAAGCTCCAGCGCCAGCGCGGTGCCGAGGATGAAGCCGCGTGCCTCCACGCCCAGCACCGCATGCAGGCCGGCGTCACGCCACGGCTCGGCCATGGCCTGAACGGCGGCACGGAAGCAGGCGCCATCACCCAGCAGCGGGATGATGTCCTTGAACAGGATGCCGGGCTTGGGGAAGTCGGCGATGTCGCGGATCGGGCGCGACCATTCGGGGTAGGCAGAGGAAGTCATATCGGTCATTCGTGGAGAGGTGCTCAGGAGCTGCACGACAGCATCGAGCAGCCGGCGCGGTTGCGCGCCCATTCCGGACGCTTGTCGGCAAAAGCCTCGCGCCCGGGTTGTTCGTCGTAAGGATGCCGCATCACGTCCAGCAAGTCCGTGATTCCGGCCATATCGCCTTGTTCGGCACGGTCGATGGCCTGCTGGGCCAGCCAGTTGCGCAGCACGTACTTGGGGTTCGCAGCCTGCATGGCATCAAGGCGCTGTTGCGGCGGCTGCCCTGCGCCCTGGACCCGCGCGGCGTAGCGCTGCAGCCAGTCGGTCAGTGCCGGCAGCACCTGCTCGCGGGCAGCCGGCGAGTAGAAGGCCTGCTCCAGCGGGTCAATCTCCGGCGCGTCGATATCAATGGACGCCAAGGCGCGGAACGCCAGCGTCATGTCCATCTCGCCTTCCTGCAGCAACCGCTGGAACTGCGCCATCAGCTCGGCGTCGCCGTCGCGGAATTCGCCCAGGCCGAGCTTGGCGACCAGATGCGCACGCTCTTCGGCCTCATAGCGCGCGCGGAAGCCATCCAATCCGGCCTGCAAGGGTACAACCTCGGCAAACAGCGGCGACAACGCCTGCGCCAACCGCACCAGGTTCCAATACGCCACCTGCATCTGTGTACCGAAGCGATAGCGTCGGCCCTGCGCATCGGTGGTGTTCGGCGTCCAGTCCGGATCGTAGTCCTCGACCCAGCCATAAGGGCCGTAATCCAGGGTCAAACCAAGAATGGACATGTTGTCGGTATTCATCACGCCATGTACGAAGCCGACCCGCATCCACTGCGCCACCATCACTGCGGTACGCGTGCAGACCTGCGCAAACCAGTCGGCATACAGCGCCTCGCCATTGCCTTGCAGCTCGGGGTAATCACGGGCAATGCAGAAATCGACCAGTTGCCGCAGCAGCGCGACATCACCGCGCGCCGACGGCAGCTCGAATGTGCCGAAGCGGATGAACGACGGTGCGACCCGGCACACCACCGCACCGGGTTCGGCCTGCGGATGACCGTCGTAGAACATGTCGCGCATCACCGGCTCGCCCGTAGCAACCAGGCTCAATGCGCGAGTGGTGGGCACACCAAGATGATGCATGGCCTCGGAGCACAGGAACTCACGCAGCGAAGAACGCAGTACCGCGCGGCCATCGGCGCCGCGCGAGTACGGGGTTGGGCCAGCACCTTTGAGCTGCAGTTCCCAACGCTTGCCATTGGCCAGCAACTCACCCAAGGAGATGGCGCGGCCATCGCCAAGCTGCCCGGCCCAGTGACCGAACTGATGCCCGCCGTAATTGGCGGCCCACGGCTGCATGCCGGCGAACAAGGCATTGCCGCCGAAGACCTCGACGAATTCCGGGCTGGTGACCGTTGCCGCATCAAAACCAAGCAACGCAGCGACCTCGGCCGAGTACGCCAGCAGCTGCGGCGCAGCCACCGGCGTCGGCATTACTGTCGACCAGACGGCCCCCAGCACCTCGCGGCGACGCGCACCGGATTCGGGGTCACCCGGCAACTCGTGCTGGAAGCGGTTATCAAATTGCGGAAGCGTGTCGTTCATCAGCTGGAAATGGGGGCTGGCAGGCACCGCTGCAAGCTCAGCGTGCGCCGCCCACCTTGTCCAGCGCACCACCGCGCTGCTCGGCGCGCTGATAGGCAGGCCGCTCCGCAATACGTGCCAGGAAGGCCTGCAGCTTCGGGTAATCGGTCATTGGGCCGGCACGCAGCGCAGCCGCCTGGATGGGGAAGCTCATCTGGATGTCAGCTGCACTGAAGCGCTCGCCGGCAAACCAGGTCGATTCGGCCAGCGTCTGTTCCATCCAGCCCAGGTGCAGGCGCAGCTGCGGGCTGATGAAGGTCTTCATCACTTTGTCGACGATGCTGTGGGCGATCGGCTTGGCGAAAAACGGCAGCGGTGCCTTGCGCACCTTGGCAAACACCAGGCTCATCAGCAGCGGCGGCATCGCCGAACCTTCGGCGTAGTGCATCCAATAGTGATAGTGCAGGCGCTCCGGCGCTTCTACCGGCAGCGGCTGCGGCGACAGCTTGCGCTCCGGGTCGTAGCGGTCGGCCAGGTATTCGAGGATGGCCCCGGATTCAGCCAGGATCAGCGTCCCGTCCTGCAGAACCGGCGACTTGCCGAGCGGATGCACCTTGCGCAGTTCCGCTGGCGCCAGCCAGGTCTTTGGGTCGCGCTTGTAGCTGACCACTTCGTAGGCCAAGCCGAGCTCTTCCAACATCCACAGCACGCGCTGCGAGCGCGATTGTTCCAGATGGTGCACGGTGATCATCGCTGGCTCCAGCTCAATTCAATCGAAATCGAAGCTGCATCCTAACCAGCGCCGGCAGAACGCAGCGTCAGTGCGAGACGAAACCCGATGGGAAAGCACAAATAAAAACGCCGGAAGCTTTCGCTTCCGGCGTTCCAAGCAACCTTACGGTAGCAAGGGGTCGATTAGACCGCCTGCACCTGGTCAGCCTGCATACCCTTCTGGCCCTGCACGGCGACGAAAGTCACCTTCTGGCCTTCCTGCAGCGACTTGAAGCCGTTGCCCTGGATGGCGCGGAAATGCACGAACAGGTCCGGGCCGCTTTCCGGGGTGATGAAGCCGAAGCCCTTAGCGTCGTTGAACCACTTGACAGTGCCGGTCTGACGATCAGACATGTACTAACTCCTGAAACATAAGTTGAAATAATCGCAGCCACCGGAGATCGGGGCCGAGACTGAGTTGCAGGCGTTGGTAAAGCGGATCGATGAGCCGATCAAGAAGATCAACTGCATCAGGCCACGATTCACGGTGACCCTTGCAAGCACAGTGGGATGGACAATACGCCGCTTTGTTCCAAAAAGCGATAATTACCGTATTCAGAAACCCATTTTGATTCAGTTCGTCCATTAAGTGGCTGAAATTAGTCAATTTTCTGACGATAGCCCGGAACCAGCAAAGTCCGAAAATCCAATAGACTGCGCGGCATGAGCCCTGAAGACGCCGTTTCCGCCACCCGTTCGCCCACCCAGATCTGGGTCGATGCCGATGCCTGCCCCGTTGTGATCAAGGAAATCCTGTTCCGCGCCGCCGAACGGGCCAAGGTCGAGACCGTGCTGGTCGCCAACCAATGGTTGCGTACCCCGCCCTCGCGCTTCATCCGTGCCATGCAGGTGCCCGGCGGCCCGGATGTTGCCGACGATGCCATCGCCGAACGGGTCAATCCCGGCGATCTGGTGGTCACCCAGGACATTCCCCTGGCAGCACGCGTGCTGGAAAAGAAAGCCATCGCGCTGAATCCGCGTGGTGAGCTCTACACCACCAACACCATTGCCGAGCGCTTGTCCGTGCGCAATTTCATGGAAGAACTACGCGGGGCTGGCATCCAGACCGGCGGCCCAGCCACCTTGCACGCGCGTGATCGCCAGGCTTTTGCCGCGCAGCTCGACCGCTGGCTGGCGCAGCGGCGCTGAAACTCACAGAAGCTCACGCCCACTACGGAACGCCCGCTGCCGTCCGTCGAGCGGATCGACGAAGCTCAGATGCCGTGCCAGCAGTTGCAGCGGCTGGCTGTAGTCATCAGCCGCGCGCTCGAGCACCTGCGGGTAGAAATCGTCACCGATGATAGCCGCGCCCAGCGCCGCCATATGCACGCGCAACTGATGCTTGCGCCCACTCACGGGCTCCAGCGCATAGCACCAGATATCACCACGCCGCTCGATGACATCCACCCGGCTCAAGGCATTGGCCTCGCCCGCCAGCTCGGCCATGCGGAAGAAAGGCTCGCCGCGGCCGATGCGACTGTTCCGCTCTAGCGGGAACTGCAGCGCCGGCAAGGCCGGAGCAAGGGCTTCATAGCCCTTGTCGATGCGGCGCTCGGCGAACAACCGCTGGTACAAAGCTCGTGTGTCCGGGTTACAGGAGAACAGGACCAGTCCGGCGGTGCCGCGATCAATCCGGTGCAGCGGCACCAGCTCGCGATTGCCGGTGCTGGCGATCAGCCGCGCAAGCAAGGTCTGTCGTACGAAGCGCCCGGCCGGGGTGACTGGCAGGAAGTGGGGCTTGTCGGCCACCAGCAGGTGCGCATCCTGGTACAGGATCTGCTCGGCGAAAGGTACTTCCGGCTCGTCGGCAACCTCGCGGAAGTACTGGATCTCCAACCCCGCCCGCCACGGCTGCGTCGGCAGCAACGGCTGGCCGTCACTGCCCTGCACCCTGCCCCGCGCAAACCGGTCCTGCCATTGCACCTGGCCTATCGCCGGAAACCGCGCGCACAAACCTTCCAGCAGGCTGGTCCACGGGCCTGGCGCAAGTTGCAGGCGGCTGGGCAGATCATGATCAGGCACGTCGGGGCGGGTCCGTTGCAGGGCAAGGCATTATGATGGGCGGTCTTTGTACCCGGTATTCCCATGGCCCTCACCGCCACCATCCGCAAGGCCGAGCTGCAGATCAGCGACATGGACCGCGGCTACTACGCGACCCACAACCTGACCCTGGCCCAGCATCCCTCCGAAACCGACGAGCGCCTGATGGTGCGCCTGCTCGCCTTCGCCCTCAATGCCGAGGACCGGCTGGAGTTCGGCAAGGGCCTGAGCAGCGAGGACGAGCCGGACCTGTGGCAGCTGGACTACACCGGCGATATCGAGCAGTGGATCGATCTCGGCCACCCGGACGAGTCGCGCGTGCGCAAGGCCTGCAACCGCAGCCGCCGCGTGCAGATCGTCAATTACGGCGGCAATGCCTCCGATATCTGGTGGCAGAAGCAGGGCAAGCACCTGACCCGCTTCAACAACCTGTCGGTGGTCGACCTGCCGTCTGCGTTCGTCGAGCGCTGGGGCGAACAGGTGCAGCGGGCGATGCGCTGGAGCGTGCTGATCCAGGATGGCGAGGTGCAGATCCTCAATGATCACATCCAGCTGGACGTGATCCCGGTGTGGCGCAAGCGCCCGGCGGAGTAAGCAGTAGTGGCAGACAAGCTAATCCGCTGCGACGTATTGGTGATCGGCGCTGGCGCGGCCGGGCTGATGTGTGCGCTCACCGCCGGCCAGCGCGGCCGCATCGTGCAGGTGATCGATCATGCCAACAAGGTTGGCAAGAAGATCCTGATGTCCGGCGGTGGCCGCTGCAACTTCACCAATACCGGCACCACCGCAGCGAACTTCATCTCGAACAACCCGCACTTCTGCAAATCAGCGCTGGCGCGTTATACGCCGGCCGATTTCATCGAGATGGTCGAGCGCCACGGCATCGCCTATCACGAGAAGGAACTCGGCCAGCTGTTCTGCGATATCTCCTCCAAGCAGATCGTAAAGATGCTGCTGGACGAGTGTTCCGACGCCGGCGTGCAGATCCGCACCGACTGCGGCGTGCAGCAGATCGAGCGTGGCACCGATGGTTTCCGCGTGCGTACCGCGCAGGGCCTGTTCCACAGCGCCTCGGTGGTGATCGCCACCGGTGGCTTGTCGATTCCCAGCATGGGCGCCAGCGGCTTCGGTTACGAGGTGGCGCGCAACTTCGGCCACGAACTGCTGCCGACCCGTGCTGGCCTGGTACCGCTGACGCTTAGCGGCACCCACCAGGAACGCTTTGCCGAGCTCAGCGGCGTTGCGCTGCCAGTGGAGGCGCGCTGCAACGGCAAGAGCTTCCGCAATTCCATGCTGATCACCCATCGCGGTGTCAGTGGCCCGGCGATCCTGCAGATCTCCTCGTACTGGCAGCCCGGCAACGACCTGCGACTGGACCTGCTGCCCGATCACGACGCAGCTGAATGGCTGCGGCAGATGAAGCGAGAGCGCGGCGCCTCCGAACTGCGCACCGTGCTGTCCGAGGTCATGCCGAGGCGACTGGCCCTGCGCCTGTGCGAGCAATGGCTGAAGGACAAGCCGATGCGGCAGATGGACGAGCCCGAACTCAAGGCAGCCGCCAGCCTGCTGTCGGACTTCCCGTTGGTGGCCAGCGGCACCGAGGGCTACCGCACCGCTGAAGTCACCCTGGGCGGCGTCGATACCCGCAAGGTCTCCTCCTCGACGATGGAATCCCAGCTCGTCCCCGGCCTGCATTTTGTCGGCGAGGTACTGGACGTGACCGGTTGGCTGGGCGGCTACAACTTCCAATGGGCCTGGGCATCCGGCCGCGCCGCCGGCATGGCGGTGTAAGCGGATTCATCCACTCAGGACGCCCGCCATGCGGCCGCGCGCAATCCCTGCCGCTGCGCGCCCGGTCCGCGGCGGCAACGCCCCGCTGCCCGCCTTGCGACTACACTCACGGGAGCACGTCACAGGCAAGCGATCTGCGCATAGACGCCAACGCCGTGCATCGTGTATTAAACCCCGTCCCCCGGGAGTCTTGAATGCAGAACGCCAAAGACATCACCTTGCGCTTGCTGATCGTTGATGACAGCGCCGAGAGCGCCGAGGCCATCGTCAGCACCTTGCGCAACAGCGGCATCGCGGTGCGTCCGTCGCGGCCGCAGAGCGCCGACGAACTGAACCAGGCACTGGGTCAGCCCATCGACCTGGTGCTGGCAGCCAACTCTTACGCCATTCCCCAGTTGCTGTTGACCCAGCAGGTCGCGGCCAGCGGCAAGGACATTCCGATGATCCTGCTGAGCGACAGCATCGATGCACAGATGTTGCTGAACTCAGCCGCCAATGGCATCCGCGCCATCGCCTTGCGCCAGCAGCCGGATCACCTGTTGTCGGTGGTGCAGAACGAATGGACCGACCTGCAGGCGCGACGCGGCCTGCGCCGGATCGAGGCGCAGATGCGCGAGACCGAGCGCCGCTGCGATGCGCTGATCTCGTCCTCGCGCGATCCCATCGCCTACATCCACGAAGGCATGCACATCCGTGCCAACGAAGCCTACCTGGACATGTTCGGCTTCGAGTCCTTCGAGGACGTGGAAGGCATCTCGCTGCTGGACATGGTGGCGCCGCAGCATGTGGAGAACTTCAAGCAACTGCTGAAGTCGCTGAGCAAGGGCGAAGCACCGCCGCCGCAGTACGAAGTGCACGCTCGCAACCAGGATGGCGACACCTTCCCGGCGACCATGGAGTTCACCGCCGCCACCTATGAAGGCGAGAGCTGCTTCCAGATCGTGTTCCGTCGCCGCGAGGAGTTCGACCCCGAGCTGGCGCGCGAAGTAGAAGCCCTGCGCCAGCGCGACCAGGTCACCGGCCTGCTCAACCGCCCAACCTTCATGGTGCAGCTGGAGAACGCCGTGGCCCAGGTCGGCCGCAGCGATGGCCAGTACGGCTTCCTGCTGGTCGAACCGGATCACTATGCACGCCTGCTGCCCGATATCGGCCTGGACTCGGCCGATGCATTGATTGCAGCGCTCGGCCAGAAGCTGGCCCAGGCAATCGGCGAAGACGCGCAGCTGGCCCGCTTTGGCGAACACAATTTCGCCGTACTTACCGAAGGCGACTACGCGCACACCTCGCAGATGGCCGAACGTGTTCGTACTGCGTTTGCCTCTGCGATATTCAGCATCGGCGAACGCTCGGCTACCGTCACCGTCAGCATTGGCGGCGTACAGGTCGGCGAGAAGATTGCCAGCGTCGGCCAGGTCTTGAACCGCGCCAATGACTGCGCGCGCGCGGCGATCGAGCTGGGCGGCAATACGTTCAAGGTATTCGACCCGGGCGCGGCTGACCGCGTCGAGGAAGAACGCATCCAGAGCTGGGTACAGCGCATCCGCCAGGCGGTGGCAGGCGATGGCTTCCATCTCCGCTTCCGGCCTGTGCTGAACCTGATGGGCGAGCCTATCCAGCTGTATGACACCTCACTGCAGATGGAAAACAACGGCGAGACGGTCGGGCCGGCGACATTCCTGCCGATCGCGCAGGAACATGACCTGCTGGCGCCGATCAACCGCTGGGTGGTTGCCAACGCCATCCGCGCGCTGGGCGAGCGTCGCCGCGCCGGTCACCGCACGCACCTGATGGTGCGCATCACCCCGGAGTCGTTCTCCGACCCCGAGCTGCTGTCGGTGATCCGCACCGGCCTGCTGGCCGAAGGCGTGGAAGGCGCGCAGCTGTGGCTGCAGATTCCGGAGGCCAAGGTCTTCACCCACCTGCGCAACGCGCAGCAGTTCCTCAGTGATGTCACCGTGCTGGGCTGCAAGGTCGGTCTGGAGCAGTTTGGCTCGGGTCTGGATTCGTTCCAGCTGCTGGCGCATTTCCAACCCGGCTTCCTCAAGCTGGACAGCGCGTTTACTGCTGACCCTTCGCTGGCCAAGGAGCAGCTGGAGAAGACCCAGGAGATCACTACCAAGGCGCAGTCGGCGGGCATTTTGACCATCGCCGAGTTCGTGGCCGATGCGTCGACGATGAGCTTGCTGTTCAGTGCCGGCGTGGATTACGTGGAAGGCGATTTTGTCGGGCCGCCGACGGCCGAGATGGATTTTGAGTTTGGTTGATGGGTGATTGGGCTGCGTTCTGACGTTCCGCGCTAGAAGCTGCCCTCACCCCAACCCCTCTCCCGCATGCGGGAGAGGGGCTAGCAATCCGCGAGCGCGAGCAATGTCTGCAACCTCAGCTCTAAAGCCCCTCTCCCGCCTGCGGGAGAGGGGTTGGGGTGAGGGGAAGCTCCTAGCTAGAGATGCAAAAAAGAAGGCCGCGTAAAGCGCGGCCTTCTCTCATCCAAAAAACCGAAAACTCAGACCTCGACAATCCCCGGAATAGCCACATCCGGATTCACATCGGCCTCGTAATCCACGCCGTCGATACCGAACCCGAACAGGCGCAGGAAATCGGCCTTGTAGCCGGCCAGGTCGCTGATCTCGTACAGGTTCTCGTTGGTCACCTGCGGCCACAGCTCCAGCACCTTGCCCTGCACTTCCGGCGCCATTTCCTTGTAGTCCGCACGAAGACGGCCTTCGCCGTCCACCAGTGCGATCTCACGGCCCTGCGCGTCCTGCAACTGCTGGCGGATGTGGTCAGCCGCGTTGGCACCGCCCTGCGGGCCGTTGTACAGAATGTCGTACAGGGTATCGAGCTGCTCGATGCAGCCTTCGTGCGTACCCTGCTCTTTCATCACCTTGAACAACAGCGACAGATACAGCGGCATGGTCGGGATCGCCGAGCTGGCCTGGGTTACAACCGCCTTCAGCACCGACACACGCGCATCGCCGCCCAGCCCCTGCAGCTTGTCGCGGATGGCCAGCACCTTGGCGTCCAGATCCTTCTTGGCAGCACCGATGGAACCATTCCAGTAAATGGCCTGGGTGATCTCTTCGCCCACGTAGGTGAATGCAGTAGTGGTGGCACCTGGTGCCAGCACGCCAGCCTCAAGCAGCGCATCGATCCACATCTGCCAGTCTTCGCCACCCATGACCTGCACGGTGCCAGCGATTTCCTCGGCCGTTGCCGGCTGCAGCGTGGTTTCGGTCAGCACTTCCTTGTCGGTGTCCAAGCCACGCAAGGTGATCGGCGCGCCAATCGGCTTCAGAGTGGAGCTGATGATTTCGCCGGTTTTGGGGTGCTTGCGGCGCGGCGCGGCAAGGCTGTAGACCACCTGATCGACCTGACCCAGGTCGGCCTTGATGATCTCGATGACCTTCTGCTTCACCTCGTCGGAGAACGCATCGCCGTTGACGCTGCGCGCATACAGGCCAGCCTGGTGTGCGTACTTCTCGAACGCAGCCGAGTTGTACCAACCCGCCGTACCCGGCTTGGTCTCGCTGCCCGGACGTTCAAAGAACACGCCCAGGGTAGCGGCATCACTGCCGAACGCCGCCTTGATGCGGGCGGCCAGACCGTAACCGGTGGAGGCACCGAGCACCAGCACCTTCTTCGGGCCATTGGCCAGCTTGGGCTGGGCCTTGATGTAATCGATCTGTTCCTTGACCGCCGCATCGCAACCAGTCGGATGGGTGGTGACGCAGATGAAGCCGCGCACACGCGGTTTGATGACCATGAAAACCTCGGTTGGCTAAACAGAAGACAGCAGCACAAGCAGTTTGCGCGCTGAACCGGGAGGATCGTAGTGCGCTGCCGCATCGAAAACAACCGACGCCACCGCATGGACCGCCCTGCCCTCGCCCTTATCGCGGGCAAAAGAAAAGCCGCGCTGGGCGCGGCTTTTCAGCGAGGCAGTGCGATTCCGTCAGGGACGACGGGCCAGCTCTTCCTCATCCTTGGCCTTGGGCAGCAGATCCTGCTTGCTGACCTTGAACGGACCAATGCTCAGCAGCGGCACGGCCACGATGATAGAGGAGATGACCACGATCACGGCACCCACCATGTGGGTTTCGGCCAGGCCTTCCATCGACTCGCCACCGAACATGTACAGCGCCAGTGCGGACAGGAAGAACAGCACCGCGGTGATGACCGTACGCGACAGCGTCTGGTTGATCGAGCGGTTCAGTACTTCCAGCGGCTCCACGCGCAGGCTGCGGAAGTTTTCGCGGACACGGTCGAACACCACGATGATGTCGTTGATGGCAAAACCCATCACCGACAACATACCGGCCAACACGGTCAGGTCGAACTCGCGGCCGAGCAGCGACATGTAGGCAACTGTCAGGATCAGGTCGAAGAACGCGGTGATGCTGGCGACGATGGCGAACTTCCATTCGAAGCGGGCAGCGATGTAGATCAGGAAGCCGATGACCATGAACAACGTGGCGTAGATGCCGTTCATCGCCAGGTCCTTGCCGACCTGCGGACCAACGAACTCGCCCGGCTGGACGGTGGCGACATTGTCCGCCGCAGTCACCGCAACACGGACATTCTCGGCAACCTTCTGTGCAGCATCGGCAGCATTGTTGTGCTCGCCATCTGGCGGCAGGCGGATCATCAGGTCATTGCCGCCGCCAACGCTCTGCACCTGGGCGTTCTCGAAGCCAGCCTTCTCCAGACGCTCGCGCACCGTGTCGGCGTCGATGCTCTTTTCAAAGTGGGTGCGTACGACCGTGCCGCCGGTGAACTCCAGCGCGTAGTTGAAGCCCTTGAAGCCGATGATGGCGAACGAGGCCAGCAGCAACACCACCATGATCGCGAGCACCGGCTTGCGGTGACTCATGAAGTCGATGTTGGTGTCGTTCGGAACGATGTGAAGTGGAAACAGTTTCATGCAAGGAGTTCCTTGGAAAACCCGCACCGGTCAGGTGCGGGCTTCTGCGAAGAGATTCGCGTCAGATGGCCACGGAGTTCAGCTTCTTGCGCTTGGCGTAGATCAGCGTCGCCAGAGCACGCGACACGGTGATCGCAGTGAACATCGAGGCAAAAATACCGATGATCATGGTCAGCGCGAAGCCCTTCAGCGGGCCGGTACCGAACGCGTACAGCGCCACACCGACGATCAGGCCAGTGAGGTTGGCGTCGAGGATGGTGCCCGAGGCACGCTCGTAACCCTCCGCAATCGCCTTCTTCGCCGGCATGCCCAGGCGCAACTCTTCACGGATACGTTCGTTGATCAGCACGTTGGCGTCGACCGACAAGCCGACCGACAAGGCCAGACCGGCAAAGCCCGGCAAGGTCATGGTCGCACCGAACATCGACATCACCGCCACCACGATCAGCAGGTTGAACAGCAGCGCCACCGAGGTGATCACGCCGAACATGCGGTAGTAGATGGCGAAGAACACCAGGGTGAAGATGAACGAGAAGACGACCGCCTTGACGCCGCGGTCCACGTTTTCCTTACCCAGGCTCGGGCCGATCACGTATTCCTCGACGAAGTCCATCGGCGCAGCCAGCGAGCCTGCGCGCAGCAGCTTGGCCAGGCCATCGGCTTCGGTCTTCTCCAGGCCGGTGGTCTGGAATTCCTTGCCGAACACGCCATTGATGTTGGCCACCGAGATCACTTCTTCCTTGACCCGGAAGCTGCGCTGCTCCACGCCATTGACCATGGTCACCTGCGGAATCCGCTCGGTGTAGACCACGGCCATCGGCTTGCCGACATTGGCGCTGGTGAAATCAAACATG